>JAGWTJ010000052.1 GCA_028869005.1 Burkholderiales bacterium | reverse complement strand
CGATAGAAGCGCTCGGTCAGACGCGGCAGGTGTTCACGCGCGATGCCGATGCCGTTGTCGATGACTTCGATGGCGCCGCCGCCGTCGTCGCGCCAGACCCAGCGCAACTCGATGCGTCCACCGTCCGGCGTATAGCGCAGCGCGTTGCCGACGAGGTTGGCGACGGCGCTGTGCAGTTCCGGCTCGCTGGCGGCGATGTCGGCGTCTTCGCCGCCGCTCGCGACCAGCGCGTGCCGGCCGCCGGACAGGGCCGCGCCGTCCGATCGCGCGCGCGCCAGCAGTGCGGCGACGCCGAACCACCGATCGGTGGCCGGTGGCGGGCTGCCCTCGAGCTGAGCCAGCGTCAACAGGTCCGCCACCAGCGCCTGCATGCGATCGGCCTGCTGCGCCATCAGCGCCAGCACGCGCGCGCGCTCGTCCTCGGCGAGCGGCAGTTGCGCCAGCGTCTCGACGAAACCGGCGAGCACCGTCAGCGGCGTGCGGATCTCGTGCGACACGTTGGCCACGAAGTCGCGTCGCATGGCGTCGGCGCGCTCGCGCTCGGTGACGTCCTGCGACAGCACGAGCCGGGCGCCTTCGCCGTACGGTCGGACCAGCACCGACAGCGTCGCCTCGCCCGCCGGGCCGACGAAGGTCACCGGCGTGTCGAAGTGTGCGGCCTGCAGGTACGCCACGAAGGCCGGCACGCGGATCAAGTTGGTGATGCGCTGGCGCAGGTCGCGCACCGGCTGCAGCCCGAAGTGCTGCGCCGCCGCGGCGTTGCACCACTCGATCTGGTCGTGGGCATCGAGCAGGATGAAGCCGTTGGGCGACGCCTCGATCGCCGACAGGAACTGGCTGAGGCGTCGGCGCTCCTGTTCGACCGCGCGCTCGTGTCGTCGCAGCGACCGCTCGATGCGGTACGCCAGTTCACCCCAGAAGCCGCCGCTGCGCGGCACCTCGGCCCCCGGCGCGGCGCGCAGCCAGTGCATCAGTCGCCAGGCGCGCAGCGCATCGCGCAGCAGCACCGCGCCGGCGCCCAACACGGCCCCGGCGGCCAGCGCCGCACGCGGCCAGCCGATCGGCTGCCCGATCAGCCAGCCGACCGCAGCGCCGACCAGCCCTGCCGCCAGCGGCCCGAGCATGCGCACCGCGATTTCCCACATGTCGGCGCCGCCGGGCTGGGCCGGCCGCTACGCAGCCGCGTCGCGCGCTGGCCGCGCCAAGCGGTAGCCGGCGCCGCGCACCGTCTCGACGAGGTCGGCACAGTGCAGCGGCCCCAGCGCCTCGCGCAGGCGCTTGACATGGACGTCCACCGTGCGCTCCTCGATGAAGACATGATCGCCCCACACCCGGTCGAGCAGCTGGGAACGGCTGTGCACGCGTTCCGGGTGCGCGAGCAGGAAGTGCAGCAGCCGAAACTCGGTGGGGCCGAGCTTCGCTTCGAGATCCGCCGCACCGACACGCCGCGTCACGCGCCGGGTGACGGGGTCCAGGCGCAAGCCGCCGACCTCGACCGCAACGTCCAGCGCCTCGGGCGCGCGACGGCGCAGCACGGCGCGAATGCGGGCCAGCAGCTCCTTCGGCGAAAACGGCTTGGTCAGATAGTCGTCGGCTCCGGTGTCCAACGCCGCCACCTTGTCGGCCTCCTGAGCGCGCGCGGTGAGCATGATGAACGGCAGCGCACGCGTGCGCTCGTCGCCGCGCCAGCGCCGCGCGAGCGCCAGTCCGCTTTCGCCCGGCAGCATCCAGTCCAGCAGCACGAGGTCCGGCAGCATGCGGTCGACCTCGACGCGCGCCGCCTCGGCGTCGGCCGCCAGGCACACGTCGAAGCCCGCGTGGCGCAGCTGCAGCGCCACCAGCTCCGCGATCGCAGGCTCGTCCTCGACCACCAGCACCCGTGCCACCGTCACCTCCTCACCGCGTCACGTCGTCGAGCGCGTCCAGCGACGCGTGGCGCACGTCGGTGCCTTCGACGACGTAGATGATGGCCTCGGCCAGGTTCTTCGCATGGTCGCCCACGCGCTCGATGGCCTTGGCCACGAACACCAGGTCGATGCTGGCGGAGATGGTGCGCGGATCCTCCATCATGAAGGTGATCAGCTTGCGCAGCAGACCCTCGAACTCGCGGTCGATCTGATCGTCCTGCGCCAGCACTTCGAACGCGCGCGGCGCATCGAGCCTGGCGAAGGCGTCGAGCGTCTTGCGCAGTTGCGCGATCGCCAGATCGGCCTCGAAGGCGAGGTCGGCTAGCGGCATGCGCGGCGCGATGCCGGTACCCGCCAGCCGCTGGGCGACGCGCGCGATGCGCGCCGCCTCGTCGCCGGCGCGCTCGAGATTAGCGGTCGCCCGACTCACCGCGATCAGCAGCCGCAGGTCGCGCGCCGCCGGCTGGCGCAAGGCGATGGTGGTCTGCAGCTCACGGTCGATCTCGAGCTCCATGCGGTTGACGCGCGCCTCGTCGCGCAGCACCTGCTCGGCCGACTCGGTGCTGGCGTGGGTCAACGCGTGCAGCGCCTGCGCCACCTGCGACTCGACCAGGCCGCCCATCTCGAGCACGCGAGCGCAGATGCCGCTCAGCTCGGCGTCGAACTGCGTCGACAGATGCTTGTCGCTCATCGGTTTGCCCCCGCGGTTCATCCGAACCGGCCCGTGATGTAGTCCTCGGTGTCCTTCTTCGCCGGCTTCATGAACAGCGCGGCGGTGGGCCCGAACTCGACGATGTCGCCCAGGTACATGTAGGCCGTGTAGTCGCTGACGCGCGCCGCCTGCTGCATGTTGTGGGTGACGATGACCACCGTGTAGTCGGCCTTGAGCTCGCCGATCAGCTCCTCGATCTTGCCGGTGGCGATCGGATCGAGCGCCGAGCACGGCTCGTCGAGCAGCAGCACCTCGGGCTTGATGGCGATGCAGCGCGCGATGCACAGGCGCTGCTGCTGCCCGCCCGACAGGCCGGCGCCGCTTTGCGCGAGCTTGTCCTTGACTTCGTGCCACAGCGCCGCCTTGCGCAGCGCCCACTCGACGCGCTCGTCCATCTCCACGCGCGGCAGCGCCTCGAACAGCCGTACGCCGAAGGCGATGTTGTCGTAGATCGACATCGGGAACGGCGTCGGCCGCTGGAACACCATGCCGATCTTGGCGCGGATCAGCGCCACGTCCAGCCCCGGGCGCAGCAGGTCCTCGCCGTCCAGCCACACCTGCCCTTGCGCGCGCTGCTCCGGGTACAGCTCGTACATGCGGTTGAACACGCGCAACAGCGTGCTCTTGCCGCAGCCCGACGGCCCGATGAAGGCCGTCACCTTGCGCGCCGGGATGTCGATGCGCACGTGCTTGAGCGCCTGGAACGAGCCGTAGTGGAAGTCCAGGTCGCGCACCGCGATCTTGGGTCGTTCGTGCAGCGCCGGCTGCGTCTGGGTGTCCATCGAGCCATCGCCTCCTGCGACGTCATTGCCTGCGGCCGAACGCCAGCCGCGCCGCGATGTTGAGCGCCAGCACGCCCAGCGTGACGATGAAGACGCCGGCCCAGGCGAGCTGACGCCAGTTGTCGTAGGGACTCATCGCGAACTTGAAGATCGTCACCGGCAGGCTGGCCGTCGGTTCGGACAGGCTGGCGGCGAAGAACTGGTTGTTGAGCGAGGTGAACAGCAGTGGCGCCGTCTCGCCGGCGATGCGCGCCAGCGCCAGCAGCACGCCGGTGACGACGCCGGCACGCGCCGACTTCAGCGTGATGGCGAGAATCACCTTCCACTTCGGCGTACCCAGCGCGTACGCCGCCTCGCGCAGCGTGTCGGGCACCAGCCGCAGCATGTTCTCGGTGGTGCGCACGACCACCGGCACGACGATCAGCGCCAGTGCCACCACACCGGCCCAGCCCGAGAAGGACCTGAAACGCACGACGATCAAGGTGTAGACGAACAGGCCGATGACGATCGACGGCGCCGACAGCAGGATGTCGTTGATGAACTGCGTCGTGCGGGCGAGCCGGCTGCCGCGACCGTACTCGGCCAGATAGACCCCGGTGAGCACGCCGATCGGCGCCCCCAGCGCGGTCGCCAGCAGCACCATCAGGCCCGAACCCGCGATCGCATTGGCGAGGCCGCCGCCGGCCGCCTGTGGCGGCGGCGTCGCCTCGGTGAACACCGCGAGCGACAGGCCGCCGATGCCCAGTCGCACCGTCGTCATCAGGATCCACGCCAGCCAGAACAGGCCGAACGCCATGGCGCCGAGCGCGAGCGTCAGCGCGACGGCGTTCAGCCGTCGGCGCCGGCGATGCCGCCGCAGCCGCGCCGCGCCACTGCCGCTGCCACTGGCGTTCACGCGCGCGCCCCTTCGCGGCGCCGCAGTCGCGCCAGCAGCCACCTGGACAGCGCGAGCACGACGAAGGTGATGACGAACAGAATCAGTCCGAGATAAATGAGCGAGGCCTCGTGCAGCCCCGGACTGGCCTCGGCGAACTCGTTGGCCAGCGCCGACGTGATGCTGTTGGCGGCCTCGAACAGCGACAGCGAATTCAGCTGGTTGAAGTTGCCGATGACGAAGGTCACCGCCATCGTCTCGCCCAGCGCACGGCCCAGCCCGAGGATGACGGCACCGACGACGCCGCTCTTGGCATGCGGCAGCACCACCTTCCACACCACCTCCCAGGTGGTGGCGCCGAGGCCGTAGGCCGATTCCACGAGCATGGTCGGCGTGGTCTCGAACACGTCGCGCATGACGGCGGCGATGAACGGAATGATCATGATGGCGAGGATGATCCCGGCCGACAGGATGCCGATGCCCACCGGCGGACCGGACACCAGCGCGCCGAGCAGCGGCACCCCGCCGAACAGCCGCTGCAGCGGCTGCTGCACAGTGCTGGCCAGCACCGGGCCGAACACCAGCAGACCCCACATGCCGTAGACGATGGACGGCACCGCCGCCAGCAGTTCGATGGCGACGCCAAGCGGGCGGCGCAGCCAGCGCGGTGCCAGCTGGACCAGGAACAGCGCGATGCCGAAGCTCACCGGCACGGCGATCGCCAGCGCGACGAGCGAAGTGGCCAGCGTGCCGTAGATCATCACCAGGCCGCCGAAGCGGCCGGCGACCGGATCCCACTCGCTGTGCCACAGGAACGCCAGCCCGTAGGTGCGGATCGCGGGCCAGGCGCCGACGACGAGCGACGCGACGATGCCCGCCAGCAACGCCAGCGTGATCCACGCCGCCGCGTGCGCGGCCAGCGCGAAGGCGGCATCGGCTGCCGACGCGCGCCGTCGCCGCGGCAAGCCGGCGCCGGCGCTGTCCTGCGGCAGCGCCGCGGTCGCGGCTAGCGGTGGCGTGCGCATCGCGACACTCATGCCGAAGACTCCTGTTGCGGCTCGGGTGGGCCGACGGGCGGGTCCTACTTGAACCCGACCGCCTTGCCGCCGGCATCCCGGATCTGACCCCAGGCGGCGCGCACCTGCGCCTTCACGCTGTCGGGCAGAGGCACGTATTCGAGTTCGATCGCCATCTTGTCGCCGTGCGCGTACGACCACTCGAAGAACTTCAGCGCCGCCGCGGCCTGCGCCGGCTTGTCCTGCACCTTGTGCATCAGGATGAAGGTGGCACTCGTGATGGGCCAGGCGTCCTTGCCGGCCTGGTCGGTAAGCACCTGGTAGAAGGTTCGATTCCAGTCGGCACCGGCCGCCGCGGCCTTGAACGTCGAGTCGTCCGGGGCCGGATAGGCGCCCGCCTGGTTGCGCAGCAGCGCATGCGCCAGTCGGTTGGCGCTGGCGTAGGCGAATTCGACGTAACCGATACTGTTGGGCAGGCGCTGCACAAAGGCGGCCACGCCCTCGTTGCCCTTGCCGCCAGCCCCGGTCGGCCAGTTGACGGCGGCCCCTTCACCGACCTTGGACTTCCATTCCCCGTTCACCTTGGACAGGTAGTTGGTGAAGCCGAAGGTGGTGCCGGATCCGTCGGCGCGGCGCACCGGCGCGATGGCCGCGTCCGGCAGCGCCAGGCCCGGATTGAGCGACATGATCGCGGCGTCGTTCCAGCGCGTGATCTTGCCGAGGTAGATGTCGCCCAGCACCGCGCCGGTCAGCCTGAGTTGGCCGGGAGCGACGCCGGCGATGTTGACGACCGGCACGATGCCGCCGATCACCGTCGGGAACTGCATGAGGCCGTCGCGCTCCAGTTCGGCATCGGCCAGCGGCATGTCGGAGGCGCCGAAGTCGACCGTCTTGGCCTTGATCTGCCGGATGCCCGCGCCCGATCCGACCGACTGGTAGTTGATGCGCGCGCCGCTGGCCTTGTGGTAGGCGTCGGCCCACTTGGCATACAGCGGCGCCGGAAAGGAGGCGCCGGCCCCGGTGATGTCCTGGGCGCAGGCGCCGGCGCTCAGAGCGAGCGCCAGAAGGGTCGCGGCGGCGGCGCGCGCGCGTGAAATCGACATGTGGAGATCCGTGTTCGAGTGGTGACGCTGCGCACTCTAGGTGGCGCATGTGACACCCGCGTGACAGGACCCGCGACACACCGGCAGGCCGCCGCTCGCCGCCGCACGCCGCGAAGGCGGCGCGGCGAGCGCCGCCGCCGGAGTCTTCAGATCACCCCGAACGCCAGCATCGCCTCGGCCACGCGCTTGAAGCCGGCGATGTTGGCACCGATCACGTAGTTGCCGGGGCTGCCGTATGCCTCGGCCGTCTCGTAGCAGTTGCGGTGGATGTTGCGCATGATCTCGTGCAGGCGCTGCTCGCTGAACTCGAAGGTCCAGGCGTCACGGCTGGCGTTTTGCTGCATCTCGAGCGCCGAGGTCGAGACGCCGCCGCCGTTGGCGGCCTTGCCGGGGCCGTAGGCGATGCCCGAGTCCACGAACAGCTTCACCGCGCCCGGCGTCGAGGGCATGTTGGCGCCCTCGCCCACGGCGATGCAGCCGTTGGCCAGCAGCGTGCGCGCGGCGCGCTCGTCGAGCTCGTTCTCGGTGGCGCAGGGCAGCGCGACCTGGCAGGGAATGTCCCAGATGCAGCCGCCTTCGATGTAGCGCGCCTCGCGGTGCGCCTCGGTGTAGTCGCGGATGCGCCGGCGCTCGACTTCCTTCAGACGCTTGACCGTGTCGAGCCGGATGCCCTGCGGGTCGTGGATGACGCCGTTGGAGTCCGAGCAGGCGACCACATGCGCACCGAGCTGCTCGAGCTTCTCGATGGCGTAGATCGCCACGTTGCCCGAGCCCGAGACCACGCACTTCATGCCCTCGACCGACTTGCCGCGTGCCTTGAGCATCTCGTCGACGAAGAACACGCAGCCATAGCCGGTGGCCTCGCGCCGCACCAGCGCACCGCCCCACTGCGGGCTCTTGCCGGTGATGACGCCCGACTCATAGCGGTTGGTCATGCGCTTGTACTGGCCGAACAGGAAGCCGATCTCGCGCGCGCCGACACCGATGTCGCCCGCCGGCACGTCGGTGTACTCGCCCAGATGGCGGTGCATCTCGGTCATGAAGCTCTGGCAAAAGCGCATCACCTCGGCGTCCGAGCGGCCCTTGGGGTCGAAGTCGGAGCCGCCCTTGCCGCCGCCGATCGGCATGCCGGTGACGGCGTTCTTGAAGATCTGCTCGAAACCCAGGAACTTGATGATCCCCAGGTACACCGAAGGATGGAAGCGCAACCCTCCCTTGTAGGGCCCGAGCACGCTGCTGAACTGCACGCGAAAGCCGCGGTTGATCTGCACCTCGCCGCGATCGTCGACCCAGGGCACGCGGAAGATGATCTGGCGCTCGGGCTCGCAGATGCGCTCGATGACCTTCTGGTCGGCGTACTGCGGGTGCTTCTTCAGCACCGGGCCGAGACAGTCGATGACCTCCTTGACGGCCTGGTGGAACTCGATCTCGCCGGCGTTGCGGCGCACGACCTGCTCATAGATCTTCGCGATCCGTGGATCGGCATGCATGACGAAAACCCCTTGCTTTCAATGGACAAAACGAATATCGGATTGAAGGCGAGGATACCCAATCGCGCAGGCGCGCCGGATGGCGTGGACTGCAGGCGGCCGGCGCTGCGCAAGAGCCGGCGTCGGCGGCGCACGACGTGCGCGCGCCGCGGCTTCAGGCCCGCAGGTCGGCCCAGCGCCCGCTCGCGCAGGCCTGCTCGACCTGCGTGCGGTAGGGCGCGATGTCGTAGCCGTTCGCGGCCAGCCAGGCGTCGCTGTAGTAGGTGTCGAGGTAGCGCTCGCCGGGGTCGCAGGCGAGCGTGACGATCGAGCCTGCCTCGCCGCGCGCCGCCATCTCGCAGGCCAGTTGCAGCGCGCCGTAGAAATCGGTGCCGGTCGAGCCGCCGTAGCGTCGTCCGACCAGGCCTTCGAGATGGCGCATCGCCGCGTACGACGCGGCGTTGGGCACGCGGATCATGCGATCGATCACGTCGGGCACGAACGAAGGCTCGACGCGCGGCCGGCCGATGCCCTCGATGTCGGAGCCGCGCGCGCTCGTCACCGACGCGTCGCGGTGCTCGAAGTAGTCGAGGAACACCGAGTGCTCGGGGTCGACCACCGCCAGTCGCGTGGCGTGGCGCTGGTAGCGCAGGTAGCGTCCGATCGTCGCCGACGTGCCGCCGGTGCCGGCGCCGACGACGATCCAGCTCGGAATCGGATGCGGCTCGCGCTTCAACTGCTGGAAGATCGAATCGGCGATGTTGTTGTTGCCGCGCCAGTCGGTGGCGCGCTCGGCGTAGGTGAACTGGTCCATGTTGTGGCCACCGCGCTCGCGCGCCAGCCGTTCGGCCTCGCTGTACACCTGAGCCCCGCTGTCGACGAAGTGGCAGGTGCCGCCGTAGAACTCGATCTGCGCCACCTTCGCCGGCGATGTGCTGCGCGGCATCACCGCGATGAACGGCAGCCCCAGCATGCGCGCGAAGTACGCTTCCGACACCGCCGTGCTGCCCGACGACGCCTCGATCACGGTCGTGCCCTCGCGGATCCAGCCGTTGCACAGACCGTACAGGAACAGCGAGCGCGCCAGCCGGTGCTTGAGGCTGCCGGTGGGATGCGTCGATTCGTCCTTGACGTACAGCCGCACTCCGGCCAGCGCCGGCAGGTCGAGCAGGATCAGATGGGTGTCGGACGAGCGCTCGAAGTCGCGCTCGATCGAGTCGATGGCTTGCAACGTCCAGGCGTGAGGCATGGCCGGTCCTTTTCGTGGTCGCCTTGCGGCAAGGGTCGCGGTCAGTGTTCCATGCCGGGCTGCGACGCACAAACGGATAATCGCGAAAGCCGGTTTCGCGGCAGCCGAACGATGCGCTACGACCTGGTCGACCTCAAGCTCTTCATTGCCGTCGCCGACGCCGGCAACGTCACGCGCGGCGCGGCGGCGTGCTTTCTGGCGCCGTCGTCGGCCAGCCTGCGCATCAAGCAGCTCGAGCAGCACCTGGGCGTGCGGCTGTTCAGCCGCCACGCGCATGGCGTGGAGCTGACACGCGCCGGGCAGGTCATGATCGAGCACGTCCGCCGCTGTCTGGCCGAGCTGCAGCAGATGCACGCCGATCTGGCGCCCTACGCGCACGGCATCAAGAGCCAGATCACGCTGTTCGCCAACAGCACGGCGATCGCCTCGTACCTGCCCGACGACCTGGCGGCGTACTTCCGGCGCTTTCCCGGCGTGCGCGTGGTCCTCGAGGAGCGCCTGAGCATCGACATCGTCGCCGCAGTGGCCGAGGGCCGTGCCGACCTGGGTGTCGTCACCTGGTCGGGCGAGCATCCGCAGCTCGCGTTCGCCCCTTACCGCGAGGACGAACTGGTGGCCCTGGTGCCGCACAAGGCGCGGCTCGGGCGCGGCGGCAAGATCGGCTTCGCCGAGTGCCTCGCCCACCCCTTCATCTCGCTGCGCAGCGGCGCAGCGATCCACACCTTCCTGGTCGGCCGCGCCGCTGCGCTCGGCCACCATCTGGACGTACGCGTGCAGGTGGCCGCCTTCAGCGCCGTCATCGCGCTCGTGCGCTCGGGTGCCGGGCTGGCGATCGTGCCGCGCTCGGTGCTGCGCGACCAGCCGCTGCGCGGGCTGGACGTGCTGCGTCTGGACGAGCCCTGGGCCCGACGCCCGCTCAGCGTGTGCGCGCGACGCGATGGGGCGCAGCTGTCGGCGCCCGTGCAGGCGCTGCTCGAGCTGCTGACCACGCCGCGCTGAGTCGCCCGCCTTCGCCACCGACGAAACCACGTTTTGCCACAGCCCGTTTGTCGATGCGCGCGCTGCGTGCAAGACTGCAGGCTTCACGCAACCTTACAGAGCGGGCAACCAGGCAAGCATGCAAGCGATGACCCACTGGCAACGCATCGAAGCTGCGATGCAAGGCGCCGCCACCGACCGCGCGCCGGTCGCACTGTGGCGCCACTTTCCCGACGACGATCTCGATCCCGACAAGCTGGTGGCGCACACGCTCGCCTGGCAGCGCAAGTGGCAGTTCGACGTCGTCAAGTTCATGCCCTCGGGCACCTACGGCGTCGAGGACTGGGGTGCGGTCAGCGCCTACCGCGGCTCGCCCAACGGCGCGCGCGAGGTCGTCAAGCCGGCCGTCACGCGCACCGAAGACTGGGCCAGGCTGGGCACGCTCGACGTGCGCCAGGGCAGCTACGGACGCCAGAACCGCGCGCTGGCCGCCGCTGCGCGCGAGTTGAAGGGCGAGGTGCCGCTGCTGCAGACCGTGTTCAGCCCGCTGACGACGGCACGCAAGCTCGCCACCGAGGGCCTCTTTGCCGACCTGCGCTGCTCGGGCGCCGCGCTCGAGCGCGCGCTCGGCGTGATCACCGAGGTGACGATCCGCTTCGCGCTCGACGCCATCGACGCCGGCGCCGATGGCGTCTTCTTCGCCACGCAGCTCGCCAGCTTCCGCCTGCTCTCGGCCGCGGAGTACGAGCACTTCGGCAAGGCCTATGACCTTCAGGTGCTGAACGCGCTGCGCGGCAAGGCCCGGGCGAGCATGCTGCATGCGCACGGCCACGACATCATGTTCGAGCTGCTCGCCGACTACCCCGTGCAGATGCTCAACTGGCACGACCGCACCGCCGGCCCCACGCTCGCCGCAGCAGCGAAGGGATTTCCGGGCATCCTCGTCGGCGGGCTCGACGAGCACGGCACGCTGCGCCATGGCAGCGCCGAGGCGATCGCCGCCGAAGTGCGCGACGCCGTCGCGCAGACCGGCGGACGCCGCCTCCTGCTCGGCCCCGGCTGCGTCGCGCCGATCGCGCTGCCCGAGCCGAGCATCGCCGCGCTGATGCGTGCAGTGCAGCCGGCCTGAGCGGGCAGCGATGCCCACCGGATGGCCGCAGGCCGCGTCGAACCGCGCCGCTTGACCATGTCGCCTGCGATCGGTTGGATCGGGCTCGGCCGCATGGGCGCGCCGATGGCCGAGCGCCTGCTCGGCGCCGGCCACGCGGTGCGCGTCTGGGCGCGCCGGCCCGAGGCCCTTGCGTCGGCGGTGGCTGCCGGCGCCATCGCGCTCGACACGCCCGAGCAACTGGCGCGCGAGTGCGATGTCGTGGCGACGATCGTCGGCGGCACCGCCGATGTCGCCGAGTTGCACGCCAGGATGCTGCCGCACGCGCGGCCCGGCGCCGTCTACCTCGAGATGACGACCGCGGCGCCGGCCGGCGCGCGCCACTCGGGCGAACTCGCCGCGCGGCGCGGCGCCACGGTGCTCGACTGCCCGGTGAGTGGCGGCGTGGCCGGCGCGCGCCAGGGCACGCTGGCGCAGTTCGTCGGCGGCGACCCAGACGCGTTCGCGCGCTGCGACGCGCTGCTGCGCCTGTGCAGCCGTCATGTCGTGCACTGCGGAGCGAGCGGCTCGGGTTACCGCATGAAGCTGGTCAACCAGACGATGATCGCCGCGACGCTGCTCGGCCTGGCCGAAGGCGTGTCGCTGGCGCGTGCCGGCGGCTTCGACGGCCAACTCGTCGCGCAGGCCCTCGGCCACGGCACGGCCGCCGGTCCGCTGTTCGCTTCCTACGCGCAGCGCATGTTCGACGCCGGCGGCGACGTCACCTTCACGCTCGGCCTGCTGCGCAAGGATCTGCGGCTGGCGCACGACGAGGCCGCAGGGAGCGGCGCGCCGACGAGGCTGCTCGGCTTCGTGCTCGCGACGCTCGACGAGGCGTGCGCGCAGCACGGCGAAGCGGCCGGCGTGCAACTGCTGGCGGCGGCAACGCGTCGGCCTGCCGTGCCGGCGCAGTCCGCCGTGCGCGCCACGGCGCGCGCCGCCGACGCTGCCCGCGGAGCACTCCGATGATCGCCTGGCTGTCGCGCCGCATCGGCCAGGCACTGCTCGTGATCGTGGCCATGACGGTGATCGTGTTCATCGGCCTGCACGCGATCGGCAACCCGGCCGACATCCTGATCGGCGAAGACCTCAACCAGCGGGAGCGCCTCGAGGCCATCGCGCGGCTCGGCCTGGACAAGCCGCTGTGGGAGCAGTACGTGGCCTTCGTCGAGGGCGCGGCGCGCGGCAACCTGGGCCGCAGCTTCGTCTACCAGGAAGACGCCGTGCGCCTCATCCTGCAGCGACTGCCGGCGACGCTCGAGCTGGCCGTCGGTGCGCTCGTCATGGCCATCGTGGTCGGCGTGCCGCTGGGGCTGTACGCCGGCATGAAACCCGACCATTGGATCTCCAAGGCGCTGATGGCCGGCAGCATCGTCGGCTTCTCGCTGCCCGCGTTCTGGGTCGCGCTGATGCTCATCATGGTGTTCAGCGTGCAGCTCGGCTGGCTGCCGGCCAGCGGGCGCGGCGCCACCGTGACGGTGCTCGGCATCCCCTGGTCGTTCCTCACGCTCGACGGGCTGCACCACCTGCTGCTGCCGGCGTTCAACCTGGCGCTGTTCAAGATCTCGCTGGTGATGCGCCTGACGCGCGCCGGCGTGCGCGAGATCCTGCCTCAGGACTTCGTCAAGTTCGCGCGCGCCAAGGGCCTGACCACGCTGCGCGTGATGGTCAAGCACGTGCTGCGCAACACGCTGATCCCGCTGGTCACGGTGCTCGGCCTCGAACTGGGCTCGACGATCGCCTTCGCCATCGTCACCGAGACCATCTTCGCCTGGCCCGGCGCCGGCAAGCTGATCCTCGACAGCATCAACTCGCTCGACCGTCCGGTGGTCGTCGCCTACCTGATCGTCGTCGTGACGCTGTTCGTGACCATCAACCTGGTGGTCGACGTGTTGTACCGCCTGCTCGATCCGCGCGTGCGACTGGAGGCCGCCAAGTGAACGCGCCTGCCGCCGCCCCCGCCGCGGCCGCGAGTCGCGGCGCCGAGCGTTCGATCTGGTGGCGCATGGCCGCCGACTTCCTGGCCTCGCGCGTGGCGACGGCGGGGCTGGTCGTGCTCGCGCTGATCGCGCTGGCGGCGCTGCTCGCGCCCTGGATCTCGTTGCAGAACCCCTACGACCTGAACCAGATCGACGTGCTCGACGCGCGGCTGCACCCGGGCAGCGCCAGTTCGGGCAACGGGCATGTCTACTGGCTCGGCACCGACGGCCAGGGCCGCGATCTGTACTCGGCGATCCTCTACGGGCTGCGCATCAGCCTGCTGGTGGGCATCGGCTCGGCGGCGCTGGCCGCGGTGGTCGGCACGCTGGTCGGCCTGTTCGCCGCCTACGCCGGCGGCAGGGTCGACGCCTTGCTGATGCGGCTGGTGGACCTGCTGCTGTCGTTCCCGACCATCCTGATGGCGCTGATGATCCTAGCCTGGCTCGGCAAGGGCGTGGGCAACGTCATCCTGACGCTGGTGCTGCTCGAGTGGTCGTACTACGCGCGCACGGCGCGCGGCCAGGCGCTGGTCGAGACGCGGCGCGATTACGTCGACGCCGCGCGCGGCCAGGGGCTGCCGCCCTGGCGCATCGCCATCGGCCATGTGCTGCCCAACTGCCTGCCGCCGCTGATGGTGATCGCCGCGCTGCAGGTGGCCCGCGCGATCACGCTCGAGGCCACGCTGTCGTTCCTCGGCGTCGGCGTGCCGATCACCGAGCCCTCGCTCGGCCTGCTGATCGCCAACGGCTACCAGTACCTGCTGTCCAACGAGTACTGGATCAGCTTCTTTCCCGGCATCGCGCTGCTGCTGACGATCGTCGCCATCAACCTCGTCGGCGACCAGTTGCGCGACGTGCTCAACCCGAGGCTGCAGCGATGAGTGCAGCGGCCTCCGACGCCGCCGTGCTCGACGTGCGCGGCCTGTGCACGCGCTTTCACACGCGCGAAGGCGTACTGCCGGTGGTCGACGGCGTGTCGTTCACGCTCGGCCGCGGCAAGGTGCTCGGGCTGGTCGGCGAATCGGGCTCGGGCAAGACCGTCACCGGCTTTTCCATCATGCGGCTGATCGACCCGCCCGGTCGCATCGAGGCCGGCGAAGTGCGCTTCAAGGGCGACGATCTGACGCAGCTCGCGCCCAAGGCGCTGCGCGAGTTGCGCGGCGACCGCATCGCGATGATCTTCCAGGATCCGATGGCCACCCTCAACCCGGTGCTGCGCGTGCAGGAGCAGATGACCGAGGCGGTGCACGCGCACCGCAGGATGTCGGGGCGCGAGGCCTGCGCGCTGGCCGTCGCGGCGCTGCGCATGGTCGGCATCCCGAGCCCCGAGGAGCGGCTGCGCGCCTACCCACACCAGATGTCGGGCGGCATGCGCCAGCGCGTGGCCATCGCCATCGCGCTGCTGCACAAGCCCGACCTGATCATCGCCGACGAGCCGACCACCGCGCTCGACGTGACGATCCAGGCGCAGATCCTCTCCGAGGTGCAAAGGCTGGTGCGCGAACAGGGCACCTCGCTCATCTGGATCACGCACGACCTGTCGGTGGTGGCCGGCCTGGCCGACGACGTGGCCGTGATGTACGCCGGGCGCATCGTCGAATGCGGCCCGGTCGACGAGGTGCTCGACCACCCGCAGCACCCGTACACGCAGGGCCTGATCGGCAGCGTGCCGAGCGCCAACCGGCGCGGCGGGCGCCTGCGCCAGATCCCCGGCCTCGCGCCTTCGCTGCTGGCGATGCCGCCCGGCTGCGCGTTCGCGCCGCGCTGTCCGCGTGCCACCGAGATCTGCGCGACGCGACCCGAGGAGACGCCGGTCGACCCGGCACGGTCGGCGCACCGGGTGCGCTGCTTCCACCCCGGCCCGGCCGCTGCCGACGCAGCGGGCACATCGTCATGAGCGCCGCAGGCCACTGCCCCCATCCGCTCGTCATGCCATGCAACGCGCTCGGGGTCGTCCTGTGAGCGCCGCCCTCGCGCCCCTCATCGAGTTGAGCGGCATCAGCAAGCGCTTCGGCGAGCGCGCGCCGCCGGGCCTCGTCGGCCGCGCCGTCGACCGGCTGGGCCTGGGCAAGCCGCCCGTCGTCACGCATGCGCTCGACCGGGTCGATCTCACGGTGCAGCGCGGCGAGGTGGTGGGGCTCGTCGGCGAGTCGGGCTGCGGTAAGTCCACGCTCGGCCGCATCGCGGTCGGACTGCTCGCGCCCAGCGACGGCGACGTGCGCATCGACGGCAAGCGGCGCGACGAACTCGCGTCGCGGGAGCAACTGGCCGCGCGGCTGCGTATCCAGATGGTGTTCCAGGATCCGTTCGGCAGCCTCAACCCGCGGCTGCGCATCTCGCGCATCGTCGGCGAGGCGGCGCAACTGCACGGCCTGACCGACGCCGCCGGCGTCGACGACTACGTCTGCACGCAACTCGAGACGGCCGGCCTGAACCCGGCCTTGCGCCACCGCTACCCGCACCAGTTCAGCGGCGGCCAGCGTCAGCGCATCGGCATCGCGCGGGCGCTCGCGGTCAAGCCGGGCATGCTGGTGTGCGACGAGGCGGTGGCCGCGCTCGACGTGTCGATCCAGGCGCAGATCCTGAACCTGTTCATGGACCTGCAGGAAGAGTTTGGCACTGGCTATGTGTTCATCTCGCACAACCTGAGTGTGGTCGAGCATGTGGC
>JAGWTJ010000051.1 GCA_028869005.1 Burkholderiales bacterium | reverse complement strand
CAGGCCCTTGGCCGAGTGCACGGTCATCAGCTGCACCGCGTCCTGCCCGGCCTGCGCCTGGTTGTCGCCGGCCTCGAGCGCGGCATGCGTGAGGAAGGCGGCCAGCGGACTCATGATCTCGCCGGTGTCGGCGTCGGGCGCGGCGGCGCCCGCGGCCGGCGCCGCCTCGTCCACCGGCAGCGCCACGGCGTCCTTGCCGAAGCCCTCCTGGGTGACGAAGCTCTCGGCGGCGTTGACCAGCTCCTCGAGGTTCTCGACGCGGTCGGCCCCTTCCTTCTCGTTGCGGTAGTGCGCGACGAGCCCCGAGCGCTCGAGCACGTGCTCGATGATCTCGCGCAGCGTCAGGCCGCGCGTGGCGTCGCGCATCGCGTCGATCGCCGCGACGAAGGCGGCGAGCTTGGCGCCGGCCGCACCGGGCACGGCGTCGACGCTGGCGCTCAGGCTGCGGCCGGCGCCCCCCGCGGCCGCCGCACGCGCCGCGTCCTGCAGCTGCTCGACGCTGCGCGCGCCGATGCCGCGCGCGGGGAAGTTGACGACGCGCAGGAAGCTGGTGTCGTCGTCGGCGTTCTCGATCAGGCGCAGGTAGGCCAGCGCGTGCTTGACCTCGGCACGCTCGAAAAAGCGCAGGCCGCCGTAGACGCGGTACGGCATGCCGGCATTGAACAGGGCGCTCTCCAGCACGCGGCTTTGCGCGTTGCTGCGATACAGCAGCGCCGTCTCGCTGCGCGCCATGCCGGCGCGGTGCAGCTGCTGCAGTTCCTCGAGCATCCACTGCGCCTCGGCGAAGTCGCTCGTCGCCTCGAACACGCGCACCGGTTCGCCGGCGCCGGCGTCGGTGTGCAGCTTCTTGCCCAGGCGTCGCTCGTTGTGCGCGATCAGCGCGTTGGCGGCGTCGAGGATGTGGCCGCCCGAGCGGTAGTTCTGTTCGAGCTTGATGACCTGCGCCACGCGGTACTCGCGCTCGAAGTCGGCCATGTTGCCGACGCGCGCGCCGCGAAACGCGTAGATGCTCTGGTCGTCGTCGCCGACGGCGAACACGCTCTGGGCCGACGCACCGGCGCCCACCGCGTGCGCCGCCGGCGCCAGCAGCTTGAGCCAGGCGTACTGCAGCTTGTTGGTGTCCTGGAACTCGTCGACCAGCACGTGCATGAAGCGGCGCCGGTAATGCTCGCGCAGCGGGTCGTTGTCGCGCAGCAGCTCGTAGCTGCGCAGCAGCAGTTCGGCGAAGTCGACCACGCCCTCGCGCTGGCACTGGTCCTCGTAGGCCTGGTAGATCTCGACCAGTTTGCGCGTATGCGGGTCGCGCGCGTCGACGTCGCGCGGGCGCTCGCCCTCTTCCTTGCGAGCGGCGATGAACCAGGCCGCCTGCTTGGCCGGAAAGCGCTCGTCGTCGAGGTTCATGGACTTGATGACGCGCTTCGTGGCGGCCACCGCGTCCTGCGCGTCAAGGATCTGGAAACTCTGCGGCAGCCCGGCCAGCTTCCAGTGCGCGCGCAACAGCCGGTTGGCCAGGCCGTGGAAGGTGCCGATCCACATGCCGCGCACGCTCACCGGCAGCATCGCCGACAGGCGCGTCAGCATTTCCTTGGCGGCCTTGTTGGTGAAGGTCACGGCGAAGATCTGCGCCGGCGTCGCCAGTCCCTGCGAGAGCAGCCAGGCGATGCGCGTAGTCAGGACTCGCGTCTTGCCCGAACCAGCTCCCGCCAAGATCAGCGCCGAACTCTGCGGCAGCGTCACCGCGGCGCGCTGTGGCGGGTTGAGGCCCCGCAGCAGGCCGTCGCCCGGGCTCGGTGGGTCGTGTGGCATCGATCGATTCTACGGAGCGCGGCATCGACCACAGCTCGAGCCCCGGCGACTCGGTGCCGACCCAGACGTCGCCGTCGTCGAGCACGAGGTCGACGCGCTCGACCGCGGCCGCAGAGGCGTAGACGCCGGCGTCGGCGGCTTGGCGCGTGCGTGCACGCAGCCAGGAGCCGAACTCGTCCGCTTCGCGCGGGCGGCTCAGCAGGTAGCCCTGCATCTGCTCGCAGCCGAGCTCGATCAGCGCGCGCGCCTGCGCCTCGGTCTCCACGCCTTCGGCGACCACCGTCATGTTCATGCTGTGGCCGAGCGCGACGACGGCGCGCGCGATCGCCATGTCCTCGACGTTGGCCGGCAGCGCGGTGACGAAGCTGCGGTCGATCTTCAGCGTGTGCAGGTTGAAGCGTCGCAGGTAGGCGAGCGACGAGTGCCCGGTGCCGAAGTCGTCCAGCGCCAGCCTGAGCCCCATCTGCTTGAAGGTGGCGAGCATGGCGCGCGTCGCTTCGTTGTCCTCCATCAGCAGCGATTCGGTGAGCTCGATCTCCAGCCGCGCCGGCTCGATGCCGTGCTCGCGCAGCGTGTCGCGCACCATCGCCGCCAGCGACTGGTGGCGGAACTGGCGTGCCGACAGATTGACCGCCAGCGACATGTGCGGCAGGCCCTCGCGATCCCAGGCCGCGAGCTGCGCGATCGCGCTGCGCAGCACCCAGGCGCCGACGGCCAGGATGAGGCCGGTCTCCTCGAGCACGGCGATGAAGCGGTCGGGTGCCACCATGCCGCGGCCCGGCGCATGCCAGCGCAGCAGCGCTTCGGTGCCGACGATCCGGCCGCTGCGCAGGTCGGCCTTGGGCTGGTAGTACAGCAGGAACTCGTTGCGCTCGAGGGCGTGGCGCAGGCTGCCCTCGAGCGACAGCCGCGCCGTCATCGCGGCGTTCAGGTCCTCGCTGAAGAAGCAGTACATGCCGCGGCCGAGCGACTTGGCGCGATACATCGCCATGTCGGTGTGGCGCACCAGACCGTCGAGGTCGACGTCGTCGGTCGGGAAGGTGCTGATGCCGACGCTGGCCGAGACCACGATCTCCTCGTCGCCGACGACGAAGGGCGCGGCCAGCGCCTCGATCAGGCGCTGCGCGACGCCCGCCGCGTCGTCGACGCCGCCGATCTCCTCGGCGATCACCGTGAACTCGTCGCCGCCCAGACGCGAGACCGTGAACGACTGCTCGGCGCCGCGGCCCACCGAGTCGATCCGGCGCAGGCTGCTCGTGAGCATCTCGGCCACGTGCTTGAGCAGGCGGTCGCCGACCTCGTGGCCCAGGCTGTCGTTGACGAGCTTGAAGCGGTCGAGGTCGAGGAACATCAGCGCCATCGTCTTGCCGCTGCGGCGCGACCGCTCCATCGCCTGCGCGAGGCGATCGCGGAACAGCGCGCGGTTGGGCAGTCCGGTCAGGCTGTCGAAGTTGGCCAGTTGCATCAGACGGTCGCGCGTCTGCTGGCGATCCGAGACGTCGCGGATCTGCACGAGGCCCTGGGTGTGCGCGCCGGCCGGCAGCTCGCTGATGCGGACTTCCACGGGAACCATCGCGCCGTCGCTGCGGCGCACGACGGCGTCGCCGCTGCACAGGCGCGGCCGCGCGCGCGCGCCGGCGTCGGCCGACGCCTCCTGCACCAGCAGGCCGAGCAGCAGACGGCCGCGCAGGGCCGCACCGGAGTCGCCGAACAGCAGAGCGGCGGCCGGATTGCAGGCCAGGATCTGGCCCTGCGGTCCGCAGATCACCAGGCCCTCGGACGAGCGCTCGAACAGCAGCCCGAGCTGACGCTCGGCGTCGCTCGGCCGCGTGGGCACGAGGGTCGGGCCGCCGCTCGAGCGCGTGGGCCCGGGGGCAGCGGCGACGGGCTGCGGCCGACGAACCACGCGATCGAGCCAGCCTGCCAGCAGGCGGCGGAGCCGCGACCTGGGCGGCGGGCGAGGCAAGGAGGCGCGGGTCATGACGGTCGGTCCTGCCGTTATCGGCGCCGCCGCGCGCCCCTTGACCTCGGCCTGAGGACGGGTGCCCAACGCATCGCGCCTACAATGACTCACCGGGCGCCTCCTCTGCATGCGAGGAGCGCCCGGTTTGCGCTTTTCAGGGGGATGCGGCATGGAGATCTTCGACTACGACAACATCCTGCTGCTGCCGCGCCGCTGCCGCGTGGAAAGTCGCGCCGAATGCGATCCTTCGGTCGAATTCGGCGGCCGCCGCTTCGCGCTGCCGGTGGTGCCGAGCAACATGAAGACGGTGCTCGACGAGCCGATCGCCCAGACGCTGGCGCGCAGCGGGCACTTCTACGTCATGCACCGCTTCGACCTCGACAACGTGGCCTTCGCGCGGCGCATGCGCGACGCCGGCCTCTACGTCTCGATCAGTTCGGGCGTCAAGGCGCACGACCGCGACGTCGTCGAGCGCCTGGCGGCCGAAGGCATCGGTGCGGATTACGTCACGATCGACATCGCGCACGGCCACGCCGAGAGCGTGCGCCGCACGATCGAGCACATCAAGCAGCGGCTACCGCAGGCCTTCGTGATCGCCGGCAACGTGGCCACGCCCGAGGCCGTGATCGACCTCGAGAACTGGGGCGCCGACGCGACCAAGGTCGGCGTCGGCCCGGGCAAGGTCTGCATCACCAAGCTCAAGACGGGCTTCGGCACCGGCGGCTGGCAGTTGTCGGCGCTCAAGTGGTGCGCGCGTGTGGCCACCAAGCCGATCGTCGCCGACGGCGGCATCCGTCATCATGGCGACATCGCCAAGAGCGTGCGCTTCGGCGCCGCGATGGTGATGATCGGCTCGCTGTTCGCCGGCCACGAGGAAAGCCCGGGCCAGACGGTGGAAGTCGACGGCAAGCTGTACAAGGAGTACTACGGCTCGGCCAGCGACTTCAACAAGGGCGAGTACAAGCACGTCGAGGGCAAGCGCATCCTCGAGCCGATCAAGGGGCGGCTGGCCGAGACGCTGCGCGAGATGCGCGAGGACCTGCAAAGCAGCATCAGCTACGCCGGCGGGCGCCAGCTTGCCGACCTGAAGAAGGTCAACTACGTGATCCTGGGCGGCGAGAACGCCGGCGAGCACCTGTTCATGTGATGCGCAGCCCGGCGGCCGACGCCGCTGCGGCGTACGCGTGCGCGCTCAGCGCCCCAGCATGTCCGAGCGCTGGTCGCTCTGCCAGGCGCGTCGGACGACGGCCGGCACCCCCTCGCGCACCGTCGTGCGCATCGCGGCCATCGGCGCGCAGCGGCCGGTGTCGGCGTAGTACGCGGCGGTGGCGACCAGCGGATCGGTGGGCGCGCCCTGCGCGACCGTGAAGTCCTCGGCGACCGCGCAGGTGGCGTCGAAGCCGTCGAAATAGCGGCCCTGGTTGAGCGCGTTGACGCTCTCGAAGTTGACGACGCTGTAGGTCGTGCCGCACTGCCCGTCGGCCGGCAGGAAGCCCACCGGCTTGCCGCAGGTGGTGTCGCCCACCGTCACGACGCTGATGCCGGCGCCGCGCAGGCCATTGATCAGTTGCTCGCTGGCCGAGCAGGTGCGCGCGCCGGTCAGCACGAACACGCGGCGCAGCGCGAGTGCGTTGAGCGGGCTCGGACTGGCGAACGGGAAGCTCTGGTTGTAGCGGCCGGCGAGCTTGTCGTTGTAGAGCAGCGTCGCGTAGGTCGAGCCCGCGACCGGGTTGCCGCCGACATAGGACGCGAGGCCAGCTCCCGTCGACACCAGGCCGCCGCCGTTGTAGCGCAGGTCGAGCACCGCGTCCTGCACGCCCTGGCTGCGAAAGCTCGCGAACGCGGCATCGATGCCGCTCTGGGCCTGGCTGATCATGTCCTCGACGGCGACGTAGCCGATGCGCCTGCCGCCTTGCGACAGATAGACGGCGGCACCGGCCACCGGCGTCAGCGCGAACACCTTGGCGCTGACGACGACCGTGCGATCGATGCCGTTGCGGCGCAGTCGCAGCGTGAGCTGCTGTTGCTCTCGATCGGCGACGAGCAGCGAGAAGTCGTTGTTCGCGATCAGCGTGGCAGCGGGCGTGCCGTTCAGGCTCAGCACCTGGTCGCCGCGCTGCACGCCCTGCACGCCTGCGTCCGACAGCGGATCGACATGGCGCACGTACAGCGGCAGCGCCGGATCGGCGAGCGCCTCGAGACCGGCCACCGCGACGCCGTAGCCCAGCGTCGCGCCATCGCCGTAGAAGCGGTTGAAGGAGGCCGTCGACTCGTACCCGCTCCAGCGGTCGGCCGGAAAGCTCGCATCGGCGCCGGTGTAGAGCAGTGCGTTGAAGTACGCGCCGAGGCTGACGTAGCCTGCCGGCGCCGGATGCGGGGCGAGGCGATACCAGAAGTACCACTCGTTCATGTAGTCGGCGAGCCAGGACTGCTGGTCGCTCACGGAGCACGAGGCCGGCGGCAGCACGTCGCCCGGTGCGCCGCCGGCGTGGCCACCGCCGCCGCCACAGGCCGCCAAGGCCAGCGGCAGCAAGGCGGCGAGCAGGCGCAAACGCCGCCCGCGCGCGCTGGAGATCGCAGAACGCAGACCCATGACTCGGACCCTCGGTTCGGGCGGCACTCGCACCCTGCGCCGCACCCGCCCGGCATGGGCGGGCCACGGCGATGCGGCGAGGGTGCCACCTACAATCGGCCAACTCCCCACGCACCGATTGCGTTGACAGCGGCGACGGCGTCGCGTCGCCGCTCCATCTTGCCATGACCGAGCTCGCCAAGTCGTTCGACCCTGCCGCCATCGAGGCCCGCTGGACCGCACGCTGGCAGGTCGCCGAGCAGCACGCGCCGACGCTCGATCCCGAGCGGCCCTCGTTCGCGATCCAGTTGCCGCCGCCCAACGTCACCGGCACGCTGCACATGGGGCACGCGTTCAATCAGACGATCATGGACGCGCTGACCCGTTACCACCGCATGCGCGGCTTCAACACGCTGTGGCTGCCGGGCACCGACCATGCCGGCATCGCGACGCAGATCGTGGTCGAGCGTCAGCTGCAGGAGAACGGCCTGTCGCGCCACGACCTCGGGCGCAAGAACTTCGTCGCCCAGGTGTGGGACTGGAAGGCGAGCTCGGGGGCGACGATCACCAACCAGATGCGGCGCCTGGGCGACAGCGTCGACTGGAGCCGCGAGTACTTCACGATGGACGCGAAGCTCTCGCCCGTCGTCACCGAGACCTTCGTGCGCCTGTACGACGAGGGCCTGATCTATCGCGGCCAGCGCATGGTGAGTTGGGACCCGCAATTGAAGAGCGCCGTCTCCGACCTCGAGGTGACGAGCGAGGAGGAGGACGGCTTCCTGTGGCTGATCCGCTATCCGCTCGAGGACGGCAGCGGCTCGCTCGTCGTCGCCACCACGCGTCCCGAAACCATGCTCGGCGACACTGCCGTGATGGTGCACCCCGACGACGAACGCTACCGCGGCTTCGTCGGCGCTCGCGTGCGGCTGCCGCTCGCCGAGCGCTCGATCCCGGTCATCGCCGACGCCTACGTCGACCGCGAGTTCGGCACCGGCGTCGTCAAGGTCACGCCGGCGCACGACGCCAACGACTACGCGGTCGGCCAACGCCACGGCCTGCCGGTGCTCGGCGTGCTGGCGCTGGACGCCACGATCAACGACAACGCGCCCGCGGCCTACCGCGGCCTGGACCGCTTCGAGGCGCGCAAGCGCATCGTCGCCGACCTCGATGCGCTCGGCCTGCTCGTCGAGACCAAGAAGCACCGACTGGTGGTGCCGCGCTGCGAGCGCACCGGCCAGATCGTCGAGCCGATGCTCACCCAGCAGTGGTTCGTTGCCGTGTCCAAACCGGGGCGCGACGGCACGAGCATCGCGGCCAAAGCGATAGCCGCGGTGGCCAGCGGCCAGGTGCGCTTCGTGCCCGAGCAATGGGTCAACACCTACAACCACTGGATGCACCACATCCAGGACTGGTGCATCAGCCGCCAGCTCTGGTGGGGCCACCAGATTCCGGCCTGGTACGCCGACGACGGCCGCATCTTCGTGGCGCGCGACGAGGACGAAGCACGCCGGCGCGCCGCCGCCGCCGGCTACGACGGCCCGCTCGTGCGCGACGAGGACGTGCTCGACACCTGGTACAGCTCGGCGCTGGTGCCCTTCTCCACCCTCGGCTGGCCCGACGAGACGCCGCAGGCACGCCTCGAGCAGCAGCTCTTCCTGCCGAGCACGGTGCTCGTCACCGGCTTCGACATCATCTTCTTCTGGGTCGCCCGGATGATCATGATGACGACGCACTTCACCGGCAAGGTGCCGTTCCGCGACGTCTACATCCACGGCCTGGTGCGCGACGCGCAGGGCCACAAGATGAGCAAGAGCGAGGGCAACGTGCTCGACCCGGTCGACCTGATCGACGGCATCGCGCTGCCCGAACTGCTGACCAAGCGCACCACCGGCCTGCGCCGCCCCGAGACGGCGCCGCGCGTGCGCAAGGACACCGAGAAGGAGTTCCCACAGGGCATTCCGGCCTTCGGCGCCGACGCGCTGCGCTTCACGATGGCCAGCTACGCCAGCCTGGGCCGCAACATCAACTTCGACAGCAAGCGCTGCGAGGGCTACCGCAATTTCTGCAACAAGCTATGGAACGCGGCCAAGTTCGCGCTGCTGCATTGCGCCGCCCATGATTGCGGACTGCACGACGGTGCGCGCGACGCCTGCGCGGCGGGCAACGACTATCTGCACTTCTCGCCGGCCGACCGCTGGATCACCGGCGAGCTGCAACGCGTGGAGGCGGCGGTCGCCCAGGGCTTCGCCGAATACCGGCTCGACAACGTCGCCAACGCCATCTACGCCTTCGTCTGGGACGAATACTGCGACTGGTACCTCGAGATCGCCAAGGTGCAGCTGGCGCAGGGCGGCGCCGCCGAGCAGCGCGCCACGCGGCGCACGCTCATCCGCACGCTCGAGACGGTGCTGCGGCTGCTGCATCCGATCGCGCCGTTCATCACCGCCGAGCTGTGGGAGACGGTGGCGCCGGTGGCCGCGCGCAAGGAGGCCGGCTCGATGGACTCCATCGTCGGCGCGCCCTACCCGCAAGCGCAGCTCGACCGCATCGACGCCGTCGCCGATGCCTGGATGGCACGCCTGAAGGCCGTGGTCGGCGAGAGCCGCCGCCTGCGCAGCGAGATGGGGCTGGCGCCGGGCGAGCGCGTGCCGCTGCTGACGCAGGGCGACGCCGCCTTCGTGGTCGCGGCTGCGCCGCTGCTGCAGGCGCTGGCGCGCCATTCGGAGGTGCGCGCGCTGGACGACGACGCGGCGTTCGCGGCGGCGACGCGCCACGCGCCGGTGGCCGTCTGCGGCGCACTGCGTCTGGCGCTCGAGGTCAGGATCGACGTCGCTGCCGAGTCGGTGCGACTGGACCGCGAGATCACGCGGCTGCAGGGCGAGATCGGCAAGGCCGAGGGCAAGCTGGGCAACGCCGGCTTCGTCGAGCGCGCGCCGGCCGCCGTGGTGGCGCAGGAGCGGGCGCGGCTGGCCGACTTCAGACAGGCGCTGGATCGTCTTCGAGATCAGCGAGCCCGCCTGGGAACGTCGGCCTGAACTCGTTGTGCGCGGGCGCGCCGGCGCTGGCCAGCAGTTCGTCGATGCGGCGCGCCACCGCCCACGCGCTGCGCACGCGCGACTCCTGCGTCGTGCCGGCCACGCGCGGCGTGATCTGCAGCGTGTCGACGTGGCGCAGCGGCCGCCCGGGATCGAGCGCGCCCGGCTCCATGCTGTCGAACCAGGCCGCCGCGATCGCGCCCTGCGTGAGGGCGCGCGCCAGCGCCGCCTCGTCGAACAGGCTCGAGTGCGACAGGCACACCACCACCTGGTTGGCCCTGCATTCGGACAGCAGGCGCTCGCCGAACAGGCCGACGTAGCGCGGGAAGAACGGCAGCAGCACGATCAGGGCATCGCTGGCGACGACGAGCTCGCGCAGGCCCGCGGGCTCGACGCCGGTGCGCGACCAGCTTGCGTCCGACGCGTGCACGCCGGGGTCGTAGCCGATCGCGCGTGCGCCGAAGGCAGCGAGCAACTGCGTCAGCGGACGCACCGCCGGCGTGATGCCGACCACGCCGACGGTGGCGCCACCGAGCTCGCGCCCGACGAGCAGGCCCTCGTCGTTGATGATCGGCACGCGGCGCAGCATCTGCAGCAGCGCACCGATCACGAACTCCGCTTCGGCGGCGGCGCTGGCGCTGGCCGGGCGCACGACCTCGATGCCGGCACGCGCGCAGGCCTCGAGGTCGATGTTCTCGGCGCCCGCCGACAGCCGCCCCACCATGCGCAGCCGCGGCGCGCGCTTGAGCGTGGCGGCGTCCAGCGCCAGCGACGGCGGGATGACCACCGAGCGCGCCGTGGCCAGCAGGTTGCGGAACTCGTGCACGTCGCCCACCAGTTCGGGCGCATAGCGCACGGCATGGCGCGCGCCCAGCCATTGCAGGACGTCCGAATCCAGGGGCTCGACGATCAGGATGTCCACGGCCGAGCCCGGGCGTGTGTCGACGATCGGGCGGGAGTCCACGTGCCAGAATCGACACGTCGGTTACGCTCCTTGAGCCCGTAATGAGTGTTCACAAGGCAATATTTCCGGTCGCCGGCCTGGGCACACGCTTCCTGCCGGCCACCAAGGCGCAGCCCAAGGAGATGCTGCCGGTGGTCGACAAGCCGCTCATCCAGTATGCGGTGGAGGAAGCCTACGCCGCCGGCGTGCGCGAGATGATCTTCGTCACCGGGCGCCACAAGCGGCCGATCGAGGACCACTTCGACATGACCTTCGAGCTCGAACTCGCGCTCGAACAAAGCGGCAAGCGCGAACTGCTCGACGTGGTCCGCAGCGTCAAGCCCGACGACATGGAATGCGTCTACGTGCGGCAGCCGCAGGCGCTCGGGCTCGGTCACGCCGTGCTGTGCGCGCAGCGCCTGATCGGCAACGAGCCGTTCGCCGTGCTGCTGGCCGACGACCTGATGGTCGGCGCGCCGCCGGTGCTGGCGCAGATGGTCGAGCAGTACGCCGACTGGCGCGCATCGATCCTCGCCGTGCAGGAGGTGCCCCCCGAACAGACGCGCCGCTACGGCATCGTCGACGGCACCATGGTCGGCGAGCGCGTGATGGACGTGAGCCGCATCGTCGAGAAGCCCGCACCCGAGAACGCCCCATCGCGCTGGGGCGTCGCCGGCCGCTACATCCTCACGCCCGGGGTCTTCCACGAGATCGCGCACCAGCCGCACGGCGTCGGCGGCGAGATCCAGCTCACCGACGGCATCGCCGCCTTGCTGCGCCGCGAGAAGGTCTTCGCCTACCGCTACCGGGGACAGCGCTACGACTGCGGCAGCAAGGAAGGCTTTCTGCAGGCCAACGTCGAACTGGCGCTCGCCCATCGCGACCTCGGCGCGGGCTTTCGCAGCTACCTGAAGTCGCTCACGCTGTAGCGGCGCGAGCGTCAGCGCCGGCGCAGCAGGTGGATGAACTCGCTGCCCTCGGTGCTCTGGCCGACCAGCTCGTTGCCCGTCTGGCGGGCGAAGGCCTGGAAGTCGCGCACCGAGCCGGGGTCGGTGCAGACCACGCGCAGCAACTCGCCGCTCACCATCTCGGCCAGCGCCTTCTTCGCCTTCAGGATCGGCAAGGGGCAGCTCAGGCCGCGGGCATCGAGGTCGCGTTGCGTGGTGTCCATGGCGACGCCATTCTAGGTTCGCGGCGGCAGCTCGATGAAGCGCGGCTGGTGGCCGCGGCTGCGCAGCCAGTCGGCCAGCGCGTAGCCGGTGGACGAGCGCCAGCAGCGCACCTCGGCCGGTGCGAACAGCCGGTACTCGGCCAGCTCGGGCGACAGCCGCACCTCGCCGTGCACACGCGCGTGATAGGCGATGATGACCTGGTTCATGCGCTGGAAATCGTAGACGCCGATCAACGCGAGATCGTCGACGGCCAGCGAGGTTTCCTCGACGATCTCGCGCGAGACGCCTTGCTCGGGCGATTCGCCGGCCTCCATGAAACCGGTGACGAGCGCGAACATGCGGTGCGTCCAGGCCGCGTTGCGCGCCAGCAGCAGCGAGCCGTCGCGGTCGACGCACTCGATCACCGCGGCCAGCACCGGCGTCGGGTTGTTCCAGTGCGTCCAGCCGCAGGCCGGGCAGCGCAGCCGCGTGCGCTCGCCGCCGTCCTCGGCCGCGGCAAGCAGCGCCAGCGCGGTGGCGCAACGCGGACAGAAGCGGTATTCGTCGGTCATGCGCGCCGGCGCGATCAGGCCGGGAACACGCCGGTAGACAGGTAGCGATCGCCGCGGTCGCAGACGACGAACACGATGACGGCGTTGTCGACGCGCGCTGCGACCTCGAGCGCCGCCCAGCAGGCGCCGGCCGCCGAGATGCCGGCGAACAGACCCTCTTCGCGCGCCAGGCGCCGCGCCATGTCCTCGGCGTCGGCCTGGCGCACCCGCACCATCTCGTCGACGCACGACGGGTCGTAGATCTTGGGCAGATAGGCCTCGGGCCACTTGCGGATGCCGGGAATGCGCGAGCCCTCGGTCGGCTCCGCGCCGACGACGCGCACGGCCGGATTCTTCTCCTTCAGGTAGCGGGACACGCCGGTGATGGTGCCGGTGGTGCCCATGGCGCTCACGAAGTGCGTGACGCGCCCGCCGGTGTCGGCCCAGATCTCGGGACCGGTGGTCTCGTAATGCGCGCTCGGGTTGTCAGGATTGGCGAACTGGTCGAGCACGCGACCCTTGCCGTCGCGCTGCATCTGCTCGGCCAGATCGCGTGCGTACTCCATGCCTCCGGTGCGCGGCGTGAGGACGAGCTCGGCGCCGAAGGCCTTCATCGTCTGCGCGCGCTCGACCGACAGATCCTCGGGCATCACGAGCACCATGCGGTAGCCGC
Source organism: Burkholderiales bacterium (assembly GCA_028869005.1). GTDB lineage: Bacteria > Pseudomonadota > Gammaproteobacteria > Burkholderiales > Burkholderiaceae_C > Rubrivivax. The sequence continues at coordinate 3,436 of JAGWTJ010000051.1, read as the reverse complement.
GCATCGCCGCCGCCATCGCCAGCGCGATGCCGGTGTTGCCCGAGGTGGCCTCGATCAGCGTGTCGCCGGGCTTGATCTGGCCGCGCTGCTCGGCGCCGCGGATCATGCGGATCGCCGGGCGGTCCTTCACCGAGCCCGCCGGGTTGTTGCCCTCGAGCTTGCCGAGGATGACGTTGCCGCGCGCCGCGCCCGCCGCGCCCGGCACACGCTGCAGCCGCACCAGCGGCGTGGCGCCGATCGCATCTTCGAGGGTCTTCCAGGCCGGCGCGCCGGCAGCGGACTCGGTGGACAGGCTCGACATCGTGGGCTCCTGGACTCGCCGTCATTGTGGCAGCGCACACGCCGCCACGATGAGGCCATGTGATAATCCGCCGCCTCGTCGGGGCCCCACCGGGCCGCCGGCAACAGGCCGCCAGGCAGCTTCGCCGCCAGCGCGGCCTGAGCGTCGCAAGCCCGCCCGCGTGACGAAATCGGTAGACGTAGCGGACTCAAAATCCGCCGCCGCAAGGCATGCCAGTTCGAGTCTGGCCGCGGGCACCACGACCGATGCGACCCTTCCCGCCAACGCTGCCTGCCGATGCCGACCATTCCGCCCGCCACCAAAGCGCTGATGCTGATCTGCACGGCGGTGTACTTCCTCGAGCAGCTCGTCCACTTCGGCGGCGTCTTCGCGTTGTGGCCGCTCGCAAGCGGCCTGTTCTGGCCGTGGCAGGTCGTGACCTACGCCTTCCTGCACGCGAGCGTGATGCACCTGTTCTTCAACATGCTCGGGCTGTGGATGTTCGGCAGCGAACTCGAGCGCGTCTGGGGCTCGCGCCGCTATCTGGCCTTCCTGCTGGCCGGCGTGCTGGCGGCGGCAGCAGCGCAGCTCGCGGTGACCGCCCTGCTGGGATCCAACGTCCCGACGGTGGGCGCCTCGGGCGGCCTGTACGCGCTGCTGCTGGCGTTCGGCATGCTGTTCCCGAACCAGGTGATCATGCCGCTGTTTCCGCCGATCCCGATGAAGGCACGCACCTTCGTCGTCTTCTTCGGCGCCCTCGAGCTCGTGCTCGGGATCTACGGCGGCAGCGGTGTGGCGCACTTCGCGCACCTGGGCGGCATGGTGGGCGGCTATCTGGTGATCCGCTACTGGCGCGGCCAGCCGCCATTCGGCCGGCGCCGGCGCTGAGCGGCGCGCGCCGCGCGGCGCCTCTAGGCGCGCTGCTACGCCAGCAGTCCCTCGCGCACGGTCGGATAGCGCAGCACGAGCCGGAGCTCGTGCCTGAGCCGAGCGTTGGCCAGGCGCCGCGACTCGCTCATGAAGCTCAAGTGCAGCGCCGGCAGCCGCGCGCGCGCCTCGGCACGCGTGATGCGCGGCGGCCGCGGCAGGCCTTCGAGGTCGGCTGCGAGGTCGAAGTAGTCACCCATCTTCAGCTCGCTGGCGTCGCAGGCGTGCACCACGCGCTGCGGGCGTCCGCGGACCAGCGCCGCCACGCAGGCGCGCGCCAGGTCGTCGGCGTGGATGTGGTTGGTGTAGACATCGTCCGCGCTCTCCAGCACCGGCGTGCCGCGCAGCAGTCGCTCGCGCGGATGTCCGCCGGCGCGGTCGCGCGCGTAGATGCCCGGGATGCGCAGGATCGTCGTGCGCACGCCGGCGCTGCGGCCGAACCAGCGCACGAGCCGCTCGGCGTCGACACGGCGGCGTGCGCGGTCGCTGGCCGGCGCCACCGCGCGCGTCTCGTCCAGGCGCGCGCCGCCGGCGTCGCCGTAGACGCCGGTGGTGCTGGCGTAGACCAGCACGCGCGCACGCCCGCCGCGTGCCAGCGCCGCGAGCAGCGCGCGGGTGCGCGGGTCGCGTTCGCCGGCGGCGGGCGGCGGCGCAAGGTGCAGCACGGCGTCGGCCAACGCGCCCAGCCGCCCCAGTGTGGCGGACCGGTCCAGGTCGCCCAGCAGCGGCCGCGCACCGAGTGCGCGCAACTGGGCCAGTCGCTCGGGCTGCGAGGTCAGCGCGAGCACGCGCCAGCGCGCATGCACCAGACGCAGCACGCGCACGCCGATGTCGCCGCAGCCGACGATGAGCAGCACCGGACGGCGCATGCGGGCCGAAGGCTGGAGCGGAGGTGACGTGGACACGACGACGAGGAGACGAGGAGACGATGAGCGGCGCCGCCGCACCGGTCATGGTGCGCTGCCGCGGGCACAATCGCATCGAGTGTAAGAGCCGCCCCCAGCCATGAGTCACAAGGTCACGCTGCATCCGGCCGAGCGCAGCTTCGAGGTCGCCGACGACGAGCCCATCCTGGCCGCCGCCATCCGCCAGGGCATCGGCATGCCCTACGGCTGCCGCGACGGCGCCTGCGGTTCGTGCAAGAGCCGTCTGCTCGAGGGCCAGGTCGTGCACGGACCGCACCAGCTCAAGGCGCTGTCCGCCGACGAGCAGGCGCGCGGCCTCATCCTGACCTGCTGCGGCTTCGCGCAGAGCGACTGCGCGATCGAGGCGCGCGTGGTGCCGGGCGCCGGCGAGTACCCGGTGCTCAAGCTGCCGGCGCGCGTGCTCGGCCTGGCGCGCGCCGCGCCCGACGTGGCCATCGTGCGGCTGCAGCTGCCGGCCAACCAGAACCTGAAGTTCCGCGCCGGCCAGTACATCGAGTTCATCCTGCGCGACGGCGCCCGACGCAGCTACAGCATGGCCAACGCGCCGCATGCGCTGGGCACGCCGCCGGCCATCGAGCTGCACATCCGCCACATGCCCGGCGGCACGTTCACCGAGCAGGTGTTCGGCAGCCTGAAGGAAAAGGACATCCTGCGCCTGGAGGGACCGCTGGGCAGCTTCTTCCTGCGCGAGGATTCCACCCGCCCGATCGTGCTGCTGGCAAGCGGCACCGGCTTCGCGCCGATCAAGGCGATCATCGAGCACATGCAGCACCAGGGCATCACGCGAGCGGCCGCGCTGTACTGGGGCGGCAGGCGGCCGCGCGACCTGTACATGAACGACTGGTGCGAGCGCATGACGCGCGAGCTGCCCAGCCTGCGCTACGTGCCGGTGGTCAGCGACGCGCTGCCCGAGGACGGCTGGAGCGGGCGCACCGGCTTCGTGCACCGTGCCGTGATGCAGGATCTGCCCGACCTGTCGGCGTACCAGGTGTACGCCTGCGGCGCGCCGGTGGTCGTCGACGCGGCGCAGCGCGACTTCGTCGCCTCGTGCGGCCTGCCGGCCGAGGAGTTCTACGCCGATTCGTTCACGTCGGAAGCCGACAAGCACGGCGCGATGTAGGCGCGCCGGCCACGCTCCTAGCCGCCGAGGTAGGCGGCGCGCACCTTCGGATCGGCCAGCAGCGCCTTGGCCTCGCCGCTCATCGTGATCTCGCCCGAGTCCATCACGTAGCCGCGGTCGGCGAGGCCGAGCGCGCGGCTGGCGTTCTGCTCGACCAGCAGCACCGTGGTGCCGCGGCCGTGG
>JAGWTJ010000310.1 GCA_028869005.1 Burkholderiales bacterium | reverse complement strand
CGGCGCGCGCTCTCGCGGCCGCGCTCGATCTTCACCAGCGTCGGGATGCTGCGGATGGCGTAGCGGCTGGCCAGCTGCTGGTTCTCGTCGCTGTTGACCTTGACGAAGAGCGCGCGCCCGCCGAGCTGGCGCGCGGCCTGCTCGAACGCCGGCGCCATCGCGCGGCAGGGTCCGCACCACGGCGCCCAGAAGTCCGCCAACACCGGCCGCGCCGTGGCGCCGACGACGGCGTCGAAGTCGGCATCGGTCAGCTCGATCGGCCCGTCCTGCGGCAGCGGCTTGCCGCAGCGCCCGCACACCGGCTCGTCGTCGATGCGCGCCGCCGGCACGCGGTTGGTCGCGCCGCAATGGGCACAGGCCAGATGGATGCGCACGTCGCTCATGTCACCGATGGTGGGTGCGCGCGCCGGCGAATCAAGGGCGGGCCGTCGACCTGCGACCCTGCGACCGGCGGGCGCAGCGGGCAGGCCGGCGCGCACGCCCGTTTACGATGCGCCGATCTTGGCCGTCCAGACGCCACCGCCACCACCGTCGCCTCCCCGCAGCGCCGACGCTGCCGCCCCGGCTGCGCCCGCAGGAGCGGCCGGCCGGACCGAGACCGCAGCGCATCGCCGCCGCTGGCCGATGTCGCTCTATCGCCTGGCCGCCGTCACCGTGCTCGGCTTCGCTTCCGGGCTGCCGCTGGCGCTCACCGGGCAGGCGATGCAGGCCTGGCTCACGGTCGAGGGGCTCGACCTGGCGACGATCGGCTTCCTGAGCCTGGTCGGCCTGCCCTACACCTTCAAGTTCCTGTGGGCGCCGCTGATGGACCGCTTCGAGCTGCCGCTGCTCGGGCACCGTCGCGGCTGGCTGGTGCTGACGCAGCTCGCGCTCGCGGCGGCGCTGGTTGCGCTGGCCGTCACGTCGCCGCGCGATTCGATCCGCGCCTTCGCGCTGCTGGCCGTCGCCATCGCCTTCCTGTCGGCGTCGCAGGACGTGGTGGTCGACGCCTACCGCACCGAGCTGCTGCCCTCGGACGAGCGCGGCCTGGGCGCGTCGCTGGGCGTGATGGGCTATCGGCTGGCGATGATCCTGTCGGGCGGCATCGCGCTCATCTGGACCGACCCGCTACAGGGCGGTGGCTGGCAGTGGCCCGAGGTCTATCGCCTGATGGCGCTGCTGATGACGATCTCGGCGGTCGTCTCGGCGCTCGCGCTGCCACGTCTGGCCGCGACGCCACGCGCGGCTACGGTGGCGCGGCACGACGTCGTCGGCTTCGCCGCCGTGCTGGCCGCGGTGGCGCTCGGCGCCTGGCTCACCGACCGCTACGGCCACGCCGTCGCCGCCGCGCTGCTCGGCGCCTGGCTCGAAGGCTCGGCACTGCCACCGCCGCTGCGCCAGCGCTGGATCGACCTGGCCGCGCTGCTGCTGGGCATCGCGTTCACGCTGCCGCTGGCGGCCTGGGCGGCGCGGCGCGCGCGCTTCGAGACCTTGCTCGCCGGGCTCGCGAGCTACTTCCGCCAGCCGGGCGCGGCGGCCTTTCTCGTCTTCATCGTGCTCTACAAGCTCGGCGACGCTTTCGCCGGCGCGCTGATGACGCCGTTCCTGCTCAAGAGCATGGCCTACACGCTGGCCGAGGTGGGCGTCGTCAACAAGGTCATCGGGCTGTGGCTGACGATCGGCGGCGCCCTGCTCGGCGGCGTGCTCATGCTGCGCCTGGGGTTGTGGCGCGCGCTGATGGCGTTCGGCGTGCTGCAGATGGCGAGCAACCTGGGCTTCTGGTGGCTGGCCACGCTCGGGCCCGAAGGCAAGGGCACGCTGCCCGGCACGGTGATCCCGGCCTTCGACTGGGGCTTCGTCAAGCTCGCGCAGGCAACGCCGGTCGACGGCGGGCTGCTCGCCGTGGTGGCCTTCGAGAACCTGTCCGGCGGCATGGGCACCGCCGCCTTCGTCGCCTTCATGATGAGCCTGTGCAACCAGCGCTTCACGGCGACGCAGTACGCGCTGCTGTCGGCCTTCGCGTCGGTGGGGCGCGTCTGGGTCGGGCCGCTCGCCGGGGTGCTGGCCGAGACCATCGGCTGGCCGAGCTTCTTCGTGCTCAGCACGCTGCTGGCGATGCCGGCGCTGGCGATGCTGTGGTGGTTGCGCGCGAGCGTGCGCGCGCTCGACGTCGATCCGCGCGCGGCAGCGCGGGACGATTGAGCGCCGCGCCGCGGGAACCTCGGGGGCGCTTGGTGATTCCTAGAATGTCCATCTGCGATAGGGCACGATGAACGAGAGCGCCGAATTCGAGCTTGCGCATGCCGCGCGCGGCTGCGGCTGCGCACGGCATGGCCGACGCCTGTTCAGCACCTTGTTGGCCGCCGCCGCGCCGATGGCCGCGCTTGCCGCGGCCATGCCCGAATGCCGGCGCTCGGTGGCGAGCAACCTGGTGCCGGCGGCCACGGTCGAGAACTCGGCGCAGCAGCAGTACGTCGCGTTGCTGCGCGAAGCCAGCGGCCAGCATGCGCTGGCATCGGCCGACAACGCGCAGCTGCAGCGGCTACGCTACATCGCCGAGCGCATGATCCCCTTCACCGCCGAGTGCAACGAGCGTGCGCGGCAGTGGCGCTGGGAGGTCAACCTGCTCGGCAGCCGGCAGCTCAACGCCTTCTGCATGCCGGGCGGCAAGATCGCCTTCTTCAGCGGCATCCTGTCGCAGCTTCAGCTCAGCGACGACGAGGTGGCGATCATCATGGGCCACGAGATCTCGCACGCGCTGCTCGAGCACGCACGCGAGCGCATGGCCAAGGGCGCGGGCACGCAACTGCTGCTGCGCGGCGGCGCGGCGCTGCTCGGCCTGGGCCAGGCCGGCGACATCGCGGCGCAGTACGGCAGCCAGTTCCTCGCGCTCAAGTTCAGCCGCGACGACGAGTCGCAGGCCGACGCGCTCGGCCTCGTGCTCACGGCGCGCTCCGGCTACGACCCGCGCGCCGGCGTCAGCCTGTGGCGCAAGATGGAGGCGGCCACGCGCGGCAAGGCGCCGCCGCAGTGGCTCTCCACGCACCCCGCCGGCCCGACGCGCATCAAGGACATCGAGGCCAGGCTGCCCGCGGTGCTGCCGCTGTTCGAAGCCGCGCCGCGGCCCGCGCGGCACTTCGCGCCGCCGCCGCGCGCCTGAGCGTGTGAAGATCGTCGCGCTGCTCGCGGCATTCGGCCTGGCCGCGTCGCCGCTGCACGCCGCCGACGCGCCCAAGCCGCTCGTCTACTGCGCCGACGCCAGCCCCGAGGGTTTCGACCCGGCGCTGTGGGACACCGCCAGCACGAGCAACGTCACGTCGCAGATCTTCCAGGGTCTCGTCGCCTACCGGCG
>JAGWTJ010000309.1 GCA_028869005.1 Burkholderiales bacterium | reverse complement strand
TCGCCGCTGGCGCGGAACTGGCCCAGGTGCGCCTCGTCGGCGAACTTGTAGGCCTCGCGCACCGACTTCGTGTCGGCCTTGGCCAGGTAGCCGAGCTTGTCGGCGAGCGCCGCGAACGTCGAAGCTTCCGACGCCGGGGAGGCGGTCGGTGCGGCGCGCTGCAAGCCGTGCAGCGCGGCAGGAAGCAACTCGGCGGCCAGGGAGCGCAGGCTCATGGCCGGAATCTAGCGCAGAACTCTGCGCCTCGGCGGCAGGGCGCCGCCAACGCTCAGATCGGCACTTTGCGCAGCATCTCCAGGCCGACCTCACCGGCCGCGATCTCGCGCAGCGCGGTCACGACGGGCTTGTTGTGCGCCTCGACCTTCGCCGCATGGCCCTGGCTGAGCATGCGCGCGCGGTAGGTGGCCGCGAGCACGAGCTGGAAGCGGTTGGGGACCTTGGCGAGACAGTCTTCGACGGTGATGCGTGCCATGGGCTGGATCCGGGTGCGGGCAGGTGCCGAGTTTCAGGCCAGGCCCAGCGCGGCGAAGACCTGCGAACGGGTGCGGCGCTGGGAGGCGTAGCGAAGACGCTGCGAGTGCACGATCGTCTTCAGATCGAACAACGCGGTCTCGAACAAGCTGTTGATTATAACGAAGTCGAAGTGCGCGGCCTGTGCCACTTCGGCGCGTGCGTTGGCCATGCGCGTGGCGATCACCTCGGGGTGATCCTGGCCGCGGCGCTCCAGGCGCTGGCGCAGTTCGTCCCAGCTCGGCGGCAGGATGAACACGAGCACGGCGTTCGGGAACAACTGCCTGATCTGCAGCGCGCCCTGCCAGTCGATCTCGAGCACCACGTCCTGGCCCTGCGCGAGGCGCGCCTCGACGCCTCGGCGCGACGTGCCGTACAGGTGGCCGTGCACCTGGGCCCATTCGAAGAACTCGCCGCGCTCGATCATGGCGCGAAAGGCCGGCTCGTCGACGAACCAGTACTCGCGGCCGTCGAGGTCCTGGCCGCGCGGCGCACGCGTGGTGTGCGAGATCGAGACCACGAGGTGCGAGTCGAGCTCGAGCAGCGCCTTGACCAGACTCGACTTGCCGGTGCCGCTGGGCGCGGCGACGCAGAACAGATTGCCGGGGGTGTCCATCGCGGGATTGTCGCTGGATCCCTTGCAGATCGAGTCAGACTTGGCCGTTGGACGGTGGTTGCGCTGCGCTCGTGCTGTCGCCGGCACCGCGGGCGCGCCAGTCGCCGCGGCAACGGTGCGGACGGCGCACGAGAAGGGCCACGCCGAGGGCGATCAGCAGGAACGGGCCGATCAGGTGGAACGTGCCGATGGGGATGAGGCCGAAGTACCTGGCGACGCCAAGCAAGCCGATGACGATGAGCGCGATGGGGAAGATTCTCATGATGTGCTCCGAAGGGGATAGAGGAAGAGTGGCGCCGACGTGTCCGAGGCAGGCGAGCGTCATCGCTGCTTGCCGGGCGCCGGTGGTCGGGCGGACGACGGCGGGGATCGGCCATCGCTTGCCGGTGGAGGCGCCACCGCATCGACAGCGTCCCCGCCGTGGCAGTGAGAGCGCCACTGCCGCATGCCGGCGCGAAAACGCTCGCGCTCCGCGTCGCTCAGGTTGGCCCAGCCGAGACCGAACTGGCGGTGCATGCGGCGCTCCCAGCGGTCTTGCATGCGATCACGCATGTCCGCGCGCCAGCGCGGACCGCGCGCCAGCATGGCCGCGCCCATGCCGATGAGCAGCAAGGGCCAGAACAGGTTCACGAACGCCGGGTCGATGAGGCCATAGTGCTTGAGCACCCCGAAGACGCCGATGGCGATCAGGGCGAGCGGGAAGATGCGCATGGTTGGCTCCGGGAAATGCGGTGTGAACAGGCCCTAGACCACGAGGTCGCCGTATTCGGCCCGCAGTCGTGCGCGAAGCGCGAGCACGGCCTGCCGCTTGCGCGCCAGCAGGGTGTTCTGCGGCACGCGCCATTGCGCGGACATGTCGGCAAACGAACGGCCTTCGATCTCGTGCGCCACGAACACGTCGCGCTGTGGCGGCGGCAGTGTTTGCAGCGCGGCCTGGATGGAGGCCAGCAGCACCGAGCGCGCATAGGCGGCATCGGGGCCGGCGGCGGGATCGGGCAGGTTCTCCTCGAGCCAGCTGCGGCCGTCCTCATCCTCGGCGACGGGCAGCGGCTCCTCGCGCCTCTTGCGCGCGCGGTCGACGATGCGGTTCCTGGCCACGCGAAACAGCCAAGCGCCGGCCTGCTCGATGGCCTGGGTGGCGGCGTAGAACTCGAGCCACACGTCCTGCAGGATGTCCTCGGCCTCGGCCGCATCGCGCACCTGGCCGCGGATGAAGTTGCGAAGCCGCGCCCGCTCGCGCGCGACGACCTCGTTGAAGCGCGCGGCGTTGGCGGGCACGGTGAGGTGGGCTGACGGCAGCAGGCCGGCTCGGGCGTCCATGGCAGGTAGACGATCGGACGCGCGGAATATTGTGGTCGGCCCGGTACGAAATGTCCTCTCGCGACAGTCGGTGAGCTCATTTCGGGATCGCCTGGGACCCCCGAAAAGCTACTCGATGTTCTGCACCTGCTCGCGCATCTGCTCGATCAGCACCTTCATCTCCACCGAGATGCCGGTCAGTTCGAGCGCCGTCGACTTCGAGCCCAGGGTGTTGGCTTCGCGGTGCAGTTCCTGGATCAGGAAGTCCAGCCGCTTGCCGAGTTCGCCGCCGGCAGCGAGCAGGCGGTCGATTTCGTCGACGTGCGCCGCCAGGCGCGAGAGTTCCTCCGCGATGTCGATGCGCAAGGCGTAGGCGGCGGCCTCGGCCAGCGCGCGCTCGTGCAGCGTGGCGGTGGGCACTGCGGCGGCTGCCTGGGCTGCCGCCAGCGCTTCGTTCCAGCGCTCGACGAAGCGTTCCTGCTGGCGCCTGACGACGGCCGGCACGAGCGGCGCCGCCTGCGCCGCCAGCTCGCGCAGCCGTTCGGTGCGCTCGCGCAGCATGGCCACCAGGCGAGCGCCTTCGCGTGCGCGCGCCGCGCGCAACTCGTCGATGCAGCGGCGCGCGGCCTCGAGCACGCGCTGGTCGTTGCCGGCGGGCGCCGCGGCGGCGCCGCGGCACCAGACAAGCGCCTCGTCGACGCTCAGGCCGCGCGCTTCGGGCAGCCAGCCCTGCACCGCCGACTGCAGATGCGCGAGGCGGTTGAGCTGCTCGGCGCTCGGGCGCGGCCAAGCGTCGGCGACGTCTCGAGCGCCGGCGATGCGCAACTCGACCTTGCCGCGCCGCAGCGCGCCAGCGAGCATCTCGCGCAGCGCCGGCTCCAGCGCGCGCAGCTCGTCGGGCAAGCGCAGGC
>JAGWTJ010000308.1 GCA_028869005.1 Burkholderiales bacterium | reverse complement strand
CGATGCCGCGCCGGACCATCTCGATGTCGGCGCCGACGCGCTCGGCCAGCAGGGCCAGCTCGTTCATGAAACTGATGCGCGTGGCAAGCATCGCATTGGCGGCGTACTTGGTCAGCTCCGCGCTGCGCAGATCCATGACCTGCAGGCGGTCGTGGTTGCGCGTGAAAGGCGAGTACAGCGCGCGCATCAGCAGCACGGCGCGCTCGTCCTCGGCGCCGACGATGATGCGGTCGGGCCGCATGAAGTCCTCGACGGCGGCGCCTTCCTTCAGAAACTCCGGATTGCTGACGACCGCGAAGTCGAGCTCGATGCCGCGCCGATCCAGCTCGCAGCGGATCGCCGCGCGAACCCTGTCGGCGGTGCCCACCGGCACCGTGCTCTTGTCGACCACGACCTTGTAGTCGGTCATGTGGGTGCCGATGCTCTGGGCGGCGGCCAACACGTGCTGCAGGTCGGCCGAGCCGTCTTCGTCGGGCGGTGTGCCGACGCCGATGAGCTGCAGCGTGCCGTGGCCGACCGCCCGCGCGACATCGGTCGTGAATTGCAGGCGGCCGACCGCCGCGTTGCGCTCGACCAGGCGCTCCAGGCCGGGCTCGTGGATCGGGATGCCGCCGGCCTGGAGCAGTTCGATCTTGCGCGCGTCGACATCCAGGCACAGGACATGGTTGCCCATGTCGGCCAGACACGCGCCCGTGACGAGTCCGACGTACCCGGTGCCGATGACGGTGACTTTCATTTCAAACCTTGTAGTAAGACCGATACCAGGCCACGAAACGATCGACGCCTTCGCCGATCTCGACCGACGGCGCAAAGCCGATCCACGCCTGCAGTGCGGACATCTCGGCAAAGGTGGTCGGCACGTCGCCCGGCTGCATCGGCAACATCCGCATCTTCGCGCGCCGCCCGAGCGACTTCTCCAGGCAGGCGATGAAGTCCAGCAGCGCGACCGGCCGATGGTTGCCGATGTTGAAGAGGCGGTACGGCGCGTCGCTGGTGGCCGGATCGGGCGCGCTCTTGCGGTGCGCCGGATCCGGCGTCGCCGGTTTGTCCAACGTCCGCACGACGCCTTCGGCGATGTCGTCGATGTAGGTGAAGTCGCGCTGCATCTGGCCGTGGTTGAAGACGTCGATGCTTTCGCCGGCAAGGATGGCGCGCGCGAACAGGAACGGCGCCATGTCGGGCCGACCGTAGGGGCCGTAGACGGTGAAGAAGCGCAGGCCGGTGGTGGGCAGGCGATACAGGTGGCTGTAGGTGTGCGCCATCAACTCGTTGGCCTTCTTCGTCGCCGCGTACAGGCTGACGGGGTGGTCCACGCCGTCGCGCTCCGAAAACGGCACCCGCTCGTTGCCGCCGTAGACGCTCGAGCTCGAGGCATAGACCAGGTGCTGCACGCCGTTGTGGCGACAGGCCTCGAGCATGTTGACGAAGCCGACGAGGTTGCTGTCCACGTAGGCATGCGGCGCCTGCAGCGAGTAGCGCACGCCGGCCTGTGCCGCCAGGTGCACCACACGCTCGAAGCCCTGCCCCGCGCCCTGCCCAGCGCCCTGCCCAGCGAACAGCGCGGCGCAGCCCCCGCGATCGGCCAGATCGAGTTGGACGAAGCGGAAGTTCGGTGCGGCCTCGAGCAGGCGCAGCCGCTCGCGCTTGAGCGCGGGATCGTAGTAGTCGTTGAGGCTGTCGACGCCGACCACCTCGTCGCCGCGCGCCAGCAGGCGCTGCGCCGCGGTGCTGCCGATGAACCCGGCGGCGCCGGTGAGCAGGATTTTCATGAGCGCGGATTCTCGCATCCGCGCCGCCCGCGGCCGGCTACCTCTGCCAGGGCGCACGCGCGTCCGGCGCGGGATCGAGCACGGACAGCGCCGCCTTCAGACTCTCTTCGGGCAGGCCGCCCTGGCGCGCCAGCGCATCGAGCGCAGCGAGCACGATGTGCTCGGCGTCGACCTCGAAGAAGCGGCGCAGGTCGCGCCGCGTCGCGCTGCGGCCGTAGCCATCGGTGCCCAGCGTGACATAGGGCGCGCCGACGTACTCGGCGATGAGCTGCGGCACCGCGCGCACGTAGTCGGTGGCGGCGACCACCGGCAGCGTGCCGCCCAGGCAACGCTCGACGCGACTCACCAGCGCCAGTTCGCCGCCGTTGCCGCGGCCCAGGCGGTTGGAGCGCTGCACTTCGCGCGCATGGCGCGCGAGCTCGGTGAAGCTGGTGGCGCTCCAGACCTCGGCGGCGATGCCGTGCCGTTCGCGCAGCAAGGCGGCCGCCGCGACCACCTCGGGCAGGATGGCGCCGGCACCGACCAGGCGTACCCGAGCTTGCGCCGGCGCGTGGTCGGGCAGCCGATAAAGGCCGCTCACGATGTCCTCCACGCTCACGCCCTCCGGCCAGGGCGGCTGCGCGTGGTTCTCGTTCATCACGGTGACGTAGTAGAACTCGTCGGCCTGCTCCTCCACGAGCCGCTTCGTGCCGTGGGCGACGATGGCCAGCAGCTCGTAGCCGAACGCCGGGTCGTAGGCGCGGCAGGTGGGCAGCGTGCTGGCGGCGAGATGGCTGGTGCCGTCCTGATGCTGCAGCCCCTCGCCGGAGAGCGTCGTGCGGCCCGCGGTGGCGCCCATCAGGAAGCCACGCGCGCGGCTGTCGGCAGCGCACGCGATGAGGTCGCCCACGCGCTGAAAGCCGAAGCACGAATAGAAGATATAGAACGGCAGCATCGGCACGCCATGCGTGCTGTAGCTGGTGGCCGCGGCGATCCAGCTCGACAGCGCACCGGCTTCGTTGATGCCCTCCTCGAGGATCTGGCCGGTGCGGCTTTCCTTGTAGTACAGCAGCTCGTCGCGGTCCTCGGGCTCGTAGAGCTGGCCCTGCGCAGCGTAGATGGCGACCTCGCGAAAGAGACTCTGCATGCCGAAGGTGCGCGCCTCGTCGGCAACGATGGGCACGACGTGGCGGCCGAGCGTGGCGTCGCGCAGCAGCGCGGTGAGCTGCTGCACGAAGACCATCGTCGTGCTCGTGTCGCGACCGGCGAGGCGCTCGGCGAGGCGCACGGCCTCGCTGGGCGCCGGCGCCAGCAGCACCGGTGCCGCCGCGCTGCGCGCCGGCAGATAGCCGCCGAGCGCGCGCCTGCGCGCATGCAGGTAGCGCATCTCGGGGCTGTCGGCATCGGGCAGGTGGAACTCGAGCGCGCGCACCTGCTCGTCCTTGAGCGGCAGCGCGAAGCGGTCGCGGAACGCGAGCAGCGCCTCGTCGTCGAGCTTCTTCTGCTGGTGCGCGCCCATGCGGCCCTGGCCCCAGTGGCCCATGCCGTAGCCCTTCTTGGTCTGCGCCAGGATCACCGTCGGCCGGCCGCG
>JAGWTJ010000050.1 GCA_028869005.1 Burkholderiales bacterium | reverse complement strand
AACGAGCCCATGCTCGCCGCCATGCCCATGCACAGCGTCGAGACATCGGGCTTGATGAACTGCATCGTGTCGTAGATCGAGAGCCCGGCGCTGACGCTGCCGCCCGGCGAATTGATGTACAGGAAGATGTCCTTGTCCGGGTTCTCGCTCTCGAGGAACAGCAGCTGCGCGACCACCAGGTTGGCGGTCGCGTCGTTGACCGGACCGACGAGGAAGACGATGCGCTCGCGCAGCAGCCGGCTGTAGATGTCGTAGGCCCGTTCGCCGCGCCCGGACTGCTCGATCACGATGGGCACCATGCCCAGCGCCGTGGTCTCCTGGTAGCTCATCGCAAGATCCTCTCTCGGCCTCAGTTCGCCGGGGTCATGAGTTCGTCGAACGGTAGCACCTTGTCGACCACCTTGCTCTTGCCGAGCACGTATTCGGTCACGTTGTTCTCGATCACCACCGCCTCGACCTCGGCCATGCGCTGGCGGTCCGACAGGTACCAGCGCACCACCTCGGCCGGCTTCTCGTAGCTCTGCGCCATCTCTTCGATGTGGGCCTGCAGCTGCTCGGGCTTGGCCTGCAGGTTGTTGGCCTTGACCAGCTCGGCCACCACCAGACCCAGGCGCACGCGGCGCTCGGCCTGCGGCTGGAAGATCTCGGCGGGGATCGGCGCCTTCTCGGCGTCCTTGATGCCGCGCTGCTTCAGGTCCTCGCGGGCCTGGGCGGTCATGCGCTCGACCTCGCTGTCGATCAGCGCCTTGGGCACGTCGAGCTCGGCCACCTTGACCAGCGCGTCCATCACGGCGCCCTTGTTGCGGGCCAGCACGCGGAACTTGACCTCGCGCTCGAGGTTCTTCTTGACGTCGGCGCGCAGCGCCTCGACGCTTGCCTCCTTGATGCCGAGCGACTTGGCAAACGCGTCGTCCACGCTCGGCAGGTGCTGGGCTTCGATCTTGTTCACGGTGACCAGGAAATCGGCCTCCTTGCCGGCCACTTCCTTGCCCTGGTAGTCGGCCGGAAACTGCAGCGGGAAGGTCTTGCTCTGGCCGACCTTCATGTCGCGCACGGCCTGGTCGAACTGCCCGAGCATCTGGCCTTCGCCGATGATGAACTGGAACGCCTCGGCCTTGCCGCCGGCGAACGGATCGCCGTCGATCTTGCCTTCGAAATCGATCGTCACGCGGTCGCCCTCGGCCGCGCCGTCGGCCGAGGCACGCTGCGAAAACGTGCGGCGCTGCTTGCGCAGGATCTCGATGGTGCGGTCGATCGCCGCCTCGCTGACCTCGGTCGAGACACGCTCGATCTGGGCCGCCGCGAGGTCGCCGATGACGACCTCGGGAAACACCTCGAACGTGGCGTCGAAGGCGAGCTGGCCCTCGGGCGCCTCGTCCTTGGCGGTGATGCGCGGGTTGCCGGCCACGCGCAGCTTGGCTGCGCCGGCCGCCTCGCTGAAGGCCTGGCCGACCTTGTCGTTGACGACCTCGTACTGCACGCTCCAGCCGTAGCGCTGCGTGACCACCGACATCGGCACCTTGCCGGGGCGGAAACCGTCGGCACGCACGGTGCGCGAAAGCTTTTTCAGGCGCGACTGCACCTCGCCGTTGATCAGCTCCGCCGGCAGCGTGAGGGTGATGCGGCGCTGGAGCTTCTCGAGGGTTTCGACTTGAACGGCCATGATGGTCTGTTGGTGCGGCAAGGGGGTCGGGGGCGGGCCGGGGTTGGTGCGCGGGGCCGGACTCGAACCGGCACGCCGGTGAAGGCGTCAGGACCTAAACCTGGTGCGTCTACCAATTTCGCCACCCGCGCGGGTCGGCGCCGGCTTCGGCGAACCGCAAATTCTAGCGTGCCGACCGCGCGCGCCTGGGGCGGCAGACGGCAAACTTGGGCGTGATCCAGCCGGCGGGCACGAATGTGCGCGTGCCCTGCCGACGAGGCACGCGCGGGGGCCGCCACTGCACCGACAATCGGCCTCCGTGGCCGTCGGACATTACGAGAACTTCCCCGTCGCTTCGCTGCTCAGCCCTCCGGCGCTGCGGCCGGCGATCGTCGCCATCTACCACTTCGCGCGCACCGCCGACGACATCGCCGACGAGGGCGACGCCGCGCAGGCGGCGCGCGCGGCCGAGCTCGGCGCCTACCGCGCCGACCTGGTCGCCGCGGCCCAGGGCGGACCGGCATCGCGCCGCTGGCCACAGGTGTTCGCGCCGCTCGCCGCCGCGATCCACGACTTCGGGCTGCCGACCGCGGCGCTGCACGATCTGCTGGACGCCTTCGTGCAGGACACGGCCAACCCGCTGCATGCCGATCGGGCCTCGCTGCTCGCCTACTGCCGCCGCAGCGCCAATCCGGTGGGCCGGCTGCTGCTGCATCTGTACCGCATCGCCGACGCCGAGGCGCTGCGCCAGTCCGACGCGGTGTGCAGCGCGCTGCAACTCGTCAACTTCTGGCAGGACCTGAGCCGCGATCTGCCGCGCGGTCGCTGCTACGTGCCCGAGGCCGATCGCGTGGCGCACGGCATCTCGCCCGAGGTGCTGTACGGCGGCGTCGACACGCCGGCCACGCGCGCGCTCGTGCGCGAGCTGTGCGGCTGGACGCGCGAGCTGATGCACGCCGGGGCACCGCTCGCCGCTCGCATCCCGGGCCGCGCAGGTTGGGAATTGCGCCTCGTCGCGCAAGGCGGCCTGCGCGTGCTCGACAAGATCGAGCGCATGGATGGCGCCACGCTCGCGCGCCGGCCGGCGCTCGGCGCGGCCGATCTGCCGGTGCTGCTGTGGCGCGCGCTCGCCATGCGACGGGGCGCGGCGTGACCCCGCAGCAATACGTGCAGGACAAGGCGGCGGCCAGCGGCTCGTCGTTTTACTACGCCTTCATGTTCCTGCCGCCGCCGCGGCGCGCGGCGATCACGGCCTTCTACGCCTTCTGCCGCGAGGTCGACGACGTGGTCGACGAGGTGAGCGAGCCGTCGGTGGCCGCCGCCAAGCTCGCCTGGTGGCGCGGCGAAGTGGCAGACGCCTTCGCCGGACACCCCACGCATCCGGTGACGCAGGCGCTGATGCCGCACGTGGCGGACTACGGCATCGAGGCCGCGCAACTGAACGCGGTGATCGACGGCTGCCGGATCGACCTCGAGCAGGCGCGCTTCGCCGACTGCGCGGCGCTGCAGCACTATTGCCACCTCGTTGCCGGCGTCGTTGGCGAGGTCGCCGCAGGCATCTTCGGCCGCACCGAGGCGCAGACGGTGGACTACGCGCATCGGCTGGGCCTGGCGATGCAGCTCACCAACATCATCCGCGACGTCGGCGACGACGCGCGGCGCGGTCGCATCTACCTGCCGCTGGCGGAGCTCGACCGCTTCGGCGTCGCCGAAGAGGAGTTGCTGCTGCGCCGCTCCCCCTGGGGCTACAGCGAGCGCTTCACCGCGCTCATGCAGTTCCAGGCCGCGCGTGCGCATGCCACCTACGACGAGGCGCTCGCGCTGCTGCCCGCCGCCGACCGGCGCGCGCAGATGCCCGGTCTGATGATGGCCAACATCTACCGCACGCTGCTGCGCGAGATCGAACGCCAGGGCTTCACCGTGCTGCACCAGCGCACCTCGCTCACGCCGCTGCGCAAGCTCTGGATCGCCGCGCGCACCCATCTCCGTGGCGGCTGACGCGGGGCGCCTGGCCGTCGTCGGCGGCGGCTGGGCCGGCATCGCGGCGGCCGTGCGCGCCGTGCAGTGCGGATGGCAGGTCGTCCTGTTCGAGTCGGCCGCGCAACTCGGCGGCCGCGCGCGCCGCGTCGACGCGGGCGGCCTCGCGCTGGACAACGGCCAGCACATCCTGATCGGCGCCTACACGCGCACGCTAGCCCTCATGCGCAGCGTCGGCAGCGATCCCCGGACGATGTTCGCCCGGCGTCCACTCACGCTTCGATACCCGGACGGGCGCGGCTTTGCGCTGCCGCCGGGCGCGGCCTGGCTCGCCTTCGTGCGCGGCGCGGCCACGGCCAAGGGTTGGACGTACACCGAGCGAGCGCGCCTTTTCATCACGACGCTCGGCTGGGCGCTGGCGGGCTTTCGCTGCGAGCCGCAACTCACGGTGGCGGCGCTGTGTGCCGGGCTGCCGGCCAGCGTGCGCGAAACGCTGATCGATCCGCTGTGCGTGGCCGCGCTCAATACGCCGTCGCACGAGGCCAGCGCCGCCGTGTGGCTGCGCGTGCTGCGCGACGCCTTGTTCGGCGGCCCGGGCGCGTCCGACCTGCTGCTGCCGCGGCGTTCGCTTTCCGAGCTCCTGCCCGAGCCGGCGGCGCGCTGGCTAGCTGCGCAGGGGACGACGCTGCGACCGAGCACTCGCGTGCGCCGCCTCGAGGCCGATGGCGCGCGCTGGCGCGTCGACGGCGAGACCTTCGACGCCGTCGTGCTGGCCTGCCCGCCCGGCGAGGCGGCACGCCTGGCGCATGACTTCGCTCCGCATTGGGCCGCCCTCGCCTCGGCGTTCGAGTACGAGCCCATCGTCACGGTCTATCTGAGCTGCCGGCTGGCGCGCCTGGCCGAACCGATGATGGCGCTGCGTGAGGGCCCCGAGGCGCCGGCACAGTTCGCCTTCGACCATGGTGCCATCGGCGCCACGCCGGGCCTGTTCGCCTTCGTGGTCAGCGGCGCGAGAAGCTGGGTCGAACGCGGCCTCGACGCCACGGCGGCGGCGGTCCTGGCTCAGGCGCGCGAAGCGTTCGGGGAGGCGGCCTGGCCCGGCGGGGTCGAACTCGTGCGCGTCCTGGCCGAGAAGCGCGCGACGTTCCGCTGCACACCGGGCCTCGGCCGACCTGCACCCGACATCGCAGCGCGCCTCATGGCGGCGGGCGACTACGTCGCGGGGCCCTACCCGGCGACGCTCGAAGGCGCCGTGTGCTCCGGCGAGGGCGCGGTGCGCCGGCTGGCCGGCTGAACGATCGCCCACTCCATTTCGCTACCGCGATGCAAAATCGCGTGTCGGAATCCGAAGGCACGATCGCCATGGCCCAGTCAGAGTCGCGAACCCCCACGATCCAGGTGCTCGAACGCGCGTTTGCGCTGCTCGACACGTTGGCGGCGCAGCCCGAACCGCTGTCGCTCAAGGAAATCAGCAGCCGCACCGGACTGCATCCGTCGACCGCGCACCGCATCCTCAACGATCTCGCGATCGGCCGCCTGGTCGACCGGCCGCAGGCCGGCAGCTACCGCCTCGGCATGCGGCTGCTCGAACTCGGCAACGTGGTCAAGGCACGCCTGGACGTGCGCGACGCGGCGCTGGCGCCGATGCGCGAGCTGCACCGGTTGACGCATCAACCGGTGAACCTGTCGATGCGTCAGGGTGATGAGATCGTCTACATCGAGCGCACCTACAGCGAGCGCTCGGGCATGCAGGTGGTGCGCGCGGTCGGCGGGCGCGCGCCGCTGCATCTGACCTCGGTGGGCAAGCTGTTCCTGGCCGGCGACGACCCGGCTCGCGTGCGTGCCTACGCCGTGCGCACCGGCCTCACCGGGCACACGCGCAACAGCATCACCGACCTCGCGCGGCTCGAGCGCGAACTGGCCACCGTGCGCGCCACCGGTCTGGCACGCGACGACGAGGAGCTCGAGCTCGGCGTGCGCTGCATGGCCGCCGGCATCTACGACGATCAGGGCAAGCTGCTCGCCGGGCTGTCCGTCTCGGCGCCGGCGGACCGGCTCGAGGAGTCGTGGAGCGAGCGCGTGCGCTCGACCGCCGCGCAGATCTCGACGGCGCTCGGCTACCGCGGCTGAAGCGCGGAGAGGGCCGAGACGGCCGAAAACTCCGTCAGTGTCGTCGGCATCAGGTGCTGCTCGCCGAGCCACTTGCGCAGCCGCTCGGCGTCGGCGATGCGCGAGTACTTGCCCGCCGAATCGAGCAACACCATGATCAGCTGGCGGCCGGCAAGCTGCGCCTGCATCACGAGGCAGCGGCCGGCCGCGGAGATGTAGCCGGTCTTCTGCACCAGGATGTCCCACTGCGGATTGCGCACCAGCCCGTTGGTGTTGCGGAACTGGACCTGGCGCCGACCCACCGGCACCACCGCCTCCTCGGAGGTGGAGTAGGCGCGGATCAGCGGCTGCTGCGAGGCGGCGCGCACGAGCCGCGCCAGATCCTGCGCGCTCGATCGGTTGTCGCTCGACAGGCCGGTCGGCTCGACGTAGCGCGTGTCGGCCATGCCGAGCAGCCTGGCCTTGGCGTTCATGGCGTCGACGAAGTGCGCCAGGCCCCCCGGGTAGGTGCGGCCGAGGACATGCGCGGCACGGTTCTCGGAAGACATCAGCGCCAGGTGCAGCATGTCGCTGCGCGTCAGTTGCGTACCCAGCGTCAGGCGCGAGCGGTTGCCCATCGTCGCGTCGACATCGTCCTGCGTCACGCTCAGCGTCTCGTCCATCGGCAGCGCGGCCTCGGTGACCACCAGCGCCGTCATCAGCTTGGTGATGGAGGCGATCGGCAGCACCGCGTTCGGGTTCTTGCTGAACAGCACCTCGTTGGTCGCCTCGTCGACGACGAGCGCGACTCCCGACTTGAGCGCCAGATCGTCGCCGACCGCGTGCAGCCCTTCGAGCTGGCCGACCGACGGTCGCGCCGGCACGATCGCCACCTTGTGCGCGGCGCGGCCGGCCTTGGCGTGAGCGCCCTTGCGTTGTGCCGCTTTCTGGGTCGCCTTCTGGGTCACCTTCCGACTCGTCTTGTGCGCCGCCGACTTGTGGCTGGCCTTGGCCGTGGCAGGCGGCTTGTCGGTCGCCGTCGCGGCCTGGGCCGGCACCAGCGATGCCAGCAGCGCCAGCGCCACGGTCGCTGCGGCGCAAAGCCGCAGCCCGATCAGTCGTTCGATATTCGGCACGGCAACCCCAGCGACATTCCAGACCCAAGTGTAGGCGGCTCGGGGAAGCGTCGCAAGATCAACAGCTTGCGCGTTTTTCCTCGAGTGAACTCACGGTGCGTAGCGAAATGTCGCCGGAGCCGGCCGGCCTACGGGTCAACCCTGAGCCGGCACGCGCTCCACTTTGCTGTGCAGCTTGGTCAGCGCCGACAGGTAAGCCTTGGCCGAGGCCACGACGATGTCGGGGTCCGCACCGACCCCGTTCACCACCCGCCCGCCCAGTTGCAGGCGGACGGTCACCTCGCCCTGCGATTCTGTGCTGCCGCTGGTGATGGCATTGACCGAATAGAGCAGCATCTCGGCGCCACTTCGGGCCTGCGACTCGATCGCCTTGAGCACGGCGTCGACCGGCCCGTTGCCATCGCTCTCGGCACCGAACTCGCGCTCGCCCATCGCGAAGGCGACGCGGGCGTGCGGCCGCTCGCCCATCTCCGAGCGCTGCGCCAGCGCCAGCAAGCGATAGTGCTCGTGCTCGGGCGTGACGCTCTCGTCGTTGACCAGCGCCAGGATGTCCTCGTCGAAGATGTCGCTCTTGCGGTCGGCCAGGTCCTTGAAGCGTGCAAACGCGGCGTTGACGTCGGCCTCGCTATCCATCTCGATGCCGAGTTCGGCCAGCCGCTGCTTGAACGCGTTGCGCCCCGAGAGCTTGCCCAGCACGATGCGGTTGGTCGACCAGCCGACGTCCTCGGCGCGCATGATTTCGTAGGTGTCGCGCGCCTTGAGCACGCCGTCCTGATGGATGCCGCTGGCGTGCGCGAAGGCATTGGCGCCGACGACCGCCTTGTTCGGCTGCACGACGAAGCCGGTGGTCTGGCTCACCATGCGCGAGGCAGCGACGATCTGCGTGGCGTCGATGCCGACGTCGAGGCCGAAGTAGTCGCGGCGCGTCTTCACCGCCATCACCACCTCCTCGAGCGAGCAGTTGCCGGCGCGCTCGCCCAGGCCGTTGATCGTGCATTCGACCTGACGCGCGCCGCCGAGCTTGACGCCGGCCAGCGAATTGGCCACGGCCATGCCCAGATCGTTGTGGCAGTGCACGCTCCAGATCGCCTTGTCGCTCGTCGGCACGCGTTCGCGCAGGCGGCGGATGAAGCTGCCGTACAGCTCCGGCACCGCGTAGCCGACGGTGTCGGGGATGTTGATCGTCGTCGCGCCTTCGGCGATCACGGCTTCGACCACGCGGCACAGGAAATCGGGGTCGCTGCGGTAGCCGTCCTCGGCCGAGAACTCGACGTCGGCGCACAGATTGCGCGCAAAGCGCGTCGTCAGCCGCGCCTGCTCGAGCACCTGCTCGGGCGTCATGCGCAGCTTCTTTTCCATGTGCAGCGCCGAGGTCGCGATGAAGATGTGGATGCGCGCACGCGCCGCCGGCGCCAGCGCCTCGGCGGCGCGCGCCACGTCTCGATCGTTGGCGCGCGCCAGCGAGCACACCACGCTGTCCTTGATGTGCGCCGCAATCGTCCTGACGCATTCGAAGTCGCCGTTGCTGCTGGCCGCAAAGCCGGCTTCGATGACGTCGACGCGCAACCGCTCGAGCTGGCGTGCGATGCGCAGCTTCTCGTCGCGCGTCATCGAGGCGCCGGGCGATTGCTCGCCGTCGCGCAAGGTGGTGTCGAAGATGATGAGCTTGTCGGTCATGGCTGGAGTCTTTTGCTGAAGGGGTGCGCCGAGCAGCCTGGGAAACAACGAAAACGGCCCGCTGCTCTGCGCTGGCGGGCCGTCGATCGGAAAACAGGGTTGTCGTGTGGACGTGTTCGATCAGCGCACCCGCGGCTCGGGTAGCAGCGCTAGCGCCAGAAGGCGGCCGTTCGAAGACATGGGCGCGAATGTAGCACGAGCCGCCGCGGCTGCAGGCGCTGTCTACGGATGCAGGCCCTTTTCCTCCGGCTCGTCGGTCGACACCGCGATGACGCTGGTGCGCTGACCCTTGGCCTTGCGCCAGCCGTACACGACGTAGCCCGACAGGCCGTAGGCGCAGAAGATGCCGAACAGTGCGCGCGGCGGATGCAGCGCGATCAGCACGATGCCGACCGCGATCGCCACCAGCACGACGAACGGCACCGTGCGCCGCCCGCCCACCACCTTGAAGCTGTAGAAGGGCGCGTTGGTGACCATCGACAAGCCCGCGTACAGCGTGACGCCGAACGCCACCCACTCCAGCCACTCGACCTTGTCGGCGCCCTTGAAGCCGGCGTCGTCCAGCACCCAGATCAGGCCCATCACGAGCGCCGCCGCGGCCGGGCTCGGCAGGCCCTGGAAGAAGCGCTTGTCGACGACCGAGATGTTGACGTTGAAGCGCGCCAGGCGCAGCGCCGCGCCGGCGATGTAGACGAACGCCGGCACCCAGCCGATCTTGCCCATGCCGTGCAGCGCCCAGGTGTAGACGATGAGCGCCGGCGCGGCACCGAAGCTCACCATGTCCGCCAGGCTGTCCATCTGTTCGCCGAACGCGCTCTGCGAGTGCGTCATGCGCGCCACGCGGCCGTCGAGGCTGTCGAGCACGGCAGCGACGAAGATGCCCATGCAGGCCTGCTCGAAGCGGCCGTTCATCGCCATCACGATGGCGTAGAAGCCGGCGAACAGCGCCGCCAGCGTGATGCCGTTGGGCAGGATGTAGATGCCGCGGCGCCGCGGGCGGCGCGCCTCTGGCAGGCCGGCCGGATCGACTGGATCGACCAGTTCGTCCGGGTCCGGCTCGGCGGCGCGCAGGTCGTCGTTCATGGGCGCGAGCATACGCCGCGGTCGGCGCCGCGGCGTGTCGGGCGCGCGCTCAGTTGCGCGAGCGATCGACCAGCCGGTTGGCCTTGATCCACGGCATCATCGCGCGCAGCTTCTCGCCCACCACCTCGATGCTGTGCTCGGCCATCAGGCGGCGCCTGCTGAGCAGCGTCGGCGCGCCGGCGCGGTTCTCGAGGATGAAGCTCTTGGCGTACTCGCCGCTCTGGATGTCGGCCAGCGCCTTCTTCATCGCGCGCTTGGTGTCGTCGGTGACGATCTTCGGTCCGGTCACGTACTCGCCGTACTCGGCGTTGTTCGAGATCGAGTAGTTCATGTTGGCGATGCCGCCCTCGTAGATGAGGTCGACGATCAGCTTCAACTCGTGCAGGCACTCGAAGTACGCCATCTCGGGCGCGTAGCCGGCCTCGACCAGCGTCTCGTAGCCGGCCTTGATGAGCTCGACGGTGCCGCCGCACAGCACGGCCTGCTCGCCGAACAGGTCGGTCTCGGTCTCCTCGCGGAAGTTGGTCTCGATGATGCCGGCCTTGCCGCCGCCGTTGGCCGCGGCATAGCTGAGCGCGAGGTCGCGCGCCTTGCCGCTCTTGTCCTGGTGCACGGCGATCAGCTGCGGCACGCCGCCGCCCTGCACGTAGGTGTTGCGCACCGTGTGGCCCGGGGCCTTGGGCGCCACCATCCAGACGTCGAGGTCGTCGCGCGGCACGACCTGGCCGTAGTGCACGTTGAAGCCGTGCGCGAAGGCCAGCGACGCGCCCATTTTCATGTGCGCCTCGACGTCGTTCTTGTAGACGCCGGCGATCTGCTCGTCGGGCAGCAGGATCATCACGACATCGGCGTGCTTGACCGCCTCGGACACCTCGGCCACCTTCAGGCCGGCCTTCTCGGCCTTGGCCCAGCTCGCGCCGCCCTTGCGCAGGCCGACCGTGACCTTCACGCCGCTGTCGTTGAGGTTGAGCGCGTGCGCGTGGCCCTGCGAGCCGTAGCCGACGATGGTGACCTGCTTGCCCTTGATGAGGCTCAAGTCGGCGTCCTTGTCGTAGTAGACCTTCATGTCGTGTTCTCCGATGACGTGGTGTGAAAGGCCGCGCCCGACGGCGCGACCACTGGATGGCGTGCGCTACACGCGCAGGATGCGTTCGCCGCGGCCGACGCCCGAGGCGCCGGTGCGCACGGTCTCGAGGATGGCGGCGCGGTCGACCGCGAGCAGGAAGGCGTCGAGCTTGGACGAGTCGCCGGTCACTTCGATGGTGTAGCTCTTGTCGGTGACGTCGACGATGCGGCCGCGGAAGATGTCCGCCATGCGCTTGACCTCGTCGCGCTCCTTGCCCACCGCGCGCACCTTGACCAGCATCAGCTCGCGCTCGATGAAGGCACCCTCGGTGAGGTCGACCACCTTCACGACCTCGATCAGCCGGTTCAGGTGCTTGGTGATCTGCTCGATGACCTCGTCGCTGCCGGTGGTGACGATGGTCATGCGCGACAGGCTGGCGTCTTCGGTCGGCGCCACCGTCAGGCTTTCGATGTTGTAGCCGCGCGCCGAGAACAGCGCGACCACGCGCGACAGGGCGCCGGCCTCGTTCTCGAGCAGCACCGCAATGATGTGTTTCATGGTCGATTCGTCCTTCGCAGCTCCTCGGACACCGGGGCGGTAACCCCGCAGCCCTTGGCCGCGCGTTTCGAAGTGGAGGAAAAGAGATGCGCCAGGCGCGCCGATCGGGACCGCGCCCGCGCCGGCCGCCGCCGGCACGGGTGGTGCCGGCAGCCCCGTCGCAGGCTCAGGCCGTCACAGGTTCTCGCTGCCCAGCAGCATCTCGGTGATGCCCTTGCCCGCCTGCACCATCGGCCAGACGTTTTCCTTGGCGTCGGTGCGCACGTCGAGGAACACGGTGCGGTCCTTCAGGCGGATCGCTTCGCGCAGCGCCGGCTCGACGTCGGCCGGCTTGTCGATGCAAAGACCGACGTGCCCGTAGGCCTCGGCGAGCTTGACGAAGTCCGGCAGCGCATCCATGTAGCTGTGCGAGTAGCGTCCGCCGTAGATCAGCTCCTGCCACTGCCGCACCATGCCCAGATAGCGGTTGTTCAGCGAGATGATCTTCACCGGCGTGTCGTACTGCTTGCAGGTGGACAGCTCCTGCACGCACATCTGGATGCTGCCCTCGCCGGTGATGCAGAACACGTCGGCCTCGGGCCGCGCCAGCTTGATGCCCATCGCGTACGGCAGCCCGACGCCCATCGTGCCCAGACCGCCGGAATTGATCCAGCGCCTGGGTTCGTCGAAGCGGTAGAACTGTGCCGCCCACATCTGGTGCTGGCCGACATCGCTGGTGATGTAGCAGTCGGTGCCGCGCGTCAGCTCCCAGAGCTTCTCGACCACCGCCTGCGGCTTGATCAGGTCGCCGCCCTTGCGGTAGGCCAGGCAATCGCGCCGGCGCCACTCGTCGACCTGGCTCCACCAGGCGGCGAGCGCCTGTGCATCGGGCCGCGCCCGGGCCTCGCGGATCTGCGCCACGAGTTCCTTCAGCACCTCCTTCACGTCGCCGACGATCGGCACGTCGACCTTGACGCGCTTGGAGATCGACGACGGATCGATGTCGACGTGGACGATCTTGCGCGCCACCTGCGCGAAGTGCTTCGGGTCGCCGATCACGCGGTCGTCGAAGCGCGCGCCCACGGCGAGCAGCATGTCGCAGTGCTGCATCGACATGTTGGCCTCGTAGGTGCCGTGCATGCCGAGCATGCCGAGGAAACGCGGGTCGCTCGCCGGGATCGCGCCGAGCCCCATCAGCGTGCTCGTGCAGGGCACGCCCAGCAGCTCGACCAGTTCGCGCAATTCGCTCGCCGCGTTGCCCAGCACGACCCCGCCGCCGGTGTAGATGTACGGTCGCTTGGCGCCGAGCAGCAACTGCACCGCCTTGCGGATCTGGCCTCCGTGGCCCTTGCGCACCGGGTTGTAGCTGCGCATTTCCACCTTCTCGGGGTAGTGGAACGGCGCGACGGCCACGGACACGTCCTTCGGGATGTCGACCACCACCGGCCCGGGGCGCCCGGTGCGTGCAATGTGGAAGGCCTTCTTGATCGTGAGCGCCAGGTCGCGCACGTCCTTGACCAGGAAGTTGTGCTTGACCACCGGGCGCGTGATGCCGACGGTGTCGCATTCCTGGAACGCGTCCAGACCGATCGCCGGTGTCGGCACCTGGCCGGTGAGGATGACCAGCGGAATCGAGTCCATGTACGCGGTGGCGATGCCGGTCACCGCGTTGGTGACGCCGGGCCCCGAGGTGACCAGCGCCACGCCGACATCGCCGGTGGCGCGCGCATAGCCGTCGGCGGCGTGCACCGCGGCCTGCTCGTGGCGCACCAGCACGTGGCGGATGCTGTCCTGCGTGAACAGCGCGTCGTAGATGTAGAGCACCGCGCCGCCGGGGTAGCCCCAGACGTACTTGACGCCTTCGGCCTGCAGGCAGCGAACGACGATTTCGGCCCCGTTGGGGTCGACGGCTTCGGGTGAGGGGGAAGAAGACGGCGCCTCGGCGGCACGCTTGACTTCCGCGGCAGACATTTCCATGTTGAACCTTTGAGAAGCTCTCTGACGAGAATCCATCGGTGCACCTGCGCTGCGCCCTCGTGAGGCGAGTTCGGTGCCTGCGCGGTCGCGCTGCCTGCGCCCAGGTCGGACGCGCGGCTCGAGACCAGGTACGTTTGTGCGAGGCAGCATTATTGCATCGCCCGACGCCGCCGCACCACAGGCCCCGCACCACGCCTCGCATCGTCGGCCTCGACCGGGCGTCGCACCGGGTCGCACCAGGAGGGTGCAGGGCATAATCCCGCGCGGCTCGAGTCGGGCCGCCCGCAGCACCCCGCGTTGGCCACAGACAAAGAACTCTCCGACTTCCTCAAGAGCGTCGAGAAGCGGGCATTCAAGCGCACGGCCTACACGGTTCGCAGCGACGATGCCGCGCTCGACATCGTGCAGGACGCGATGATCAAGCTGGCCGAGCGCTACCCGGAGCGGCCGGCGGCCGAACTGCCGCTGCTGTTCCAGCGCATCCTGTTCAACGCCACGATGGACTGGTTTCGCCGCGAGAAGGTGCGCGGCGCAGTCATGCAGAACCTCTCGGACTTCGAGGGCGCCGACGAGGCCAGCGAGTTCGACCTGCTGGATACTCTGCACGCCCTGGAAGGCGCTTTGGGCAGCGAAGGGGTCGACGACACGGTCGGGCGCACCCAGGTGCTGCAGGCGATCGAGGCCGAAGTGGCCGAATTGCCGGCGCGTCAACGCGAAGCCTTCCTGCTGCGTTACCTCGAAGAGTTCGACGTGAGCGAGACGGCGGCGTTGATGGGTTGTTCGGAGGGCAGCGTGAAGACACACTGCTCCCGGGCTGTCCGCACGCTCGCCGAAGCGCTTCGAGCCAGAGGAATTTCACCATGACGACACCGAGCCGCTCGCAGCAAGCCCAGGCCGTCGAAGGCCGCTTGGCCGCGCGGCTGGCTGCCGCCCTCGCCGAACAGGCCGAAGCGGCGCCGCACGACGTGACCGAGCGCCTGCGCGTGGCACGCGAGAGCGCCATGGCAAAAGCCAGGATCGCACGCGCGGCACAGCTCGCTGCACGCCCGGTAGTCGCGACTGTCGTGGTCGCAGTCGGGCGACCCGGCGCGGCGACGCTGGGCGCATCGCCGCGTTGGTGGCAGCGCGCCGCCACCGTGCTGCCACTGGCCATGCTGGTGGGCGGCTTCGTGATGGTCAACCGAATCTCCGAGGTCGAGCAGGTGCAGGCCGCGGCCGAGATCGACACCCAGTTGCTTGCCGACGCGCTGCCGCCCGCCGCGTACTCGGACCCCGGCTTCGCCGAATTCCTGCGCGCGCCGCCGCCGTGAGCGCCGCGCCGCCCGCGCAGATCGCCTGGGCGCGGTTCCTCCGGCGGGCCCTGTTCGCCTGCGGGTGCTGGCTGCTCGTCGGCGTCGCGTGCGCCCAGCCCCAGCCGCAGGATCGACCCGCCTGGGCCACGCTCACTGCGGCGCAGCAGCAGGCGCTGGCGCCGCTCGAGCGCACCTGGTCGACCATCGACAAGCCGCGCAGGCAGAAGTGGCTCGAGGTCGCCGCGCGCTTTCCCGCCATGCCGCCGGCCGAACGCCAGCGCGTGCAGGAACGCATGGCCGCGTGGGCCGCGCTGACGCCCAAGGAGCGCGCCCGGGCCCGCTTGCAGTTCCAGGAGACGCGCCAGATCGGCGCCGAGGAGCGTGAGGCGCGCTGGCGCGCCTACCAGTCGCTGCCGGAGACCGAGCGCCGCGCCCTCGCGCAGGCGGCACGCAAGGCGGCGCACCCGGCACCGGCGGCTGCGGTTTCCCTTGTGGGCGGCGCGCGCGCCCAGGCCAAGGACAACGTCACCGTGCCGCCGCGCACGCCCAAGCCGCGCCCTGTCACGGCGACGGTGGTGCAGGCCCAACCAGGGGTATCGACGACGACGATGACGACCCGGCCCACGCCGCCGCGGCACTACCAGCCGGGTCTGCCGAAGATCGTGGCCACGCCGGGTTTCGTCGATCAGGCGACGCTGCTGCCCAAGCGCGGCCCGCAAGGCGCCGCGATGCGCTCGGCGGCATCGCAAGATCCCACGCGTCAGCCATGAGGCCGCCGATGCCGGCGTCGGTGCCGGCAGACGCGCCGACGCCCGCCCTAGCGCGCCGCCTGGCCTGCTTCGTCTACGAAGGCGTGCTGCTGTTCGGTGTCGTGATGGCGGCCGGACTCGTCTATGGCATCGCCACCGGCCAGCGCGACGCGCGCGTCGGCGCGACCGGACTGCGCGTCGTGCTGTTCCTGGTGATCGGCGCGTACTTCATCTACTTCTGGTCCAAGCGCGGCCAGACGCTGGCGATGCGCACCTGGCACATCCTGCTCGTCGACCGCGGCGGCCGGCCACCCGCGCCGCTGCGCGCGGCGCTGCGCTACCTGCTGGCGTGGCTGTGGTTCATGCCCGCCCTGGCGCTGCTTGGCCGGTCGGGGCTGCACGGCGCGCTGCCCGCGTTCGCGACGCTGCTCGCCGGCGTACTGGCCTATGCCGGGCTCACCCTCTTGCATCCCGACCGTCAGTACCTGCACGATGCGCTTTGCGGCACCCGACTGGTCACTTGGCGGCGACCGGTGGCGCGCGACCCATGACGATTCCCGACACCGGCACGGCCGCCGATGCGCCGATGCGCCGACTTCGACGCAGGTCGGCACCCCTGCGGGCAAGGGCCACGGCGGGCTGCGGCGCATCGTGCGCGCCACCGGCTACTCGCTGGCCGGGTTACGGCAGCGCTTCGGAGGCTGACGCGTGAGTGCGCATCGCGAAGGACCGTTCACGCTGTGCGTCTACTGCGGCTCGCGCCACGGCGCACGCGCCAGCTACGCGGCGGCGGCGCGCACCCTCGGCCGCGCGGCCGGCGAGCGCGGCTGGCAGATCGTCTACGGCGGCGGCAAGGTCGGCCTGATGGGCGAGGTGGCCGACGCGGCGCTCGCGGCCGGTGCCCGCGTGATCGGCGTCATCCCCGAATCGCTGCAACAGCGCGAAGTCGGCCATCGCGGCCTGCACGAACTGCACGTCGTGCCGACCATGCATCTGCGCAAGCAGATGATGGCCGAGCGCGCCGATACCTTCGTTGCGCTGCCGGGGGGCATCGGGACGCTCGA
>JAGWTJ010000307.1 GCA_028869005.1 Burkholderiales bacterium | reverse complement strand
GCGCGCGTCGCTCGTCGGCCTCGACGCGCTCTTGCTGCTGCCGCCCGAGGACCGGCCCGCCGCGCGCATCGCACGCGAGGAACTGCGCAGCGCCGCCGCGCGCGGCGAAGCCCTGCCGCTGCAGCATCACCGGCTGCTCGCCGCGGCTGGGCAGCAGCGCTGGTGCACGTCCAGCGTGCAGAACGTGGCGGCGCCGGGCCGGCCCGCGACGTGGTTGTCTCTGCTGCAGGACGTGAGCGCCGAGTACGAGGCGCGCGACCGCCTGCGCCGGCAGCAGGACGAGCTGGCACGCTGGTTCGAACTGGCCGGCAACGGCATGCTCGTGTACGACGACAGCGGCCTCATCCTGCGCTCGAACGGCGCCTTCGAAGCCCTCGTCGGCCGCGTGCCCGAGGTGCTGGGCGACGCCGCACCCGAGTTGCAGGCGCTGCTGGGCTGGCACGCAGGCGCGATGGCGAGCGCGCTCGCACCCGGCACGCCGCCGCTCGAGCGGCAGGTCATCGTCACGCTGCCCGACGGCCGACGCCGGCGCCTGGCCGCGCGGCTGGCCTGCAGCGGCAGCGACGGCGGCAGCGGCGGCAGCGACGGTGCGCGCCGCGTGCTGGCGGTGCTCACCGATCTCAGTGCCGAGGACGAGCGCGATCTGGCGCGCTTCGAGATGGGCATGCTGATGGATGCGGCCAGCGTCGGCGTGGCAACGTTCGACCCGTCGCGCGGCTGGCTGGCTCCGCATCGCGCGACCCCCGGCGCGAGCGCCGGCACGGGTGCGGCCTCGGGCGCCATGCTGGCGATCGGCCGCGAACTCGTCGAGCCCGACTCGATGCCCGAGTACGAGCGGCTGCAAAGGGCGCTGCGCCAGGGCGCGCGCGCCGAAGTCCGCTACGCGGTGCGCCACCCGGAGCACGGCGTGCGTTGGCTGCTGACGCGCGTCGAGCCGGGGGCGCCGACCGGCGATCCCGCGGCGACCTCGGTGGTGACGCTCGACGTCACCGACCAGGAGCGCGCGCAGCGACGCAACCAGGCCTTGCTGCGCGAGCTGACCGGCATTCTCGAAACCTCCACTGCCGGCATCGCCTCGGTGCGCTGGCCGCTGCTGGTGCGTTGCAATCGCCGCTTCGAGCGCATGCTGGGCTTCGAGCCCGGCGCCGCGGCCGGCGCGACGCTCGGCGAGATCTTCCGGCGCCAGGGCGGCACGCCGGCGGACGCCGACGCCGTGCTCGACGCGCTGCGCCAGGGCGGCTCGTACGAGACCGAGCTGCCGCTCGCGCCGGACGGCACCGGCGCGCCGCGCTGGGCCTCGCTGTCGGTGCGCCGGGCCGAGACCGTCGAGCCGCCGCAGGGGCGCGGCGCCGACGCCGTCGAGTCGGTCGAGGCCGTCGTCGTGCTCACCGACGTGACGCGACTGAAGGCGCAGCAGATCGAACTCGAGCGCCTGCTGCGCGACCGCGAGCTGATGTTCAACCTGTCCGAGGTCGGCATCGTCTACCTGCGCGGCACGCACATCGAACGCGCCAACCAGGCGATGACGCGGCTCGCGGGCTACCACGTGCCGGAGCTGACCGCTCTCGATCCGGTCGAGCTGTATGTCGACGCGCGCGAGTGCGTCGAGTTCGAGGCTCGCATGGCCGAGGCGCTGGCCGAGACCGGCCGCTTCGTCGGCGAGCGGCGTCTGCGCCGGCGCGACGGCAGCCTGTGCTGGGTGCAGGTGTCGGCGCGGCCGGTGGCCTCCGAAGAGCGCGCCGCCGGCAGCGAGGCCGACGCGCCGCGCAGCGGCGATCTGATCTGCTCGTTCGTCGACGTCGACGAGCGCCACCGCGCCCGCGATGCGCTCGCGCTGCAGGCCGAGCGCACGCGCGCCATGCTCAACTCGGTGCTGGTGGGCATCGTCACGGTCGACGCGCAAGGCATCGCCTGGATGAACCGCTCGGCGCGGCGCATGTTCGGCGGCGAGATGGCCGACTTCATGGGCGAGCCGATCGCCACCGTGGCGACGCCCGAGCCCGATCATCCGTTGCGCCGCGCCGACTGGTTCGCGCGCCTGCGCGACGGCCAGAGCGAGACCTTCGAGTGCCGCCTGCGCGGGCGCGACGGACGCGAGTTCTGGGTCGTCGGCAACGCCGTGGCCGCCGACGGCGACGACGGCGCCCGCCGCATCACCTTCGCCTTGCTGGACATCGAGCGTCGGCGCCAGGCCGAGTTGCGCATCGGCCAGGCGCAGGCCTCGTTGCAGCGGGTGATCGAGACCGCGCCGCTGGCGATCGCCCTGTTCGACGCCACCAGCCTGCGCGTCGTGCAGCTCAACCAGGCGGCGGCCGGCTTCTTCGGCCGCGCCGCCGACGAACTGCTGGGTGCCGCCACGGCGCAACTGTTCGACGACGAACGCGCCGCGACGCTCGCGCGCTGGCTGCACGCGGCCGCGCTGGCCGGCGAGACGGCGCTGCACGAATGGCAGGACAACGTGGCCGCGTCGGGGCCGCGCGTGTGGGACCTGCGCATCGCGCCGCTGGAGGCGGTGCCCGGCGGCGCGCGGCAGTTGCTGCTGGTGGCCAGCGACGTCACCGGCCAGCGCGTGGCCGAACAGGCGCGGCTGCAGGCGGCGATCGCCCAGCGCGAAGTGCTGGTGCGCGAGGTGCACCACCGCATCAAGAACAACCTGCAGGGCGTCGCCGGGCTGCTGCGCCAGAACGCCGAGCGCCATCCCGAAGTGGCCGCCATGCTCACCGAGGCGGTCGGCCAGGTGCAGGCGATCGCGCAGGTCTACGGCCTGCAGGTCGGCGCGCACGGGCCGCTCGGCGTGGTGCCGCTGCTCGATGCGATCGCGCAATCGGTGCATCGCACCTTCAGGCGCGACATCGTCGTCGACGCCGGCGTGGTGCCGCACCTGCTGCCCGAGGCCGAGGCCATTCCGGTCGCCTTGACGCTCAACGAGCTGCTCACCAACGCCATCAAGCACGGCGCCGGCGGCGAGGTGCGCTGCCGCGTGGCGTGCGACGGCCAGGGCGTGGCGATCCGCATCGCCAGCCGCGCGCAGCTGGCGCCGGGCTTCGATCTGGCCAAGGTGCGCGGCGGCGTCACCGGGCTGGGCCTGGTGCGTGCGTTGCTGCCGCGGCGCAGCGCGACGCTGGACATCCGGCAGCAGGGCGACGACGTGGTGGCCGAAGTGACGCTGCGACCGCCGAGCGTGCGCGTCGATGGGTGACAATGCCGCACATGGGGCAGGTCGCGAGCACCGCCAAGGGCAAGATCCTCGTCGTCGACGACGACCGTCTGGTGCTGGCCACCGTCAGCCACGGCCTGGCGCAGGCGGGCTACGAGGTCATCGATGCCGACAACGGCGACGACGCGATCCTGCTGGCGCGCGAGCACCG
>JAGWTJ010000306.1 GCA_028869005.1 Burkholderiales bacterium | reverse complement strand
CGGCACGATTTGCTCCATCGTCGCAAGGAAGACGTCGCGCCTCGTCGGCCTGCGGTACTGCTCGTACTGCGCGTTCTGGTCGGCCGCCACCGCAAGGGTCTGTTGCTTCATGAACGAGTCAACGCCTGTGGCTTGTCATCGGTGGACTTGATCAGCATTGCCTTAGGCGGGTACGGCAATCTGTGCACCAGATAGAGGATATTGCTCACGGCAGGCATGGATTGAATGCTCTCACCCCAGATTGCGCACGATCTTGGGCCCCAGCCAATTGGCCAGCTGGATGGGCATGCGTCGCCAGGTGGCGATCAGTAAGCGGGACTTGGCATTGGAGGGATTGTTCTGCGGCACGTCGTCGGTTTTGTACAGCTGGTATTCGTAGTACAGGGGCGTGGCGTAGACAGGATCGCAGCCGAAATAGTGAAGCGGCTCATGGAAAACCCAGATATTCTTGGTCTCGCCCACCAATGTACATGCGCTTTGCGCCCAAAAAAATAATCGACTGGGGCGGAACGTGCAGCCTTGCCGAAATCTCTGTCACTCCTTCGGAAAATGGCCTTTCATGCATGGTGCGGGAATCATCAAAATCCAGTGCCCAGTTCGACCCCGGTTGGTCCCCCCGGCAGGAATCGAACCTGCATCTGGCGCTTAGGAGGCGCCCGTTCTATCCATTGAACTACGGCGGGTGAGGCGCGCAAGTCTCGATGCGCTCAGGGCGCGCGCGCCGGCACCGATTTTCGCACGCCGGGCTCGGCCGGCGCCTCCTGCAGGCGCCAGGTCCACAGGACGTCGATGGCGTTCTCGAAGCCGCTTTGCATGCGCACGCTGAAGCGCTGCGCGATGCGGTAGATGAGTTGCCAGGTGCCGGTGGTGGTGTTGACGCCGCGCTCGTAGCCGACGTACCAGCGGCGCGACAACTGCTTGCCCAGGCTGATCACGGTCTCGCGCACGTCGGTGTCGCTCTGGCGCACCGACAGGTCGTCCAGGCCGAGCCGGCGCAGCAGCGTGTCGGTGGGCGCCTCGCCTTCGCCGGCGAGCAGCGCCACCGCGGCGCGCTGGATGATCGCCGTGTCGTTGCGGCCCAGTCCCTCGGAGGCGCGGCCGAGCAGCAGCCACGACAGCTTGTCCGATTCGCTCATCTCCGGCTCCGAGTGCAGTTGCACGCGCGGCGACTGCGCGCTGCCGGAAATCAGCACGCCGACACGCACGTCGGTGTTGGGGCGGGCGGCGAGGATGTCCAGCCGCGGGTTGTCGAACGCGCCCGTGAAGATGATGTCGCCGCGCTCGATGTCCAGCTTCTGGCCATAGGCGGCGTAGGTGCCGCCGTCGGTGCGGATGGTGCCGACGACGGTCAGCCGGCCGGCCGGATTGGTGATGCGCAGGTTGCCGCGCAGTCCGGTATCGACGCCGCGCCCGCGCGCGCGAAGCTTGTCGCCGAGATCGACGTCGAGCACGATCGCGAGGTCGCGCCGCGGGCGCGCTGCTTGCGGCTCGATCGGTGCGGCCGCGGTCCGATCGGCGCTGTGCACCGTCACGTCGGCGTCGAGCGACGGTGCATCGGAGCGGCTGAAATCGAACAGGCCTTCGTCGACGCCGAAGCTGCCGTCGACGCGGTTGGCGCCGGCGCCGGCGCCGAGCACGATCTGCGCGTGCCCGCTCACGGTCAGCTGGCGATCGAGCCGCCCGAGCAGGCGGAAGTGCTCGGCGTGCAGTTCGAGCCGGGCGCTCGGCGCTGCGCCGAGCGAGGCGCCGCCGCTGACCTGCACGCGGCCGTCGCCCCCCCGGGCGCTGAAGCTCTCGATGCGGGCGCTGTCGCCGGCCAGCACGACGCGCAATTCGCCGTCGCTCACGTTCACGCCCTGCAGCAGGTTGCGCACGCCGATGCCCGAGCCCGTCAGCTCGCCGGTGTAGGTCGGCGCGCCGAAGCGGCCGCCCACGGTCGCCGTCGTCTGCGCCTGGCCGACCAGACGCCAGCCCGGCGGCACCCAGCCGGTCCAGATGCCGATGTCGGCCACGCGGGCCTGGATCTGGCCCTCGATCGGCGCGTCCGCCAGCGGCCAGCGCGCCTCGGGCGCGGTGCGGGCGCGCAACGTGCCGCGGATGTCGCCGAGGCTGCGGCCGCTGAACACCGGGCTGAAGTCCCACACGCCGTCGTGCGCCGAGACGGCGAGGCGGAACTCGGTGAGCCCGAAGCGCTGCACGCTGTCTTCGTCCGCCAGTTGCAGATCGCCGTCGCGGCGCTCGAACGACAGGTCGGCTTCGAAGCGTTCCGCGGCCTTGATCGCGATGCGCGCGGCCAGGCGCAGATCGCCCTGCCAGCCCGCCGTCGGCTGGGCGCGCGCCAGCAGCGGCGCGAGCGCGAACGGCTCGACGTCGGCGCGCAGCTCGAAGTTGGCACGCTCGCCGCGCAGGTCGGCCTGCACCGCGTCCCAGCGCAGCGCGACGGCGCCGCCGGCCAGCAGCAGCCGGCCGGGCTCGGCCTGCAGCGTCTGCAGCGTGCCTTCGCGGTCGAAGCCCAGTTCGGCGCGCAGCTTGCCGCTGTCGGCCCAGAGTGCACCGGCCGGCGGCGCCTCGGCCGTGGCGCTGCCGTCCCAGGGGCCGATGGCGAGACGGTCGACCTGCGCGCGCCAGTGGCCGCCGCCGCCGGCGTCGGCCTGCCAGGCGCCCTGCGCCTCGAGCAGTGCGCGCGTGCCGCGTGGCGAAGCGGCCCCCAGCAACTGCTCGACGAGCGGCGGCGGCGCCACCGGCAGCGTGCCCAGCAGCTCGATGTGGTGCGATGCCAGCGTGCCGCGCAGTTGCGCGCGCAACTGGTCGGCGCGCTGGTTGCCCAGTTGCATGCCGCTCACCTGTGCCGTCAGGGCCAGCGGCGTATTGTCCTCGGCGCCGCGTCCGATCTGCAGCCGCCATTGCAGGTCGCCACGCGCCACGGCGAGCGCGCCGGCGCGCAACTGTTCGACGTGCGCCTGGCCGCTGCTGGCCATGTCCGGCCAGCGCCCTTCGGCGCTGACGTTGGCGCTGGCGCTGCCCTGGGTGGGCAACCAGTCGGCGAACGCGGGATCCAGCCGCGCCAGCGGCGCGAGCGCAGCGAGCCGGTCGGCCTGCAGGCTGGCGCGCCAGCGGTCGGCGGCGCCGTTGCCCAGCGCATCGGCGTTGCCGTCGAGCGTGAACTGATTGCCGCCGGCGCCCAGTTGGACGTGCAACGTCGTAGTGGCTGCGCCCTTTGCGCCGGCGCCGCCGCTGCCCAGCGCGATGTCGGCCGTCACCGGCACGCCGGCGAGCACCGAGTCGTGCACGCGCACGCGGCCGCTGCCGACCAGGCTTTGCAGCAGCCGCGGCGGCGCCATCTCGCGTGCACGGGCCGGAGCACGCACGTCG
>JAGWTJ010000305.1 GCA_028869005.1 Burkholderiales bacterium | reverse complement strand
GCGTCGCGCACCTGGCGCACGAGCGGGCTCGCGCCAGCGGCATCGGCCTGCGGCAGCAGACCGCGCTCCTTCAGCAGTTGCAGCACGGCGTCGCCTTTGGCGCTGTCGGGCGCGGCCCGCACCGGCGAGCAGGTTAGGGCACAGACCAGAAGCCATGCCGCCACGCCGAACTGGCGTGCCGTGGCGGCGGAGCGGCTGGCCGAGCGGCGGGGGCGGCTCGTCATGGCGGCGCGAGCTTACCAGCGACAGGGACTGAGTCAACCCGGCCGACCCGTGGCACGATCGCATCCCGGAATCTCGGTTGCAACGACATGTTCAAGGCCCTGCTGCTGGAAAAGGACGACGCGGGCTTTCGCGCCGGCGTCGCATCGCTGGACGAAGCGCGACTGCCCGCCGGCGACGTGCTGGTCGCGCCCGAATTCTCGACCATCAACTTCAAGGACGGCCTGGCCATCACCAACCGTTCGCCGGTGGTGCGCCTGTGGCCGATGGTGCCGGGCATCGACGGCGCCGGCACCGTGCTCGAAAGCACGCATGCCGACTGGAAGCCGGGCGATCGCTTCGTGCTCAACGGCTGGGGCGTGGGCGAGACGCATTGGGGCTGCCTGGCCGCGCGTGCACGGCTGAAGGGCGACTGGCTGGTGCGCCTGCCCGCCGCCTTCACGTCGCGCCAGGCGATGGCCATCGGCACCGCCGGCTACACGGCCATGCTGTGCGTGATGGCGCTCGAACGCCACGGCTTGAAGCCGGGCGACGGCGAGGTGCTGGTCACCGGTGCCAGCGGCGGCGTGGGCAGCGTGGCGATCGCGCTGCTGGCGCGGCTCGGGCACCGTGTCGTCGCCGCCAGCGGCAAGGGCGCCGAGGCCGCCGATTACCTGAAGCAACTGGGCGCTGCGGCCGTCATCGACCGCGCCGAACTCGGCGCCGCGGGCAAGCCGCTGCAGAAGGAACGCTGGGCTGCGGTCGTCGACGCCGCGGGCAGCCACACGCTGGTCAACGCGCTGGCGCAGACGCGCTACGGCGGCACGGTGGCTGCCTGCGGGCTGGCGCAGGGCATGGACCTGCCGGGCTCGGTGGCGCCGTTCATCCTGCGCGGCGTCACGCTGGCCGGCATCGACAGCGTGATGTGCCCGCGGCCGCGTCGCGAGGAGGCCTGGGCCCGGCTGGCACGCGATCTCGATACGTCGCTGCTCGAGACCATGATCACCGAGGTGCCGCTCGAAGGCGCGATCGACGCCGCCGGGCGGCTGATGGCCGGCCAGGTGCGCGGCCGCGTCGTCGTCAGGCTGGCCTGATCGCTGCGGCGCACGTCGTCCGTGCGGCGCACCTGATCGCAGCGGACTGGCCGATCGGGCCAGCCCGCCTTATCGATCGGTCTCGCGCCCACGCCGCGGCTCGGGCAGCGGCACCATCACCGCCTGCCCGGGCGCGGTGCAGCCGGCGTCGCAGCAGCGGCCGGGCTCGCGATTGCGCGTGATGCTGCGCTCGGGCGTGGCGAGCACGCCGCGCTCGAGCAGCCGCTCGACCAGCGCGACCTTGTCGCCCAGCGGGTACCGGCGCCAGATCTCCTGCTTCATCGCCGCCGGCGAGCCGCCGCCGTGCAGGCTGATCACCGAGTACCAGCCGCCCTGGTACGAGGCCGTCAGGTCCTCGATGAAGCGCGCGACCTCGATGCGCTTGTCGTAGGGCACCGCCGGATTGGCGCGCAGCACCTCGGCCAGCGTAGCCGCAGTCGCCGGGTTGTGGTCTTCGTCGGGGCCGGGCAGCGTCACGACGAGGCCGCCCGAGACCTCGTGCGCGAGACGGTGCATGTCGTAGATCTGCGTGGCCAGCAGCAGCTTGCCGATGTTGGCGAACACCGGCTCGGGCATGAAGTTGCCGGCCAACCGATCGGCGCTCGCATAGACGCTCGCTGCCACGCCGCAGGCATAGAAGCCCTCGACGATCTTGATGAGCTCGACCATCGGCTCGCGCAGGCTGGACTTGGCGCCCGGGTCCAGTCCGTTGGCCTCGCACATCAGCGAGCCGGCGCCGATCAGCAGGTCGCCGAAGCCGGCGCGCGCGCCGATGCAGGTGTGGCGGTGGTGCGTGGCGTAGCTGTAGGTGAGCACGTCGACCACAGGCGCCGTCGGGCCGGCAAGCGGACCGTATAGTGCCGGCCTTCGTCCTGCCGGCACGAGGTGGTGACATGGACCGGATCGATGCGAGCCGCACGGCGCTGGTGCTGGTGGACTACCAGGCGCGTCTGCTGCCGGCAATGGGCGGCGGCGCGAACGTGCTCGCGCACGCGCTGCTGCTGGCCGATGCGGCCGCGCTCCTCGGCGTGACTATCGTCGGCACGGAGCAGAACCCGGCCGGACTCGGCCCCAACGTCGACGTGATCCGCGAGCGCTGTGCGCGCACGCTCGCCAAGACGCATTTCGACGCTTGCGAGGACGGGCTGCTCGACGCGCTGGGCGCCGTGCCCGAGGTCGTCATCGCCGGTTGCGAAGCGCACGTGTGCCTGCTGCAGACGGCGCTTGGCCTGCGCCGCGCCGGCAAGGCGCTGTGGGTGGTCGCGCCGGCCTGCGGCTCGCGCGATGCGGCCGACCACGCGCTGGCGATGCAGCGCCTGCGCGACGGCGGCGCCACCATCGTCGGCACCGAGATGGTCGTCTTCGAGTGGCTGCACGATTGCCGCCATCCGCGCTTTCGCGAGGTGCTGGCGCGACTCAAGGCACGGCCGGCAGCGCCCACGCCGCCGGCGGTGTCGGCTCCGAGGCACGACGCCCGCGTGCGTCAGCGCCCTGCAAGTGCCGCAACCACAATGGCCGCCACCCGGCGCGGCGCGAGCGCCCCGGACCCGGTGCCGGACGACACCCCGATCGACCCCAGGAGACGCATGCCATGACGAACTACGCCGAGTTCTACCGCCGCTCCATCGACGATCGCGACGCCTTCTGGGCCGAGCAGGCGGCGCTGATCGACTGGACGACGCCCTTCACGCAGGTCTGCGACACCAGCCGCCCGCCGTTCGCGCGCTGGTACGTCGGCGGCACGACCAACCTGTGCCACAACGCGGTCGACCGGCACCTGGTGACGCGCGCGCAGCAAAACGCCCTCATCTGGGTGTCGACCGAAGTCGAGCAGGAGAAGGTCTACAGCTTCGCCGAACTGCACGCCGAGGTGCAGCGCATGGCGGCGATGCTGCGCGCGCTCGGCGTGGGCAAGGGCGATCGCGTGCTCGTCTACATGCCGATGATCCCCGAGGCCGCGTTCGCGATGCTGGCTTGCGCGCGCATCGGCGCGCTGCACTCGGTGGTGTTCGGCGGCTTCGCCAGCGTGAGCCTGGCCAGCCGCATCGACGACGCCGAGCCGGTGGTCATCGTCAGTG
>JAGWTJ010000304.1 GCA_028869005.1 Burkholderiales bacterium | reverse complement strand
TTGATGGCGCTGACGTTGGTCGGTGCCTTCGGCCTGCAGGCCGTGCAACGGTTCACCGAACGGCAGGCGCTGCAGGCCGCCTACGCCGGCCAGCAGCAGACGGTGGACAACGCCGGCAAGGTGCGCGCCTCTCTCGACGCGCTGGCCGCCGACACGCAGCGGCTGGCCGACGCAGGCAACGCGAACGCGGCGCTGCTGGTGGCCGAGTTGAGCAAGCGCGGCATCACGATCAACGCGGCGGCATCGCCTGCGCCAGTACCTGCGGCAGCCTCACGCGGACGCTGAGCGCCCTGCGCCGCCCCGCGGCGCCGAACCTGCCGCGGACTCGTGGGCCGACCTGGGCGGCAGCGGCGGTGCAGACCATGACGGCGCGATGTCGGCGCCTTGACCCCCCTCGTCTGCGGGGAAACGGCGGCAAAGCGTGAGCTGTGTCGAATCGGCACACTGGCCCACGGGCTATGCTGCGCCGCGATGGACTCGCTTGGCCACTCGGTGCCGCGCACGCCGTCCACGGCGCGCTGGTCGGTGCGTCTGCTTGGCGCCGTCGAAGCGCACGGCGGCGGCAGCCGCATCACGCACTGGCCGTCGCGCGCCGTGGCGGCGCTGCTGGCACGGCTGGCGCTGGCGCCCGAGCGTGCGCATCCGCGCGAAGAGCTGATCGAGCTGCTGTGGCCTGGCGTGTCGCTGGCGGTCGGCCGCAACCGGCTGCGCCAGGCGCTGTCGTCGCTCAAGTCCCTGCTCGAGCCGCCGGGCCCGCATCCGGCGCCGGTACTGGTTGCCGATCGTCAGGCGCTGCGCGTGGTGCCGGGCGCGCTCGCCTGCGACGTGCTGGAGCTGGATGGCGGCGCCGCCGCAGATGCCTTGTCGTTCGACGGTTCGCCGGGCGAATTCATGCCGGGGTTCTACGACGCCTGGATCGCCGAAGAGCGGCTCAGGCTCGCGGCCCGCTTCGACGGTGAGCCGCGGCCGCGGCACCGACCGGCCCAGGCCGCGCCGGCGTCGGCGTCGACGGTCGCGCAGGCTGCGACGCTCGCTGCCGCCCCGATGGAGGCGTCGCTGCCCACGCTGCCCGGCTACCTGACGCGCACCTTCGGTCTGGATCGGGTGAGTCAGGCCTTGCGCCAGCGCGTGCGCGACGCGCGCCTCGTGACCGTGCACGGTCCGGGCGGCAGCGGCAAGTCGCGGCTGGCGGTCGAAGTGGCGCGCAGTCTCGTGTCGGGCGGTGGTGCCGCCGCAGGCCAAGGCAGCGCAGCGCCGCAGCGTTTCGACCTCGTCGTCTTCGTGTCGCTGCTGCCTTGCGAGGCGGCGCCCGAACTGCTGCAGGCCACGGCCCATGCGCTGGGCGCGCTCGGCGGTGCCGACGCACGCACGCGCGTGCTCGCAGCACTCGACGGCCGGCCGGCGCTGCTCGTGCTCGACAACGCCGAGCAACTGCAGCCCGAGGCCGATCGCGAGATCGCGGCCCTGCTGACCGAACTGCCGGCGCTGCATCTGCTCGTCACGTCACGCCGGCTGCTCGGACTCGACGGCGAAGTGGCGTTCGAACTCGAAGGCCTCGAGCTGCCGCCGACCGGCGTGACGACGGCGGTGCTCGCCGCGAACCCGGCGGTGGCGCTGTTCGCCGATCGGGCGCGCGCCGCGCGTGCCGATTTCCGGCTCGGACCGGGCGGCACCGAAACGGTGGCCGAGCTCGTGCGACTGCTGGGCGGCATGCCGCTGGCCATCGAGCTGGCGGCCTCGCGCGTGCGCTCGCTGCCGCCGCCCGAGCTGCTGCGGCGGCTGCGCGAGAGCGCCGGTACGCCGATGCTGGATCTGCTGGCGCGCCAGCGCGCGCGTGCCTCGCCCGACGCGCGCCACGCCTCGATGCGGCACATGGTGGCCTGGAGCTGGCAGCGCCTCGAGCCGGTGCCACGCGCACTGCTGCAGAGCCTGGCGGCGTTGTCCGCGCCGGCCGACGACGCGCTGGTGGCGGATGTCGCCGAGCTGCCGCTGACTAGCGTGCGCGCGCTGCTGGGCGAGTTGCGCGATCTGTCGCTGCTGACGAGCGTGCCGGCCGACGATGGCCCGCCTCTGCACGCCCTGCTGCAACCGGTGCGCGAGTTCGCCGCCGAACAAGCGGGGCCCGAGCGCTTGGGTCGGGCCCGGGGGCGGCTGCGTCGCACCCTGCTGGCGCGCGCCTGCGCCGCCGAGGCGAGCGCCGTGGCCGGCATGACGGCGCTGCTGCCGCACGTACACGAGGCCATCGTCAGCGCGCCGGCCGACGGCGATGGCCGCTGCGCGCTCGAGCTCGCGGTGGCGCTGGCGCGGCTGTGGGAGTTCGAGGGCGTGCCGCTGCCCGTGCTGGGGGCGCTCGAGGAGTGCCTGGACGCGGCGGCCGACGATGCCGCGCTGCTGGCAGACGCGCTGTGCCTGCTGGCCTTCGGCTGGCGGGTGGCCGGTACGGTCGAGGCCGGCCTGGCGCACATCGAGCGTGCGCGCGCGCTGGTGCTGGACGACCGCCGCCGCAGCGGTGTGCTCGTGCGCTGGGCGGAGGCCCGTTACTACAGCGGCCGCATGGCGCCCGAGGTGTTCGACGCGGCGCGCGCCGCCGTGGCGCTGGCCGAACGCAGCGGTGACGCCACCGCGCAGGCCATCGCGGTTCGCGTGCTGGCCATGCTGACCTGCAACGTCGCCATCGACCACGCCGGCGCCGAGGCGCTGCTGGCGCGCTCGCAGGCGCTGTGGGAGCAGCTCGGTGACCATCGCATGGCGATGCGGCGACTGCAGGATCGCGCCATGATGTGGCACTGGCTGGACCGCAAGGCCGAGGCGATCGCGGTGCTGCGCGAATGCGCCGACGCGGCAGCGCGCGACGGCGACTGGATCGACGCGATGACCTGCCGGCGCCAGCTCGGCCGCGTTCTGGTGCGCCACCGCGCGTGGGACGCCGCCGCCGCCGAATTCCGGCTCGGGCTCGGTCAGGCGTGGGCGCGGCGGCACGCGGTCGAGAGCGCCGAGTGCCTGCTCCATCTGCCCGATGCGCTGGTGCACCGGAGCGATCAGCTCGAGCTGGCGGCGCGGCTGCAGGGTTTCGCGTGGGCGCACTGGACGCGCCTGTTCGGCCGGCTCAACCGCATCGAGCTGCGAGAGATTCGCCGGACTCGGCTGCTGTTGCGGCTGCGCCTGGGCGCCGCGCGCGCCGAGACGCTGCGCGTGCTCGGCCTGCGCTGGAGCCTGGCCGAAGCGGTGGCCGCGGCGCTGGCGGGCGCGCTGGCCGGATGAACGACACCGACCGCGGCAAGCGCTGAGCCGGCGCGGCGCGCAGCAAAGGCGGTCAGAGGATGTAGCGCGACAGATCCTCGTCGCGAGCGAGGTCGGCCAGGCGCGCGTCCACCGCC
>JAGWTJ010000303.1 GCA_028869005.1 Burkholderiales bacterium | reverse complement strand
TCGGTCGAGATGCCCGTCTGACCCTGCGCGATCAGGTACTTGAAGCGCTGGTTGGTGTCCTCGCCGGTGCCGAAGCCGGCGATCTGGCGCATCGTCCAGGTGCGGCTGCGGTACATCGTCGGGTAGGGCCCGCGGGTGAACGGGTAGCGGCCGGGCAGGCCGATGTCCTCGAGCGGCGTGGCGGCGACGTCGGCCGCGGTGTAGGTGCGCTTGACCGCGAAGTCGCCCGTGGTGTGGAACTGCGCCTTGCGCTCGGGCTGCCTGGCGAGGAAGGCGGCCAGCTCGCCGGCCTCCCAGGCGCGGCGTTCGGACTCGAGGCGGTCGTGTTGCTCGGGGTCAAGCCAGCTCATGCGGGATCTCCTGTGTATTCCTTGCGGATCGTCTGGGCGATCAGTTGTCGGGCCGCGGCGTAGGGGTCGGTGCCGCGGCGGCTGAGGGTGTCGGCCAGGGCCGGCGCGAAGCTCTTGGCGCCGTCGGCGAAGCGCTCGAGCAGCAGCGTCTCGGCGGTCTTGTGCAGGCGGAATTCGGCGACGCGGCGGCGGCGCTCGCGGCCGAGCTCGGAGTCGGTCATCGCCGCGCGGTGGGCCGCGATGCGGGCGAGCAGATCGTCGACGCCCTGGCCGGTGTACGAGCTCACGCCCACCACCGGCACCGCCCAGGCGCGCCGGGGGCCGACCATGGTGCCGAGCGTCAGCATCTGCTTGAGGTCGGTGAGCGTGCGGTTGGCGTCGTCGCGGTCGCACTTGCTGACGACGTGGATGTCGGCGATCTCGAGCACGCCGGCCTTGATGGCCTGGATCTCGTCGCCCAGGCCCGGCGCCGACACGACGACGGTGGTGTCCGAGGCGTGCACGATCTCCACCTCGTCCTGGCCGACGCCCACGGTCTCGAGCAGCACGGTGTGGTAGCCGGCGACATCGAGCAGGTCGACCGTGTCGAGCGCCGCGCGCGCCATGCCGCCGGTGGCGCCGCGCGTGGCCATGCTGCGGATGAACACGCCCGGATCGCCGGCGAGGTCGCTCATGCGGATGCGGTCGCCGAGGATGGCGCCGCCCGAGTACGGGCTCGAAGGATCGATGGCCACGATGCCGACCTTCTCGCCGCGCGCGCGAAATGCCGCCGCCAGCTTGGCGACCAGCGTCGACTTGCCGCTGCCGGGCACGCCGGTGAGGCCGATGACATGCGCCTTGCCGGCACGCCGGTAGACCTCGGCCAGCGCCGGCCGCGCCTCGGCCGCGCCGGACTCGGCACGCGTCATCAGCCGGCCGAGCGCGCGCGCGTTGCCGGCGTCCAGTTGCGCGAGCAGTTCGAACGAGGGGATGTAGCCC
This sequence comes from Burkholderiales bacterium, assembly GCA_028869005.1. Classification (GTDB taxonomy): domain Bacteria; phylum Pseudomonadota; class Gammaproteobacteria; order Burkholderiales; family Burkholderiaceae_C; genus Rubrivivax. The sequence goes on along the minus strand of JAGWTJ010000303.1, from coordinate 2,052 downwards.
ATGACCTGCGCCCGCCCCTTCAGCGGCCGGCGCGCAGGCCGTCGTTGAGCGCACGGAACACCTCGCGATCGTCGATCACGCGCCGCGCCTTGAAGTCGGTGCGCGCGATCGAGTTCGGCGCCACCACTTCGACCATCGCACGCACGCCCAGCACGGTCTGGATGCGGTGCGAGACCTCGGCGCGGAAGTGCTCGCGCGCCGCGTCGCCGCCGCGATGCAAGTCCTCGCTCGGCTCGACGCGCAGCAGCAGCTCGTCCATCGCGCGCTCGCGCGTGATGACGATGCGGTGCTCGCCGCCGTAGCCGGCCAGCTGGTTGAGCGCGGCGTCGATCTCGCTCGGATAGATGTTCTCGCCGCGGATCGTGAACATGTCGTCGATGCGACCGAAGATGCCCTGCGGCAGACGCGGGTAGGTGCGGCCGCAGGGCGTCTCGTCGTTCGTCCACAGCGTGAGGTCGCCCGACAGCAGCCGGATCATCGGCTGACTGGTGCGCTCGAGGTGCGTGTACACCGGCGTGCCGCGCTGGCCGTAGGGCACGCGGCGCATCGTCGCCGGATCGCAGACCTCGGTGTAGACGATATCCTGCCAGCACAGCATGCCCTGCGCGCTGTGTTCGCTGCCGGCGACGTTCATGAACGGCGACATCTCGGCCATCGATCCGCAGTCGTAGACGCGCGCGCCGTACAGCTCCTCGATGCGGTCCTTCACGCCCGGCACCGAGGCGCCGGGCTCGCCGCTGAAGAACAGGCAGCGCAGGCCGAAGTCGCGCGGGTCGAGCTTTTCCTCGCGCGCCACCTCGGCCAGGTGGATCGCGTAACTCGGCGTGCCGTAGAAGGCGGCCGGCTTCATGGTCGCCAGCCACTGCACGAGGCGTGCGCTCATGCCGGGCGCGCCGGCGCCGAACGGGAAGGCCTTGGCGCGCAGCCGCTCGGCGCCGGCCAGCGCGCCCCAGCTGCCCATGTACAGGCTGAAAACGGCGGCCACGCAGATCATGTCGCCCGGCCGCAACCCCATGCCCCACATGACGCGGGCGTGGGCGTTGGCGATCGCGCGCCAGTCGGCGCGGCCGATGGCGAAGGCCGTCGGCCGGCCGGTGGTGCCGCTCGTGCCGTGCACATGGAAGATCTCCGACTCGGGCACGCACAGGTAGTCGCCGAACGGCGGGTGCGCCGTCTGCGCCGCGCGCAAGTCGACCTTCTTGACGACGGGCACGCGTTGCTCGAAGTCGTCGAGCGAGTGCAACTGGCTCGGGTCGAAGCCGGCCTGCTCCCAATGGCGGCGATAGAAGGGCGCGTGCTCCCAGGCGTACCGGCAGACCTCGCGCAGCCGCGCGAGGATGGCGCGCTCGCGCTCGGCGGCGGGCATCGTCTCGCGGCGCGGGAACCAGTGGCGGCTGGTGGCCGGCGGCAGGTAGTCCTCGTCGTAGGCGACGGGAAACTTCCACTCTTCCATCGGGGCTCTCCGGCGGTGGCGTGCAGCCGTCAGCGCGCGCCGCGCGCGGCGACCAGGCTGCGGATGGAGTCGACGATGGCCTGCGGCGGCGTGTCCTGCAGCAGCACATCCTGCACGCCCAGGCGGCGGATGGCCGCGGCATCCTCGTCGGGCATCACGCCGCCGGCGATGACGATGAGGTCGCCGGCGCCCTTCGCGTCGAGCAGCGCGAAGATCTTGGGGAACACGGTCAGTTGCACGCCCGACAGCAGGCTCACGCCGAGCACGTCGACGTCTTCCTGGATGGCGGTGTCGACCACTTCCTCGGGCGTGCGGTGCAGGCCGGAATAGACGACGTCCATGCCGGCGTCACGCAGCGCACGGGCGACGACCTTGACGCCGCGATCGTGGCCGTCGAGGCCGACCTTGGCGAGGAGTACGCGGATGGGAGCACTCATGGGATGTCCGTGAGAGGAAGGGGTTGGCGAATTCGGAATACTGTATACAATAAGCAGGGTCGCGGCAATCGGATCTCGTGTCAATCCGTCCGCCGCCTCGCCTTTGCCGGAGCGCCGAATGGAATCGCTGAAGCCTCAGAAGACGCTGGTCGAGCAGGTCTA
>JAGWTJ010000049.1 GCA_028869005.1 Burkholderiales bacterium | reverse complement strand
GATCCAGCGCTCCTGCTGCGCGGCGCGCGTCTCGGCGACGCGGGTGTGCATGCGCGCCATCGCCGACGCGCTCGACGCGCTCTCGTGCCGGTGGTGCATGCGGCGCGCAGGGTGCACGACGTGGTGCTCGACGTGATGCTCGACGACAGGTTTTGCCGCTTGCGCCGGCGCGGCGGCGGCAGGCGTGGCGGCCATCGCGACGCCACCCAGAGCGAACGCGCCCAGCAGCGTGAGGCCGGCGGCCGTGATGCGGTTGATCGACATGACGAACTCCTTTTCGGTGACAGGGAAGAAAGCGCGACACGGCGCGAGCGTCGTGCCGCGCGACATCAGCTCAGCCGAGGTCGACGGGAATGAAGATCTGCTGCCCGTCGCGCTCGACCAGCAGCGCGACATGGCGCGGGTGCTTGCTCAGCGCCGCGCGCACCTGGTCGATGCTGCGCGCGGGCTTGCCGTCCACCGCCAGCAGCACGTCGCCCGGTTGCACGCCGGCCATCAGCGCCGGGCCCTGCGCCTGCTCGACGAGCAGGCCGTGGTCGACGCCGGCGCCGTGCAGTTCGTCGCGGTCGAGCGGGCGCACCGTCAGGCCGAGCGTCGTGCCTTCGGGCGTGGCCGCGGCGACGGTGTTCTCCGCCTGCGCCTTGCCGAGCGTGACCGGCACGTCCACGCGCGACTTGTTGCGCCACACGCTGAGAGTGAGGCGGTCGCCCGGATGCGCCATGCCGACGCGCGTCGAGATGTCGCCGGCGGTGTGCACTTCGTGGCCGTCGACCTGCGTGATCACGTCACCGGGCTCGAGCCCTGCGGCGGCGGCGGCCGTGCCCTTGGCGACGCTGGCCACCAGTGCGCCGTCGGGTGCCTTCAGGCCGAACGAATCGGCCAGCGGCGCCGACAGATCCTGCAGCGCGACCCCCAGACGCGCGTGCTGCACGTAGCCGTGCGCGACGATCTGGTTCTTCACGTTCATCGCCACGTCGATCGGGATCGCGAACGCCAGGCCCTGGAAGCCGCCGCTCTGCGTGAAGATCTGGGCGTTGATGCCGATCACCTGGCCTTCGGCGTCGAACAGCGGGCCGCCCGAGTTGCCGGGGTTGACCGCGGCGTCGGTCTGGATGAACGGCACGTAGCTGTCGCCCGGCAGCGAGCGGCCCTTGGCGCTGACGATGCCCTGCGTGGCGGTCTGCGCGAAGCCGTACGGTGCGCCGATGGCCAGCACGTAGTCGCCCACCTGCACGGACTTGCTGTCGCCCAGCGACACCGTCGGCAGGCCCTTGGCGTCGATCTTCAGCACCGCGATGTCGGTGGCGGTGTCGCTGCCGAGCACCTTGGCGTTGAACTCGCGGCGGTCCGACAGCTTCACCGTCACCTGCTTGGCGTCATTCACGACGTGCGCGTTGGTCAGGATCAGGCCGTCGGAACTGACGATGAAGCCCGAGCCCAGGCCGTGGAACGGCTGCGGGCCGTTGGGCATCATGCGAAAGCCCGGAAAGCCGGGCAGACCGCGGAAGAAGCGGTAGAAGGGATCGTTCTGCATCGAAGGACCGTCGCTGCCGTCGGTCTTGCGCAGCCCGGCGACGGTGACGCCGACCACGGCCGGCCCTTCGGCCTTCACGATGGCCGCGTAGTTGGGCACGCTGCCGGGCGGCAGGGGCGCGATGGCCACCGGTGCAGCGGCGGCGGCGGCGCCCGGGGTGGCGGCGGCACCGGGCGCTGCGGCCTGGCTGCCGGTGCTGCCAGTGCTGTTGCCCGCCCCGGCGGCGCTGTTCTGCGCGGCCGCGCTGGAACGGTGCAGCCACGACGGCAGCGTCCACGCGTCGGCGGACGTGAAACCCAGGCCGCCGACGGCCAGCGCGACGGCCGCGGCGATGAGAGTGCGCTTGAACATATGAGCTCCTTGGTGTGTGGTGCAGCCGGGGCACCGGCGTTGCGAAGCACTCTAGGAGCCGGCGATGAGCGCAGCGTGAGGCAAAGGTGAGGCCAAGGTGAAGGTGCGCCTGCGGGCGCGGCACCGACTTACGGACGTAGCGGAAGTCGCAGCGGCAGCCGCACCGTGACGCGCAGCCCCCCCGCCGGCGTGCTGCCCAGCGTGACGCGGCCGCCGTGCTGCCGCGCCACCGCCTGCACGATCGCCAGGCCGAGGCCGCTGCCTTCGCCGTGGCTGGCTTCGCCGCGCCGGAAGCGGTCGAAGGCGTGCTCGCGTTCGGCCTCGGCGATGCCCGGGCCGGCGTCGTCGACCTCGACGATCGCGCCATCGTCGGTCGGGCGCAGGCGCACCGACACCTGCGCCGCCGTGTCGGCGTCGCGCCGGCCGTGCTTGAGCGCGTTGTCGATCAGGTTGCGCAGCAGGCTGCGCAGCGCCGCGGCGTCGCCGCGCAGGGCGAGCGTCGCCGGTGCGTCGAGCTGCAGACGCGCGCCTTGCGCAGCGGCCAGCGGCTGCGCGTCGGCCAGCGCCTGGCGCGTCACGGCGGCCAGGTCCATGTCGGCCATCGGTGCCGCGGCGCCGGGCTCGGCGCGCGCCAGCGCCAGCAACTGCTCGACCAGCCAGGCGGCGCGCTCGACGCCGGCGCGCAGCCGCGCCAGCGCGGCGTCGCGCGCTGGTGCGTCGGCGGCGTCGCGCACCAGGCCGATCTGCAGCTTGAGCGCGGTGAGCGGCGTGCGCAGCTCGTGCGCGGCGTCGGCGACGAAGGCGCGCTGCGTGTCGAAGGCGGCGGCCAGGCGTCCCAGCAACGCGTTGAAGGCGTCGACCAGCGGCTGCATCTCGCTGGGCAGCGCGGCGGTCGGCAGCGGCTCGAGTGCGGCAGCGTCGCGCCGGCGCGCGGCCTCGGCCACGCGCGCCAGCGGCGCCAGCGACAGGCCCACCAGCCACCACATCGCCAGCGCCACCAGCGGCGCGGCGAGCAGCACCGGCAGCACGCTGCGCCCGGCCGCTTCGGCTGCCAGGCGGCGCCGCACCTCGAGCGGTTGTCCGACCTGGATGACGCGCAGCGGCATCGCCGCGCCGAACACGCGCCAGGTGCGGCCCTGGACTTCGACGTTGCTGAAGCCGAGCACGGCGCGCGGCGGCAGCAGCGGCGCCTGCTGGCCGGTCACGCTCGAGTACAGCTGCACGCCGTCGATGGACCACACCTGCACGACGTAGTCGAACTGCGGATTGGCCAGCGCGGCGCGTTCGTCGTCGGCGATGCGGCCCTGGTCGCGCAGCGACAGCGCCATCTGCTGCAATTGGTAGTCGAACAGCTCGTCGGCCTCGGCGCGCACGCTGGCGTAGGTGGCGCCGCCGACCACGGCCGCCACCACCGCGGCCAGCGCCAGCAGGAACGAGAAGAGGCGCAGGCGCAGCGAGCGCATGGCGGCGGCGCAGGCGGCCTCAGCGATCCTTGGCCGGGCCGACGTAGTAGCCGACGCCGCGCAGCGTGTGCAGCAGGTCGTCGCCGAGCTTCCGGCGCAACTGGTGCACGTAGACGCTGATGGCGTTGCTCTCGAGCTCCTCGCCCCAGCCGTACAGGCGATCTTCGAGCTGCGCGCGCGACAGGATCGCGCCGGGGCGCTCCATCAGGGCCTCGAGCAGCGCGAACTCGCGCGCCGACAGCAGCACCGGACGCGCGCCGCGGCTGACTTCGCGCGTCGCCGGATCGAGCCGCAGGTCGGCCACTTCGAGCACGCCGCCGGCGCGTCCGGCCTGGCGCCGCACGACGGCGCGCAGCCGCGCCAGCAGTTCGTCGAGCTCGAACGGCTTGGCCAGGTAGTCGTCGGCGCCGGCGTCGAGCCCGGCGACCTTGTCGGCGAGCGCATCGCGCGCGGTGACGACGATCACCGGCGTGGCGTTGCCGCGCGCGCGCAGCGCACGCAGCACGTCGAGCCCGCCGCGCTGCGGCAACCCGAGGTCGAGCAGCACGGCGTCGAAGCGCTCGCTGGCCAGCGCGGCATCGGCGGCGCGGCCGTCGCGCACCCAGTCGGCGGCCATGCCCTGCGCGCGCAGCGCCTCGCGCAGGCTCTCGCCGATCATCTTGTCGTCTTCGACCAGCAGGATGCGCATGCGGCCCCGTCTCTCCTGCGGCGCTTCAGCAGGCGTTGCTCACACGAAGCGAAAGCTCACCGCGCCGAGCGGGCCGTAGTCGGCGTGGAAGGTGTCGCCGGCGACAGCGCCTACCGGCCGCGTGAAGGAGCCGGCCAGCACGATGTCGCCGGCAGCGAGCTGCTCGCCGTAGGGTGCCACCTTGTCGGCGAGCCAGGCCACGCCCAGCGCCGGATGGCCGAGCACCGCGGCGCCCAGACCCGTCTCCTCGATGACGCCGTTCTTGAACAGCATCGCGCCGGCCCAGCGCAGGTCGACGGCGTCCGGCTTGACCGGGCGGCCGCCGAGCACGATGCCGGCGTTGGCGGCGAAGTCGCTGATGGTGTCGGTGACCTTGCGCGGCGCCTTGGTGTCGCGGTCGAACTGCTCGATGCGCGCGTCGATGATCTCGATCGCCGGGCACACGTAGTCGGTGGCGGCGAGCACGTCGAAGACGGTGGTGCCCGGGCCGCGCAGCGGATGCGCGAGCACGAACGCGAACTCGACCTCGACGCGCGGCGCGATGAAGCGCGCGACCGGGATGTCGGTGCCGCTGGCGAAGAACATGTCGTCCATCAGCGGCGCGTAGTCGGGCTCGGTGATCTGGCTGGCCTGCTGCATCGCGCGCGAGGTCAGGCCGATCTTGCGGCCGCGGATGGCGCGGCCTTCGGCCAGTTCGAGCTCGACCCAGGCGCGCTGGATGGCGTAGCCGTCTTCGATCGTCATGCCTGGGAAGCGGCGCGAGAAGTGGCGCAGTTGCACGCGCGTGCGGCGCGCCTCGCGCAGTTCCAGCGCGAGTGCGGCGATCTGGTCGGATTGCAGTGTGGTCACGGTGGTGTCCTCGGCACGGCATGCGCCGTCAAGATCGCCTGCCTGCCCGTCCGCCCTCCCGCCCGCGCCGACGCGGCGTCAACGCGGCGCGGCCTTCGCGGCGCCGGGCGCGGCGAACAGCGGGTGGATGTTGCTCGCCTTGGCGTCGAAGACCTCGTGGCCTTCGTCGATCTGCAGCGTCAGGCCGATGTGGCGGCGCTCGTACAGCGGTGCGAGCTGCGCGCGCGCGGCGGCGGTGAGCGCCTCGCCGACCTGGCGGTGCACCGCGGCGCTGCGGCCGCTGCCCATGCGCAGGTTCAGGTAGAGGAAGGCGTAGTCGCCGCTGCCGCCGGCGGCGCGGCCTGCGGCGCCGCCGTCCGAGATGGCGTGATGCGCCGCCGGATAGGCCAGCACGCGCGTGCCGCCGGGCGGGAACACCGGCTTGCCGGCCTCGTCGCGCGCCGCCAGCAGCGTGTCGGCGAGTGCGCGGCACAGCGCGCCCATGTCGGTCTCGGCGTCGAGCTGCGGCGTGTACAGGATCACCAGGTGCGGCATGCCGGGTCGCCTTCGCCGACGAGGGTCACTGGCGGCGCGGCGCCAGGTCGGCCGTCATGAAGCCTTCGGCGCGCGAGGCCACCGCCGCGGGCACCGCGTGGCCCGACTGCGGCGTGACCGGCAGCACCGCGTGCAACTGCCCGGTGCCCGAGGCGCCGAAGTAGGGCGTGATGATCTCGGCGCGGCCGTCGTAGTCGCTCCAGCCGAGCGCGCCCAGCAGCATCGCCGTGTCGTGCATGAAACCCTCGCCGTGGCCCTTGGGCGCGTACTCGGGCAGCATGTCGCAGAACTCCTTCCAGCGGCCGGCCTGCCACATCTCGATCACGTGGTGGTCGAGTTCCTCGAGGAAGGGGCTCCAGATCTTGAACGCGAACCGCGGCGCCAGGCCGTTCTGCGCGAAGCGGTGCGACAGCGAGCCGCTGGCGAGGAAGGCCACCGTGCCGTCGTAGTGCTGCTCGACGGCGCGCCGCATGGCCCAGCCCAGGCGCGCGCTGTCGTCGAGGTAGTGCACGGTGCACATCGCCGACACCGACACGACCTTGAAGTGCCGGTCCTGGTTCATGTAGCGCATCGGCACCAGCGTGCCGTACTCGGGTGCCAGCGAGGTCGCGTCGTGCGCCAGCGTCTCGACGCCCATCTCGTTGCAGGTCTGCGCCAACAGCCGGCCGAGCGCCGGGTTGCCCGGGAACTCGTAGCTCATGTTGGAGATGAAGTGCGGCAGCTCGGGGCTCGTGTACAGGCCCTTGAAGTTCGGTCCGCAGTTGATGTGGTAGCTGGCGTTGACGAGCCAGTGCGTGTCGAAGACGACGACGGTGTCGACGCCCAGCGCGCGGCAGCGCCGGCCGATCTCGACATAGCCGTCGATCGCGTCCTGGCGCGAGCCCTGGCGCTGGCCGGGCCGTTCGCTCAGGTAGATCGACGGAACGTGGCTGACCTTGGCGGTGAGTGCGAGCTTGCCCATGGTTGCAACGCCTCCGTGGTTTCTAGCGACCCCAGTGCGGGATGTGATGCGAGCCGAGCGACACGCACACGTTCTTCGGCTCCAGGAACACCTCGTAGCTCCAGGTGCCGCCTTCCCGGCCGACGCCGCTGGCCTTGGTGCCGCCGAAGGGCTGGCGCAGGTCGCGCACGTTCTGGCTGTTGACGAAGCACATGCCGGCCTCGATCGCGGCGGCGACGCGGTGCGCGCGGCCGAGGTTCTCGGTGAAGACGTAGCTGGACAGGCCGTACGCGATGTCGTTGGCCAGGCGGATCGCCTCGTCCTCGTCGTCGAACGGGATCAGGCAGGCCACGGGGCCGAAGATCTCGTCCTGGGCGATGCGCATGCGGTTGTCGACCTTGCCGAACACGGTGGGCACGACGAAGTTGCCGCCCGCCAGCCCCAGCGGCATGCGCGGCGGCTCGAGGCCGCCGGTGAGCAGCTCGGCGCCTTCCTCGACGCCGAGCGCGATGTAGTTGCGCACCTTGGCCAGATGCTGGCGGCTGATCATGGGCCCGACGAGCGTGGTGTCGAGCATCGGGTCGCCGACCGTGATGCGCGAGGCGCGCTCGGCGAACTTGTCGGCGAAGGCCGCGTAGATCGAGCGCTGCACGAAGATGCGGCTGCCCGCGGTGCAACGCTCGCCGTTGTTGGAGAAGATCATGAAGACGGCGGCGTCCATCGCGCGCATCAGGTCGGCGTCCTCGAAGACGACGAACGGGCTCTTGCCGCCGAGTTCCATGCTGAACTTCTTGAGGCCCGCGGCCTGCACGATGCGCTGGCCGGTGAGCGTCGAGCCGGTGAAGCTGATGGCGCGCACGTCGGGGTGTCGAACCAGCGGCTCGCCGGCCTCCTTGCCGTAGCCGTGCACGACGTTGAGCACGCCCGGCGGCACGCCGGCCTCGAGCGCCAGTTCACCGAGGCGCGCCGCGCTGAGCGGCGACAGCTCGCTCATCTTCAGCACCGCCGTGTTGCCGAACGCCAGGCAGGGCGCGACCTTCCAGGTCGAGGTCATGAACGGCACGTTCCACGGGCTGATGAGCGCGCACACGCCCACCGGGTGAAAGAGCGTGTAGTTCAGGTGCGTCGGCGTCGGGTAGGTGTGGCCGTCGACGCGCGTGCACATCTCGGCGAAGTAGTGGAAGTTGTCGGCCGCGCGCGGGATCAGGCCGCGGCCGGTCTGCGCGATCGGCTGGCCGGTGTCGCTGGTCTCGGTGGCGGCGATCTCGGCGACGTTGGCGGTGATCAGCTCGCCCAGGCGGTGCATGACCCGCGCACGCTCGGTGGCCGCCAGGCCCGACCAGGCCGGGAACGCCGCCTTGGCCGCCGCCACCGCGGCGTCGATCTCGGACTCGCCGCCGCGCGCCACCTCGGCCAGCACGGCCTGCGTGGCCGGGTTGAGCGTCTCGAAATGCTCGGGGCTGTCGTGCGCCTTGCCGCCGATCAGGTGGCGGATGTACATGCTGTGGTTCTCCGTTCAGGATCGATCATCGTCGCTGCTCGCCGTCGTGCCGCTTTCAAAGGCCGAAGGCTGCATCGTCGGCGAGGGTGTTCACGAGCCGCCCGATGCCGTCGATCTCGCACACCACCTCGTCGCCGGCATTGACGTTGACCACGCCCTCGGGCGTGCCGGTGAGGATGACGTCGCCCGGCGCCAGCGTCATGAAGCCGCTCAGCCAGGCGATGAGCGGCGCCACGCGGTGCACCATGTTCGAGGTGTGGCCCTGCTGCGTCAGCTTGCCGTTGACGAAGGTGCGCAGCGCCAGGGCGTGCGGATCGGGCACTTCGGCGGCGGGTACGAACCAGGGGCCGAGCGCGGTGGCCTGGTCGCGGTTCTTCACGCGCAGGTTCGGGCGGTGCCAGTTCTCGAGATAGTCGCGCACGGCGTAGTCGTTGGCCACCGTGTAGCCGGCCACGTGCGCCAGCGCGTCGCGCTCGGCGATGTCGCGGCCCGCGCGGCCGATCACGACGGCCAGTTCGCACTCGTAGTGCATGAACTGCACGGCGCGCGGCCGCCAGGTCTGGCCGCGGTGGCCGACGAGGCTGCCGGCGGTCTTGAAGAAGACGAGCGGCTCGGCGTCCGACGGCGCGGCCGGCTTGGCCAACTCCTTGGCCAGCTCCTGCACGTGATCGGCGTAGTTCAGGCCGAGCGCGATGACGGTGCCGGCCGCGATCGGCGGCAGCCAGACCACCGCGTCCTCGGCCAGCACGCGGCCGTCGGCGAGCTGCACTCCGGCCGCATGCGGACGCGCCTCGTGGATGGCGCCGGCGCAGGCCACGCGCGCCGTGCGGGCGCTGCGAGCCGTCATCGCGCGCCCTCCAGCGTGAACTCGAAGCCACCGAGGCCGCTGCCTTCGACGCGTACGCGCTGGCCGGCGCGCGCGTGCGGCGCGTCGAACGGCAGGCCGACGAGCAGCACGTCGCCCGGCGCGAGCGTCATGAACTCGGACACGTCGGCGAGCAGCCGCGCCGGCGTGCGCCGCCATGGCGCGGTGTCGACCTGCTGCGCCAGGCGGCCGTCGACGTAGATGCGCAGCGCATAGGCGTCTGCCGTGCCGCCCGGCACCGGGGCGCCGAGGCGGCACGAGCCGTCGAGCGCGCGCGCCGGCGCCGCCGGGCGGTACCAGCTGGCGAGCGGCACGCCGAGGTCGGCCACCAGCATGCAGGCGGCGATGTGCGCGCCGGCTGCGGCTGCCTGCACGCGACAGGCGGTGCGGCCGATGACCAGCCCGACCGTGGCCGCGATTTCGACGACATCGGCGCCGCGCGGCATCGTGAACGGTGCCGACGCCTCGGCCAGCGTGTGACGCGGCTTGACGTAGAGCACCGGGGCGTGCGGCGCCTGCTTGTACGGCGCCGCGGCCACCTGGTCGCCGAGCGCTTCGAGCAGCCGCGGGTCGGTGATGGCGGCGCCGATCACCGTGCCCGACAGGCGCCAGGGGGCGACGGCAAGCGCGGGCAGCGACGCGGCGCCCAACGGCGTCGAAGAGGGTGCGCCACTCATGGCGGTCGACTATAGCCCGCGACCGCCGGCGCGATCGGCAGCCGGCGCAGTTCAGTCACTTGGCATGCAGCCCTCGGCGCAGGCCGCGAGCGGCGGGCTGCCGAACACGCCGATCACGCGCTGCGCGGCGAATCCGCTCTCAGGCCGTCGGCAGTTTGTAGTCCTTGAACTGCTCGCGTAGCCTGTTCTTCTGCATCTTGCCGGTGGCGCCGAGCGGGATCGCGTCGACGAACACGACGTCGTCGGGGATCCACCATTTGGCGACCTTGCCGTCGAAGAAGGCGAGCATCTGCTCGCGCGTCAGCTCGGCGCCGGGCTTCTTCACCACCACCAGCAGCGGCCGCTCGTCCCACTTCGGGTGCGCCGCGGCGATGCAGGCGGCGATCGCGACCGCGGGGTGCGCCATGGCGATGTTCTCGAGGTCGATCGAGCCGATCCACTCGCCGCCGGACTTGATCACGTCCTTGCTGCGGTCGGTGATGTGGATGTAGCCGTCGGCGTCGATCGTCACCACGTCGCCGGTCGGGAACCAGCCGTGGCCGGCGGCGTCGGTGAGGAGCGGGTTGCCGCCTTCGTCCTTGAAGTAGCGCTCGACGACCCAGGGCCCGCGCACCAGCAACTCGCCTTGCTCCTCGCTGCCGAACGGCAACTCGTTGCCGTCGGCGTCGACCGCCTTCATGTCGACGCCGAAGACGGCGCGGCCCTGCTTGGACATGACCTTGTAGCGTTCCTCCTGGCTTAAGCCCGCGTGCCGGGGCTTGAACGCGCCGACCGTGCCGAGCGGGCTCATCTCGGTCATGCCCCAGGCGTGCAGCACGTGCACGCCGTACTTCTGGTCGAAGGCGCGCAGCATCGCCGGCGGGCAGGCCGAGCCGCCGATGACGGTGCGATTCATGGTCGAGAACTTCAGGTTGTTGGCCTCCACATAGGCGAGCAGGCCCTGCCAGACCGTCGGCACACCGGCCGAGACGGTGACCTTCTCGCTCTCGAACAGCTCGTACAGGCTCTTGCCGTCCAGGCCGGGGCCCGGGAACACCAGCTTGGCGCCGACCATGCAGCCGACGTAGGGCAGGCCCCAGGCGTTGACGTGGAACATCGGCACCACCGGCAGGATGGCGTCGGAGGCCGAGCAATTGAGCGCGTCGGGCAGCGCCGCGGCAAAGGTGTGCAGCAGCGTGCTGCGGTGGCTGTACAGCACGCCCTTGGGGTTGCCGGTGGTGCCCGACGTGTAGCACAGCGAGCTCGCGCTGTTCTCGTCGAAGCTCGGCCAGATGTAGCGGTCGTGCTCGGCGTCGATCAGGTCCTCGTAGACGAGCAGCCCGGGAATCTTCGCGGCGTCGGCCGGCAGCTGCGCGCGGTCGGTCATCACGACCCAGTGGCGCACGGTCTTCGTGCGCGACGCGACAGCGGCGATGAGGGGCAGGAAGGTGAGGTCGAAGAAGACCGCCGCGTCTTCGGCGTGGTCGGCGATGTAGACGAGTTGGTCGGGGTGCAGGCGCGGGTTGAGCGTGTGCAGCACGGCGCCCGTGCCGCTCACCGCGTAGTACAGCTCCATGTGCCGGTAGCCGTTCCAGGCCAACGTGGCCACGCGCTCGCCCGGCTTGACGCCGAGGCGGCCGAGCGCGTTGGCCATGCGGCGCGAACGCGCTGCCAGGTCGCGGTACGTATACCGGTGGACGTCGCCCTCGACGCGCCGCGAGACGATCTCGCGCTCGCCATGGTGACGCTCGGCGTGCAGGAGCAAGGACGAGATCAGCAGCGGCAGCTGCATCATTTGGCCGTTCATGGGCACCTCGATGGGTTCGTGGGGAGAGCCGGGGGGCCGGATTGTGGCGCAGCGTGTGCGCTGCCGTTGCGCGGCGCGGGCCGTGCGCGATTCGTGTTTTCCCGGCCTGGCGCGCGGGTTCGGCTTGGCCCGGCTGCTCGACGCCGGTGCGGCGCGGCGCCGTCCGCGCGTTCTCAGCGCGTGACGACCGGGATGCCGCGCAACTGTCCGGTCTGTCCGGTCAGCGGCGCGCCGGCGGGCGCCGGGTAGCGCGCCGGGTCGTAGCGATGCAGCAGCTCGGCTTCGCGCGCGCGGGCGACGACGAGGTTGCCGAGCTTGACGTGGCCGTAGCCGCGGATGCCCTGTGGCACGCTGGCGATCTGCGTGGCCAGCGCGAGCTTGTCTGCATCCAGGTGCGGCAGCAGCTCGGCCAGGCGCGCCTCGAAAGCGTCGATCAGGGCGCGCTCGGTGCGCCGTTCCGTGCTGTGGCCGAACGGATCGAAGGGCGTGCCGCGCAGCCGCTTGCCGTGCCTGAGCCAGCGCAGCGCGGTGAACATCCAGGGGCCGAAGCGCATCTTGCGCGGCGCCTCGCCGCCTCGTGCGCGGGCGAGCAGTGGCGGCGCCATGTGGAACTCGAGCCTCAGCTCGCCTTCGAACTGCTCGTGCAGGGCGCGCTCGAACTCGCCGTCGGCAAAGAGGCGCGCCACCTCGTATTCGTCCTTGTAGCTCATCAGCTTGTGCAGGCTGGTGGCGGCGGCGCGCGTGAAGGGTAGGCTCGCATCGGCCGTGCTACCCGCGCTGCCGGGTGCCGGCGGGGCGGTGGTGCCGGCCGCGAGCTTGGCCTCGGCGCTGCGCACGTGATCCACCAGCGAGCGATAGCGCGCGGCCCACGCCGCGTCCTGGTAAGCGGTGAGATGCGCCGCGTGGCGCGCCAGCAGCGCGTCCAGCGTTTCGGCTGCGGCCGGCTCGTCGGCATGGCCTTCGCGCAGCCGCTCGCAGCCCGCCGCGTCGCCCGCGGCCAGCCGGCCGAGCGCGAACGCCAGCCGATTGGCCTCGACGGCGACGCCGTTGAGCTCGATCGCGCGCTCGAGCGCCGCCAGCCCGAGCGGCACCAGGCCGCGCTGCCAGGCGTAGCCGAGGGCGACGATGTTGGCGCTGACCGTGTCGCCGAGGAAGTCCTCGGCCAGCGCCTGCGCGTCGAAGGTCTCGACGCGCTCCGCGCCGGCGGCGAAGCGCAGCTTGGCCAGATGCGCCGCGTGCTGCAGATCGGCGTCGGGGTGGCGCACCGAGTCGGCCACCGGGATGTCGTGCTCGTTGGCGAGGATGCGCGTGCGCCCGCGTCGCACCGTCGACAGCGCCTCGGGCGACGCGCCGACGACCAGATCGCAGGCCAGCACCGCGTCGGCCTGCTGCGCGTCGATGCGCACCTGGTTGAGGCGATCGCTCCGATCGGCCAGGCGCACGAACGACAGCACCGCGCCGCCCTTCTGCGCGAAGCCCATGAAGTCGAGCACGCTGGCCGCAAAGCCCTGCAGGTGCGCCGCCATCGCGATCACCGCGCCGACCGTGACGACGCCGGTGCCGCCGACGCCGGTGACCAGCAGGTCGTAGGGCCCGCTCCATGACCACGCCGCGGGCAGCGGCAGCGCCGCCACGCGCGCGACGAAGGCCTCGCGGTCGCGCCCGAGGATGCCCGAGTGGCGCCGCGGGCGGCCGCCGCCGACGCCGACGAAGCTCGGGCAGAAGCCCTTGACGCAGGAATAGTCCTTGTTGCACGCCGTCTGGTCGATGCGCCGCTTGCGCCCCCAGGCGGTTTCGTGCGGCAGCACGGCCACGCAGTTGCTCTGCACGCCGCAGTCGCCGCAGCCTTCGCACACGCGCTCGTTGATGAAGATGCGCTTCGGCCGGTCGGCGACCTCGCCCTTCTTGCGCCGGCGCCGCAGCTCGGCCGCGCAGGTCTGCTCGTAGATCAGCACCGTGACGCCGTGCGTGGCGCGCAACTCGCGCTGCACGCGCTCCAGCTCGGCGCGGTCGTGGAACTGCGTGCCCGCCGGGAAGCGTTGGCGCAGCGCGTCGTACTTGCCGATGTCGTCGGACAGCACGACCACCTTCTTCACGCCCTCGCTCTCGACCTGGCGCGCGATGGCGTCGACGCCGAGCGCGCCGTCCACCGGCTGGCCGCCGGTCATCGCCACCGCGTCGTTGTAGAGGATCTTGTAGGTCAGGGTCGCGTTCGCCGCCACCGCCTGGCGGATCGCCAGGTAGCCCGAGTGGTAGTAGGTGCCGTCGCCCAGGTTCTGGAAGACATGCGGCACGCGCGTGAACATCGAGTGCGAGACCCAGTCGACGCCTTCGCCGCCCATCTGGATGAGACCGGCGGTCGAGCGCTCCATCCAGTTGGCCATGAAGTGGCAGCCGATGCCGGCGCGCGCCGTGCTGCCCTCGGGCACGCGGGTGCTGGTGTTGTGCGGGCAGCCGGCGCAGAAGTAGGGCACGCGCTTGACGGCGTCGGCGGCATTGGCGAGCTGCTCGGCCGGCGTGAAGTCGCGCACGTGGCCGCGGCGGTCGAGCGACGCGTCGTGCGCGGCGAGCCAGGCGGCGACGATCTCGATGAGCCTCGACGGGCGCAGCTCGCCGCTGGCCGAGACCAGCGGCCGGCCCTCGGCGTCGGTCTTGCCGACGACGCGGGGTCGTTCCTGCGGCGCGGCGTTGTACAGCAAGGCGCGCAACTGCGTCTCGACGACCGGCGCCTTCTCCTCGATCACCAGCACCTCGGCCAGGCCGTGCACGAACTCGCGCATGCGCATCGTCTCGATCGGGTAGGTGAGGCCCAGCTTGTGCACGCGCACGCCGGCGGCGGCGAGCTGCGCGCTCGTGATCTCGAGGCGCCGCAGCACCTCCATGAAGTCCAGGTGCGCCTTGCCGGCGGTGAGGATGCCCACGCGCGCCGGCATCGCCGGCTCGACGATGCGGCGGTCGATCGAGTTCACGCGCGCGAACGCCGCCACCGCGGCCAGCTTGTCGGCCAGGCGCGTCTCGATGCGCAGCGAAGGCAGGTCGGGCCAGCGGTAGTGCAGCCCGTCGGGCGGCGGCCGGTGGCCGGTGACGGCGCGGATCGCGTCGGCGTTCGCCCAGGCGGCCGCGCGCCCGAGGATCAGGTCCAGATCCACCGTGCCGGCGCCCTCGACCACTTCCGACAGCGCCGTCAGGCCGACCCAGTTGCCGCTGTAGCGGCTGAGCGCGTAGCCATACAGGCCGAACTCGACCAGGTCGGCCACGTTGGCCGGCGAGAGCACCGGCATGCTCCAGGCCTGGAACGCCACATCGCTCTGGTGCGGCATCGACGAGGACACGCAGCCGTGGTCGTCGCCGGCCACGACGAGCACGCCGCCGTGGGGCGAGCTGCCGTAGGCGTTGCCGTGCTTGAGCGCGTCGCCCGCGCGATCGACGCCCGGGCCCTTGCCGTACCACATGGCGAAGACGCCGGTGCAGGTCTTGTCGGCGTCGCTCTCGACGCGCTGCGTGCCGAGCACCGCGGTGGCGGCGAGCTCCTCGTTGACGGCGGGCAGGAAGCGGATGCCGCGCTCGGTGAACCTGGCGCCGGACTTCCACACCGCGAGGTCGACCGCGCCCAGCGGCGAGCCGCGGTAGCCGCTCAGAAAGCCGCGCGTGGCCAGGCCCGCTGCCTCGTCGCGCGCGCGCTGCATCAGCAGCACGCGCAGCAGCGCCTGCGTGCCGGTGAGGTAGATGGTGCCGGCATCGGCCCACAGCGCGTCGGCGAGCGTGGCCTGCGGGCGGACGAGGGTGTCGGGCATGGCGGATTCCTGGCCGGCCCGGCAGCATAGCGCCGAGTGTGGCGCGGCGCGCTTGCGCCTAGGATTGGCCCCGCGCGCTTACGCTGCAGGCCGGTCGCCGGCGGCCGGCTTGTCGGCCGCGCCGGCCGCCTCCTGCGCCTTCCTGGCCGAGACCTTCGCCGCCACGATGCCGATCTCGTAGAGCAGGCACATCGGCACCGCCAGCGCGAGCTGCGAGATGACGTCGGGCGGCGTGACGACGGCGGCGACGATGAAGGCGCCGACGTAGAAGTAGCCGCGCACCTTCTTCAACTGCTCGACGCTGACGATGCCGATGTGCACCAGCACGATGACGCCGATCGGCACTTCGAAGGCGATGCCGAAGACGACGAACAGCGTCAGCACGAAGCCGAAGTACTGCTCGATGTCGGGCGCTGCGGTGATCGATACCGGTGCGAAGGCCTGGATGAAGCGGCTCATCCCCGGGATCACGATGAAGTAGCAGAACGCCACGCCGATCAGGAACAGGATGGTGCTGCTGATGACCAGCGGCAGCACCATGCGCTTCTCGTGCGCATACAGGCCCGGCGCGACGAAGGCCCACACCTGGTACAGCACATAGGGCAGCGCCAGCAGCAGGGCGGCCATCAGCGTGATCTTCAGCGGCACCAGCACCGGCGAGATGACGTTGGTGGCGATCAGCTTGGCGCCGTGCGGCAGGTGGCTGAGCAGCGGCGCGGCGAGCAGGTCGTACAGGCCGCCCGGTCCGGGCCAGATGCACAGCAGCCCGAACGCGATGGCCACCGCGATCGCCGCGCGGATCAGGCGGTCGCGCAGCTCGATCAGGTGCGAGACGAACGGCGCCTCGGTGCCGGCGAGTTCGTCTTCCTTGTCCTTGCCCGGTTCGCTCATCGCTGCAGTCGCGCGTGACGCGCTAGCGTCGCGGGCCGATGCCCGGCGGGCGGTAGCGCGCGACGCGCGCCGCGCCCGACAGCGCCTTGGTGCGCACGCCGTTGCGCTGCTTGTACCACTGTGGCGTGGCGCCGCGTTTGAGGCGCCAGTTCTTCTTCGGCGGCCGATACTGCGGTGGCGCGAGGTCGGCCGGCGCAGCCGACGCGCCGTCGCCGCCGATGGCGTTCCAGTCGTTGTTCAGGCCGTTGGCCACGCCGTCGACCTCGCTGCGCACGGTCTGCTCGACGTCGCGCGCCGCGTTCTCGAACTCGGTCTTCATCTTCTTGAGTTCTTCGAGCTCGATCGAACGGTTGACCTCGGCCTTCACGTCGGCGACGTAGCGCTGCGCCTTGCCCAGCAGGTGGCCGACGGTGCGCGCGACGCGCGGCAGCTTCTCGGGGCCGATGACGATCAACGCCACCGCGCCGATCAGCGCGAGCTTGTCGAAGCCGAAGTCGATCA
>JAGWTJ010000048.1 GCA_028869005.1 Burkholderiales bacterium | reverse complement strand
CTCGGGGCGCGTGGCGGTGGCCGAGGCGATCCTGAACCTGCTGGCCGCGCCGATCGAACTGGCGCGCGTCAAGCTCAGCGCCAACTGGATGGCCGCGTGCGGCGAGCCGGGCGA
Source organism: Burkholderiales bacterium (assembly GCA_028869005.1). GTDB lineage: Bacteria > Pseudomonadota > Gammaproteobacteria > Burkholderiales > Burkholderiaceae_C > Rubrivivax. The sequence continues at coordinate 16,545 of JAGWTJ010000048.1, read as the reverse complement.
GGACGCGGCGCTGTACGACACCGTGCGCGCCGTCGGTCTCGAACTGTGCCCGGCGCTCGGCGTCGGCATCCCGGTGGGCAAGGATTCGCTGTCCATGCGCACCCGGTGGAGCGATGGCGCGACGGCGCAGCAGGTGACGGCGCCGGTGTCGCTCGTCGTCAGCGCCTTCGCCACGCTGGCCGACGTGCGCGGCACGCTGACGCCCGAGCTGCGTCGCATCGAGGCCGCACCCGGCGGCGTCGCCTGCGGCGACACGACGCTCGTGCTGGTCGACCTCGGCGCCGGCCGCAGACGCCTGGGCGGCTCGATGCTGGCGCAGGTGCTCGGCCGCTTCGGCCACGAGGTGCCCGATCTGGACGATGCCGAGCGGCTCGTCGCGCTGGTGGCCGCCGTCAACGAGTTGCGCGCCGAGGGACGGCTGCTGGCCTACCACGACCGCAGCGACGGCGGCCTGTGGGCCTGCGTGTGCGAGATGGCGTTCGCCGGCCGCCTCGGCGTGAGCCTGAACGTCGACATCCTCGTCACCGAAGGCGACGGTATCGCCGACAGCCGCGCCGAGTTCGGCGACGCCAAGAACTGGGCCGCGCAGGTCGGTGCGCGCCGCGACGAGCTGACGCTAGCGGCGCTGTTCAACGAGGAGCTCGGCGTCGTGCTGCAGGTGGCCAGTGCCGAGCGAGATGCCGTGATGGCCACGCTGCGCCGGCACGGTCTCGCGCGCCACGCGCACGCCATCGGCAAGACCAACGACCGCGGCGTGGTCGAGGTCTGGCGCGACACCCAGTGCTGCTTGTCGGCGCCGCTGGCCGAGCTGCAGCAGCAGTGGGACGAGGTGAGCTGGCGCATCGCGCGCCTGCGCGACAACCCGGAGTGCGCCGACGCCGAGCATGCGGCGGCGGGCGCCGCCGACGATCCGGGCCTGCACCTGCACCTGAGCTTCGATCCGCTCGCCGCGCCCGCCGTGCTCACGGCGCGGCCGCAGGTCGCCATCCTGCGCGAGCAGGGAGTGAACTCGCACGTCGAGATGAGCTGGGCGATGGACCGCGCCGGCTTCGACACCTACGACGTGCACATGACGGACTTGCAGCAAGGTCGCGCGCGCCTGTCCCTGTTCCAGGGCCTGGTGGCCGGCGGCGGCTTCAGCTACGGCGATACGCTGGGCGCCGGCGAGGGCTGGGCGCGCTCGATCCGCTTCAACCCGCTGCTGGCCGAGCAGTTCGCCGCCTTCTTCGCGCGCGCCGACGTGTTCGCCCTCGGCGTGTGCAACGGCTGCCAGATGATGGCCGCGCTGGCGCCGCTGATCCCCGGCGCCGAGCACTGGCCGAAGTTCACGCGCAACCGCAGCGAACAGTTCGAGGGGCGGCTGGCGATGGTCGAGGTGCTGGACAGCCCGAGCCTGTTCTTCGCCGGCATGGCCGGCAGCCGCCTGCCGATCGCGGTGGCGCACGGCGAGGGCTATGCCGACTTCTCGCAGCGCGGCAGCAGCGAGCGCGTGCAGCGCGCGCTGCGCTTCGTCGACCACCACGGCCGCGCCACCGAGGCCTATCCATTCAACCCCAACGGCAGCCCCGGCGGCCTCGCCGGCATCACCACCGCCGACGGCCGCTTCACCGCGCTCATGCCGCACCCCGAGCGCGTAGTGCGCAACGTGCAGATGAGCTGGAGCGGCGGCGACCTCTCGGCACCCAGTCCGTGGCTGCGCATGTTCCACAACGCGCGGCGCTGGCTGGCATGAGCGCACCGGACAGCTCTGTGGCGCACGGCAGGCGGCAAGCCCTGCGAAGGGACGCGCGGTGACCACGCTCACGGTGCGGCGGCTCGGCATCGACCTCGAGACGCCGCCGGACCGCCACTGGGCCGGCGGGGACGCGTTTCGCACGGCGCTGTTCAACGCGTTGTCGATGAGCTTTCCGGCCGGCGAGCAGCTCTTCATCGACTCGGTGCGGCGCGGCGTCGAAGCGCTGCCCGAGGCCGAGCGTGCGCGTTTCGGCGACGAGCTGCGCGACTTCGTCGCTCAGGAAGCGACGCACCGCCACGTGCACCAGCGCTTCAACGCGCATCTCGAGCGCCAGGGGCTCGTCAATCGCTGGCAGGCGCGCATCCAGCGGCGCCGCCGGCGCCTCGAGCCGCTCGACCCGCGCATCTGGGTCGGCGCGACCGCCGCCGCCGAACATTGGACGGCGATCCTGGCGCAGCACCTGCTCGCCCATCCGGGCCTGCTGGCCGGAGCCGAGCCGCGCCTGGTGCATCTGTGGCAATGGCACGCGGCCGAGGAACTCGAACACCGCGCCACTGCGTTCGATCTGTACCTGGCGCTCGGCGGCAACCAGGCCTGGCGTGTGCGCCTGTTTCGGCTCGTGAGCTGGCACTTCGTGATCGACCTGCTGCGGCAGACCGTGAACAACCTACGGCGTGACTCGAGCGCGTGGCGCCCGTCGACCTGGGTCAGCGCGTGGCGCGTGCTGTTCGGCGCCGAGGGTCTGGTGCGGTGCAACTGGCGGCCCTGGAAGCGATACCTGGCTGCCGATTTCCACCCGGCCGAGGCCGACGGGCGCTCCGGCGCGCGCTGGCTGGCCGCGCACACCGAGCTCGCGCCGCCGGTGCGCCGCTAAAAGCCGCGTCGGGCCGCGCCGTGTGCCTCCGTGAGCGCTGTCAACTGCGCTCGACGGCGGCCTCTCTACAGTCTCTCTGTGCACGGCGACACCATCAGGAGATTCTTCATGCTCGAGAACAAGGTGAGCCTCGTGACCGGAGCTTCGTCCGGCATCGGCCGCGCCATTGCGCTGGCGTACGCAGGCGCCGGTGCCAAGGTCGTCGTCAGCGACGTGGACGCGCGCGGCGGCGAAGAGACCGTGGCGCTGGTGCTCCAGGCGGGCGGCGATGCCACCTTCGTCGCCGCCGACGTCTCGCGTCCGGCCGACTGCGAGGCGCTCGTGCAGCGCAGCGTCGAGCGCTACGGCCGCCTCGACATCGCCTGCAACAACGCCGGTATCGGCGGTGACCAGGCAGCCACCGCCGACTATCCGCTCGACGGCTGGCAGAGCGTGATCGGCATCAACCTCTCGGGCGTCTTCTACTGCATGAAGTACGAGATCGCCCAGATGCTGCGCAACGGCGGCGGAGCGATCGTCAACATCGCGTCGATCCTGGGCGCGGTCGGCTTCGCCACCGCGCCGGCCTACACGGCGGCCAAGCACGGCGTATTGGGGCTGACCAAGACCGCCGCTGTCGAGTACGGCGCGTCGGGTGTGCGCGTGAACGCCGTGGGTCCGGGCTTCATCCACACGCCGATGATCGCGGGCCTGGAGGCCGACGCTGCCACCGCGCAGCAACTGGTGGCGCTGCACCCGATCGGCCGGCTGGGAACGCCCGAGGAAGTGGCGCAACTCGTGCTGTGGCTGAGCAGCCCGGCGGCGTCCTTCGTCACCGGGTCCTACCATCCCGTGGACGGCGGCTACCTGGCGCGCTGACGGTCGTGCCATCCTCCCGCGTCTGCCCCGGACGCAGGCGCATGAAGACCAGCAGGGCCGCACCGGCCAAGGCCGCCGCCAGCGCGAAGACGCCGGCGGGATGGAGCAGCCACAGCGCGCCGGCCATCAAGGACGCAGGCAGGTAGAGCAGCCCGGTGACGAAGTTGTAGACGCCGATCGCCGAAGCGCGCCGTTCGCGCTCCAGGTCGGCGATGAAGGCCTTGCTCTGCGCCTCGTCGATCGCATAGAAGACGCCGAACACGATGAACAGCGCGACGACCTGCGCCTGCGTCGTGGCCAGGGCGAAGCCGACGCACATCAGCAGGTACAGCAGGTAGCCGAGCTGGATCATGCGGCTGCGGCCGATGCGGTCGCCGAGGCGGCCGATCGGCGGCGCGGCGATGACGCAGGCCACGTTGAACAGCGCATACAGCAGCACGATGTCCTTGACGGCGAAGCCGACGCTGTAGGCGCGCAGCAGCAGGAAGCTGAAGCTGAAATAGGCGAGCGAGAAGATGCCGGCGCTGACGAGATAGCGCTTGAAGCCGGGGCTGAGGGTCCGCCAGGTGTCGACCATGCTCTCGCGCCGGTGGCTGGCGGCGGGCCGGTCCTCGACCAGCGCCAGCACCACGAGGGCGAGCACGGCCGGCACCAGCGCCACCCAGAACATCAGGCGGAAGGTGGCGATGCCGTCGCCCAGCCGATCGAGCAGCAGGTAGGCGAGCAGGGGGCCGAGCACGGCGCCGGACTTGTCCAGCGCCTTGTGCAGGCCGAACGACCAGCCGCGGTTGCCGTCGTGCGCCACGGCCGCGAGCCAGGCGTCGCGCGGCGGGCCGCGAAAGCCCTTGCCGAGCCGTTCGACGACGCGGAACAGGCCGAGCCCGGCGGCCGACGTGCTGACCAGCAGGAGCACCTTGGCCAGCGTGGAGAAGCCGTAGCCGGCCAGCGTGAAGGCCTTGCGCCTGCCGCTGCGGTCGGACAGCCAGCCCGACAAATAGTTCAGCGACGACGCCGACAGGTCGGCCAGACCCTCGACCACGCCGAGCAGCGCAGCCGACGCGCCGGCGACGGCGGTGAAGAAGACGGCGAAGACCGAGAAGATGATCTCCGAGCTGAGGTCGGTGAGGAAGCTCACCACGCCGAGCTTGAGCACATCCGGATGGACGCCGAATCGGTGCCGGCCGGCGCCGCCGGACGCGGCGTCCTTCAGGGGTGCGCTCATGGGTGTCTGTTCGGTCCGTGGGAGAGAGTCGCGCCGCTCGGGAGGGCGCGCAGCGGCCGGCCTCGGATCAGGAACGCGCCGGCGTGCGCAGCGCCTCGCACGGGTCGGCGCGCGGCTGCGGCGCCGTCACGACGCGGCGATCGTAGGGCGCGTCGTCGTTGCCCGCCTCGACGAATCCGATCGACTCGCTGCGCGCGCGCGTGGCCGCGGCTAGCCAGTAGGGCACTCCGATGTCGGTGCGCACGTGGCCGTCGCCGGCCAGCAGCACGACGCCGCGCGCGGCGTGCTGCTCGAGCACGCGCGCCATGAACTGGTCGCGCGCGATCTGCGCCAGCGCCATACGGCGCGCGTCGGCCGCGGCCAGCGTTCCGCAGTGGCTGGCCTGGATGTCGCCGGCCTGCGTGGCCAGCAGCCGCTCGGGCACGGCGGCATCGAAGCCGCCGGCCGCCAGGCCTTCGCGCATCACGCGCTGCGCCTCGTCGCGCCCGACGTTGGCGGCGACGATGGGCAGCCGGTATTCGATCGCGAGCGAAATGAAGGGCGTGTAGAACGACCAGTCCCAACCCGTGCCGCCGACCGCGGCGACCAGTGCTGCCGCACTCGGTGGCGGCCGGCGCGCGAGCAGCGCGTCGAGCTCGCCCTGGCGCTCGCGGTCGATCTGCTCGAGCGCCAGCACGGGCCGCGCACCCGCTGCGAGCAGCGCACGATAGGCGGCCAGCCGCAGCGCATGCTGCGCGGCGTTGTCGTGCACTTCGCCGAGCAGCACGACGGGTTGCGTCAGCCGCAGGGGCGCCGCGGCGCCGGCGCATCCTTGCAGTTGCGTGGTCGTCGCCAGCACGGCACACACCGTGCACACGGCGAGTGCGCTCGCGCCGGTGATGCGCCGCAGAGGTCGAACCATGGGGCGCATTCTGCGCGGTCGTGGCCCGGCCCGGCCCGGCGCGGCCGCGTCAGGCCATCTGCTCGATGCCGGCGATGCGCCAGGCGTCGTCGCCGCCGTGGGTGCGGACGAGGTGCCAGACCTCGTCGAAGGCCGTCGGTGCGGCGCCGGCTTCCTCGACCACCTCGCCGCGATAGCGCACGCTGACGATCTGGCGGTCGGCTTCGTCGGCGACGTCGAGCACGGTGGCGTCGACGCGCCGCACGTCGGTCGCTTGCGCGCTGCTGCCGCGATCGAGGAGCTCGAGCTTGATCGACGCGAACATTTCGGGCGTCGTGAACTGGCGCAGGTCGACGAGGTTGGCGCTGTCGTTGGCCGCCTGCATGCGGATGAAGATGGCGCGTGCGATGCGCTCGAAGCTCTCGTGATCGAACGCGGCCGGCACGAAGACGCGACCGGACGGCGTTGCGCCGGCGCCGGGCATCGGGGCAGCCGCCTGGTCGAGCGATGGCTCGGTGCGCTGCATCGACGGCGGCGCGGCCGGGGCCGGCCAGGCGACCTGCGCCGCCGTGCTGCCGGGCGGCCGTGCGCCCGATGTGGCCAGCGCCGGAGCGGCCAGACGGCGACGCACGAACGCGATCAGTGCGATCGCTGCGACCACCAGCAGGCCGAGCATCAGGAAGTTTCCGAACGCCTCGCCGAGTCCGAGATGGCTCATCAGCGCCGCCAGACCGAGCCCGGCGGCGAGACCGGCGATCGGCCCGAGCCAGTTGCGCTTGGGTGCCGCGGCCGCCGGGTTGGCCGCTGCGGCGGCACCCGGGTTGGCGGCCTGGTTCGGCGCGGCCTGCTGCGGTGGCGTCGCCGGCTTGCCCGGTGCCGCGTCGGGCGCCGTGCGCGCCGGCATGTTGCGCTGCATGCCGGTGGACTTGCCGCCGCCGAGTCGCCTCGCATCGGCGCTGTCGGGCGTGAAGGTCAAGGCCAGCGCGAGCGCCAGGGCGCCGATGATCCAGGGTTTCGTCATGTCGTCGTCACGTCCTTGTCGAGTTGGCGTGCGCCTACGGGGGCGCGCGCAGTCCGGCCACTCATGTCGCGGCCGGCGCGGCGTGGAGTGTCCACGATGGCGACCCCAAGCCGCCAGTGGCGTGCCGAGACCCCGCGCCGCATGGGTGCACACATCTGTCCGGCGCGCGCCTTTTCAAGCGCCTGGGGCGCGCTGCGAAGCCAACGCTGTGCCGCCTTCTCGAATGCAGGCGCGTCGGCCGCCTACACGCCTAGGCGCCGATCAGCAGCGCCAACCACTCATGCAGCACGAGCTGCGTGTCGTAGTTGCCGACGCGCGTGGGCAGGTAGTCGATCAGGCGGCGGCGACTCGACGGTTGCGCGTGCATCGGTGCCGCCACCAGCCGGATGCTGCCGGGCGGCGCGCCCGAGGTCTGCACGGCGCGCTCGAAATTGCGCATCGCGCGCGGCATGTGGTAGGCGTGCGTGACGACGACGATGCGCTCGATCCCCTGCGTGCGCAGGAAGGCGACCGAGCGGAGCGCGTTCTCGCGCGTGTCGCGCGACTCGGCCTCCTGCCAGCGCAGGGGGCGCCCGAAGTCGCGCTCGGCCACGCGGGCGGCGATCTCGGCCTCCGTCGGCCCGCCCCCGCCGCCGTGACCGATGCCGCCGCTGTACATCACCGGCAGCGAGGTTTCGCGGCCCAGCCACAGCGCGTAGCGCAGCCGGTCGAGGCTGAGCGGCGCGAGGTCCGACACGCCGTACTCGGGCGCCAGCGGCTCGCGCCCGCCGCCGAGGATGACGATGGTGGTGTGGGGCGCCTTCTTCAGCTCGGCGATCTCCGACGGGCTGAGCGCGCGCTCCGGCGGCAGCAGCCAGTGGCGCAGCGCGTCGGCGGCGGCCATCGTGCTGCCGAACCACAGGCCCAGGCAGGAAACGAAGATCAACAGCCACGCCAGCAGCCGGCGTCGGAACATCAACCGTGCGCCGACGAGGATGGCCAGCAGGAAGGGCACCGGCGGCAGCACCAGCGAGGCCAGCACTGGGCGCCAGCCGTCGACGCCGAGCCGCACCAACAGGTCGTTCATGCGCCGATTGTCGTGTCCGCGGGTCGTGCAGCACGGCGCGGCGCCACGAGCCGGCGTGACGTTGTCGCTGTGCTGGCCCGGGACGGGCAGGGGGCAGCCCGGCCCCCGGGGTCATCAGAAGAAAGCCTGCAACCCCGTCTGCGCACGCCCGAGGATCAATGCATGCACGTCGTGCGTGCCCTCGTAGGTGTTGACCGTCTCGAGGTTGATCATGTGGCGGATCACGTGGTACTCGTCGTGGATGCCGTTGCCGCCGTGCATGTCGCGCGCCATGCGCGCGATGTCGAGCGACTTGCCGCAGCTGTTGCGCTTGACGAGGCTGATCATCTCCGGCGCCGCCTTGCCCTCGTCGAGCAGGCGGCCCACGCGCAGGCAGCCCTGCAGGCCGAGCGCGATCTCGGTCATCATGTCGGCGAGCTTCTTCTGGATGAGCTGGTTCTGCGCCAGCGGGCGGCCGAACTGCTTGCGGTCGAGCGTGTACTGGCGCGCCGCGTGCCAGCAGAACTCGGCCGCGCCCAGCGCGCCCCAGGCGATGCCGTAGCGCGCCTTGTTGAGGCACCCGAACGGGCCCTTCAAGCCGTTCACGCCGGGCAGCAGGTTCTCGGCCGGAACGAACACGTCGTCCATCACGATCTCGCCGGTGATGCTGGCGCGCAGGCTCATCTTGCCTTCGATCTTGGGCGCCGAGAGGCCCTTCATGCCCTTGTCGAGGATGAAGCCGTGGATGCTCTCCTGGCCGCCCACTTTGCCGTCGGGGTCGGCCAGCTTGGCCCAGACGACGAAGACATCGGCGATCGGGCTGTTGGTGATCCACATCTTGCTGCCCTTGAGCAGGTAGCCGCCGTCGACCGGCCTGGCGCGCGTGAGCATGCTGGCCGGATCGCTGCCGTGGTTGGGCTCGGTCAGGCCGAAGCAGCCGATCAGCTCGCCGGTGGCCAGCCGCGGCAGGTACTTCTGGCGCTGCGCCTCGCTGCCGTAGGCGTAAATCGGATGCATGACGAGCGAGCTCTGCACGCTCATCGCGCTGCGGTAGCCGCTGTCCACGCGCTCGACCTCGCGCGCCACCAGGCCGTAGCAGACGTGGTTGAGGCCGGCGCAGCCGTAGCCTTCGATCGTGCTGCCGAGCAGACCGAGTGCACCCATCTCGCGCATGATCTCGGGCTCGAAGTGCTCGTGGCGCGCGGCCATCAGCACGCGCGGCTGCAGCTTGTCCTGGCAGTACTCGCGCGCGGCGTCGCGCACGGCGCGCTCGTCGTCGCTCAACTGCTCGTCGAGGCGAAAGGGGTCTTCCCAGGAAAAGGCGGTCTTCATGGCGGGCGTCTCCGGATAATCGGCGCCCAGTGTAAGGAACGGCCGATCCCCGGTCGCACCCGCCAGGTCAAGGAAATCGCCGATGAACCTCCCTGCTCAGGCCGAGACCATCACCCTGGCCGGCGGCTGCTTCTGGTGCGTGGAGGCGGTGTTCGAACAGGTCGACGGCGTCGTCGGCGTCGAGAACGGCTACAGCAACGGCCAGCTGGCCGATCCGAGCTACGAGCAGGTCTGCCGCGGCGATACCGGGCACGCCGAGGTGGCACGGGTACGCTTCGATCCGGCGCGCATCACGCTCACCGAAGTCCTCGAGATCTTCTTCGCCGTCCACGATCCGACGACGCGGGACCGGCAGGGCAATGACGTCGGACATCAGTACCGCAGCGCCGTCTACTGGCACCAGCCGCAGCAGGAGGCGGTGGTGCGCGCCGTCTGGGCCGAGGCGAACGAGGCGCATGGCGGGCGCGTCGTCACCGAACTCGCGCCCGAGGCGAACTACTGGCGCGCCGAGGACTACCACCAGCACTACTTCGCCAACCATCAAGGCGAAGGCTACTGCGCCTTCGTCGTCGCGCCGAAAGTGGCGAAGTTCAGGAAGACCTTCAAGGCGCGCCTGCGCCCTTGAGCGTCCCGCGCCGCCTCAGAGTGGCGAGAACGCGCTCGGCGGCTGGGTGTCGGGGTACATGCTCTCGAGCGCACGCCGCAGCGCCTGGCGCCGCGGTCGCCGCTCGAGCCCGGCGAGCGTCTCGAACATGGAGGCGCGCAGCAGCCACAGATCGACCGATTCCTCGGCGCTCAGCACCTGTCCGCGCAGCCAGGTGGCCTCGGCGCCGCGCATGTCGACGAGCGCGTCGAGGAAGGCGCCCTTGAGGCCGACGAAAGCGCGGCGCGCGGCGATGCGTGCCTCGCGATCGCCGGGCAGGCCACCGCCCGGCACCCCCGCATCGGGCGTGAAGTGACGGGGTTCGACGTGGCGCATCGTCGGTCTGGCAAGCTACAGCGGCGCGAACTGCGAGCGCGGCGCGCGCGTCGGGAAGTGGCGCGCGAGCATCAGCAGGCGGCGGTCGGCCTCGGCCTGGTCGCGTGCCAGCCCGATCACGCGATAGACCTCGGAGCGCAGATGCCACAGCTCGCGCAGCGAGGTGCTGCCGGCGATGCGCCGGCGCAGCGCGTCGGCGGCATCGGAATCGATGTCGGCGACGGTGGCCAGGAAGTCGGTGCGCACCGAAGGCAGCCGGCTGAGCGGCGGTGCGGCCTCGTGCGGCGCCGGCGCGAGCAGCCAGAACAGCACGCGCTGCCAGGGGGTGCTCGGCGCATGGCACAGCGACGGCGGCCGCACCTGCATGCGCAGGCTGCTGGCGCCGCCGAGCGTCGAGCGGCGTGCGTGTCGGGAGAGCAGGGCGAGCGGTCTCATGGTCCGTGATATCGGACACGGCGGTCCGAACATGAGCGCGATGGTGGCCCCGGCAGGGCGTTGACAAACGCCGGAGAAGCGGCCAGACGGCCCCGCAAATCGTTACCGACTGCAGCCGCGGTGGCGCCCGGGCTTGCTCCCTCTCCCGCGGCGCGGGAGAGGGCTGGGGTGAGGGTCGTCAGACGCCCTGGTAGTCGGCCTTGCGCTGCCGCGTGTAGGCCCACCACGGGCGCGGCGCGGCGCCGGACATGAAGTCGGTGACGGCGAGGAAGGTGTCCAGCACGCAGGGGTCCTGCCGCTTGCCGGTGGCCCGGCACAGCGCGCGGTACAGGCCCAGGGCGTCGCGCCCGGCCAGCTCGCGCGGATGCGCGATACCGATGAGACGCAGATCGGCGGCGAGCGCCGGTCCGACGTTGGGCAACTGCTCGAGCCGCTCGCACTCGGCCGCCGAGCGCGCCTTGGGCGACTTCATGATGGCGGGGGAGTGGCGTTGCTCGTACGCCGGCGTTGGCGTCGCGCGCGCCATCACATCAGCATCGTGTTGCGCACGAGACCGACGGCGATGCCCTCGAGCTGGAAGTGCTCGGCGCCGGCGGCCACGTGCAGCGTCTTGAACTCGGTGTTCTCGGGGATCAAGTCGATGCCCTGCTTGGTGCGGCGAAAGCGCTTGACGGTGACCTCGTCGCCCAGGCGTGCGACGACGATCTGGCCGTTCTTGGCGTCGCTCGCCTTCTGCACGGCGAGCAGGTCGCCGTCGAGGATGCCGGCGTCGCGCATGCTCATGCCGCGCACCTTGAGCAGGTAGTCGGGCCGGCGCGGGAACAGCGACGCCTCCATCAGGTAGGTCTCGTCGATGTGCTCCTGCGCCAGGATCGGGCTGCCGGCGGCCACGCGCCCCACCAGCGGCAGCGTGAGCTGGGCCAGCCCGGGCAGCGGCAGCGAGTACTGCTTGCCGTAAGGCGACAGCCGCGCCGCGTTGAGCGCGCGCAGCGTCTCGGACTTGAGCCGGATGCCGCGCGAGGTGCCGCCCATGAGTTCGATGACGCCCTTGCGCGCCAGCGCCTGCAGGTGCTCCTCGGCGGCGTTGGCCGAACGAAAACCCAGCTCGGCGGCGATCTCGGCGCGCGTGGGCGGCGCGCCCTTGCGCTCGATGGCACTTTGTACGAGGTCGAGAATCTGCTGCTGGCGCGGCGTGAGTTTGGGGCTGTCGTCGATCATCGCGGCTGCGCCCCGATGCGAACGCGGGCCCGTGGGCGCCCGTCGATTTCGGGGCTGGTTGTTTATCCAGTGGCTGTATTTTCATCCAGAGGACGCACAAATGCAATCGGGCATCGTGGCGCTGATCGCCACCGGCGGCACGATCGCCGGCACCGCCGAGCGCTCGGACGACCACGTCGGCTACCGGGCCGCGCAGCTCGGCGCCGAGGCACTCGTGGCGGCGGTGCCGCCGCTGGCCGGGCGAGCGATCGAGGTCGAGACGCTGGTGCAACTCGACAGCTGCCACATGGACCACGCCACCTGGCTGCGGCTGCGCGAGCGCGTCGCCGCGCAACTGGCACGGCCCGAGGTGGCCGGCGTGGTCGTCACCCACGGCACCGACACGCTCGAGGAGACGGCCTACTTCCTGCACCGCACGCTCGCCGCGCCCAAGCCGGTGGTGCTGACCGCGGCGATGCGCGCGGCGACGGCGCTGTCGGCCGACGGGCCGCAGAACCTGCTCGACGCCGTGACGCTGGCCGCCGCCGATGGCGCGTGCGGCGTGCTCGTCGCTTTCGGCGGCCAGGTGTTCGCCGGCAGCGAGCTGCGCAAGGTGCACGGCTGGCGCCTGCAGGCCTTCAGCGCCGGCGACGCGGGGGTGCTCGGCACGCTGGCCGACGGAACGCTCGCGCGCTGGCGCGAATGGCCGGCGCAAGAGCTGCACCCGGCGGCCGCCGCGCTGCCCGCGGCCGAGCGCTGGCCGCAGGTGGAAATCGTCACCAGCCACGCCGGCGCCAGCGGCGTCGTCATCGATGCACTGATGGCCGCCGGCGTGCGCGGCATCGTCGTCGCCGGCACCGGAAACGGCAGCGTGCACGAGGCCATCGACCAGGCGGCGCGCCGCGCCGAGCGCGCCGGCGTCGTCGTGCGCCGCGCCTCGCGCTGTCAACTCGGCGGCGTCGTCGGCCAGCGGCCCGGTGCGCTGCCCTCGGCCGGTGCGCTCACGGCGCCGCAGGCGCGCATCGAGCTGATGCTCGACCTGATCGCCGCGGCGGCCGGCCGGGACTGAGCGCCGCCGCGCCGGCGGCTACACCTTGGCCAGCGCCTGGTCGAGGTCGGCCAGCAGGTCGTCGATGTGCTCGATGCCGACGCACAGGCGCACCGTCTCCTCCTTGACGCCGGCGCGCGCCAGTTCCGCGGGCGAAAGCTGCCGGTGCGTGGTGCTCGCGGGGTGCGTGGCCAGCGAGCGTGTGTCGCCGATGTTGACCAGCCGCAGGAACAGTTGCAGCGCGTCGAGAAAGCGCGCGCCGGCCTCGCGTCCGCCCTGGGCCGCCTTCACGCCGAACGTGAACAGGCCCGACGCCCGCCCCTTCATGTAGCGCTGCGCCAGCGCGTGGTCTTCGTGGTCCGGCAGGCCGGCGTAGGCCACCCAGGCCACCTTGGGGTGGCGCTGCAGGTGGCGCGACACGGCGAGCGTGTTGTCGCAGATGCGTTCCATGCGCAGCGCCAGCGTCTCGATGCCCTGCAGGATCTGCCACGAGTTGAACGGCGAGATCGCGGCGCCCGTGTTGCGCAGCGGCACCACGCGCGCGCGGCCGATGAAGGCGGCCGGACCCAGCGCCTCGGTGTAGACGACACCGTGGTAGCTCACGTCGGGCTCGTTCAGGCGCTTGAAGCGCGCCTTGTGCTGCGCCCAGGGGAACTTGCCGCTGTCGACGATGACGCCGCCCATCGTCGTGCCGTGGCCGCCCATGTACTTGGTGAGCGAGTGCACGACGATGTCGGCGCCGTGCTCGAACGGCCGCAGCAGATAGGGCGTGGCCACCGTGTTGTCGACGATCAGGGGCACGCCGTGCCGGTGCGCGATGGCCGCCACGGCGGCGATGTCGGTGATGTTGCCGGCGGGGTTGCCGATCGTCTCGACGTACAGCGCCTTGGTGCGCGCGTCGATCAGCTTGTCGAAGCTGGCCGGATCGCGATGGTCGGCGAAGCGCACTTCGATGCCGTACTGCGGCAGCGTGTGCGCGAACAGGTTGTAGGTGCCGCCGTACAACGCCGTGCTGCTGACGATGTTGTCGCCCGCCTCGCTGATGGTCTGCAGCGCGTACATGATGGCCGACTGGCCGCTGGCGACGGCCAGCGCACCGATGCCGCCTTCGAGCGCCGCCACGCGCTTTTCGAGCACGTCGGTGGTCGGATTCATGATGCGCGTGTAGATGTTGCCCGCCACCTTGAGGTCGAACAGGTCGGCGCCGTGCTGCGCGCTGTCGAAGGCGAAGGCGACGGTCTGGTAGATCGGCACCGCCACCGACTTGGTGGTCGGGTCCGGCGTGTAGCCGGCGTGCACGGACTGGGTTTCGAACTTCCATTGCTCGGACATGCTGTGCTCCTCGGGAGGGTGACGGGGGTGTGCGGCGAGCCGCCGCAGCCGGCGGCGCTGCTTCGGCCGCCATGCTACGCGGCGTCGTTCTGGGCGGCGTCGATGAACGAGTGCAGTTCGAGCCAGCGCTCCTCGAGCATGGCCGTCTCGGCGGCGATGTGGTTGAGGCGCCGGCCGTGCTCGGCGATGTCGGCCGGCGACGACGCGCCGCCGGCCAGCGCCTCTTCGGCTTCGCCGCGCTCGCTGGCCAGACGCTCGAGCCGCCGGTCGATCTGCGCGACCTCGTTGCGCCACGGCCGCGTCGCGTCGGACAGGCGCTGGCGCGCGGCGGCCTTGGCCTTGCGGTCGTCGCGCGGCGAGGCCGTCGGCGCAAAGGCCGACGAGGATCTCGATGCCGGTCCGGACGACGGCGCTGCCGGCGTCGGCGTCGACTTGGCCGCCGCGCTCGTCGACAGCGGCCGCGGCGGCGGAACGGCGCCGCGCTGCGCGGCGCGACCGACTTCGAGCAGCCAGCGCTGATAGTCGTCGAGGTCGCCGTCGAAGGGTTCGACGCCGCCGCGCGTGACGAGCCAGAACTCGTCGCACACCTCGCGCAGCAGCGCGCGGTCGTGGCTGACGAGCAGCACCGTGCCCTCGAACTCGTTGAGCGCCACCGACAGCGCCTCGCGCGTGTCCAGGTCGAGGTGGTTGGTCGGCTCGTCGAGCAGCAGCAGGTTGGGCCGCTGCCAGACGATGGTGGCGAGCACCAGGCGCGCACGCTCGCCACCCGACAAGGTGCCCACGCGCTGCTTGACCATGTCGCCCTCGAAGCGGAACTGGCCGAGGAAGCTGCGCAGATCCTGCTCGCGCGACTCGCGCGCGTTGGGTGCGAGTTCGCGCGCCAGGCGCACCATGCGCTCGAGCGGCGTGTCGTCCTCGAGCAGCAGGTCCATCTCCTGCTGCGCGAAGTAGCCGATGGCCAGGCCCTTGCCCTCGGTGATGCGGCCGGCCAGCGGCGGCAGCACGCGCGCGATGGTCTTCACCAGCGTCGACTTGCCCTGGCCGTTGGCGCCGAGGATGCCGATGCGCTGGCCGGCGAGCACGGTGCGGTGGGCGTGGCGCACGATGACGGTGTCGCCGTAGCCGCAGCTCACGTCGTCGAGCACCAGCATCGGGTTGGGCAGGTTCGCCGGCTCGCGGAACTCGAACACGAAGTCGCTCGCCATCAGCGCCGGTGCCAGCCGCTCCATGCGATCGAGCGCCTTGACGCGGCTTTGCGCCTGGCGCGCCTTGCTCGCCTTGGCCCGAAAGCGCTCGATGAAGCGCTGCAGGTGCGCGATGCGTTCCTGCTGCCTGGCGTAGGCGGCGGCCTGTTGTGCGATGCGCTCGGCGCGCATCGCCTCGAAGACGCTGTAGTTGCCGCCGTAGCGCGCGACGCCGCCGGCGTCGACGTGCAGCGTCACCTGCGTCACGGCGTCGAGGAACTCGCGGTCGTGGCTGATGACGACCAGCGTGCCGGCGTAGCGCGCGAGCCAGCTCTCGAGCCAGACGAGGGCGTCCAGATCGAGGTGGTTGGTGGGCTCGTCGAGCAGCAGCAAGTCGGCCGGGCACATCAGCGCGCGCGCCAGTTGCAGCCGCATGCGCCAGCCGCCGCTGAAGCTGTTGACGGGCGCGTCCAGCTGGTCGCCCTTGAAGCCCAGGCCCAGCAGCAGCGCCTGTGCGCGGGCCCGGGCGTCGAAGGCGCCGGCCTCGTCCAGCGCCAGGTGGGCATGGGCCATCGCATGGCCGTCGCCGCTGGCCTCGGCCGCGGACAGCTCGGCCTGCGCGGCCACCAGCGGCGCGTCGCCCTGCAGCACGAAGTCGGTGGCGCCGTCCTCCGTCTCGGGCATGTGCTGGGCCACCTCGCCCACGCGCCAGCGCGGCGGGATCTCGACGTCGCCGGTGTCGGCATGCAGCCGCCCGGTCAGCAGCGCGAACAGGCTGGACTTGCCGGCGCCGTTGCGGCCGATCAGGCCCACCTTCTCGCCCGGCTGCAACGTCAGGTTGGCGCCCTGCAGCACGACCTTGGTGCCGCGGCGCAGCGTGATCTGGCGCAGCGTGATCAAGCCAGGGCCTCGCGCGTGAGCAGCAGCACCTGGTCGTCGCCAGCACTGGTGGCCAGCCACAGCGGGTTCAGGCGCGGGAAGGCGGCCTCGAAGTGGGCGCGCTCGTGGCCGATCTCGAGCACCAGCGCGCCCTGCGGGTTCAGGTGGGCCGGCGCCGCGGGCAGCAGGCGGCGCACGAAATCCATGCCGTCGTCGCCGCCGTCGGCATTGCCGTCCAGCGCCAGTGCCGGCTCGGCGCGGAATTCAGGGGGCAGCAGGGTCATCGATTCGCGGTTCACGTAGGGCGGGTTGCACAGGATCAGGTCGAAGCGGCCGGCAGCGGCGGCCAGGCCGTCGCCCTGGGCCAGGGTGATGCGGTCCTGCAGGCCGTGGCGCCGGACGTTGCGCCCGGCCACCGCCAGCGCAGCGTCCGACAGGTCGGTGGCGCGCACCTGAGCCGCGGGCCAGGCCCGCGCGGCCAGCACCGCCAGGCTGCCGTTGCCGGTGCACAGGTCGAGCACCGA
>JAGWTJ010000302.1 GCA_028869005.1 Burkholderiales bacterium | reverse complement strand
CCGTCGACGTCGGCGATCTCGATGATCGAGATGTCGAAGGTGCCGCCGCCCAGGTCGAACACGGCGATCTTGCGGTCGCCCTTGCCGTGTTTGTCGAGGCCGAAGGCGAGCGCGGCCGCCGTCGGCTCGTTGATGATGCGCTTGACGTCGAGGCCGGCGATGCGGCCGGCGTCCTTGGTCGCCTGGCGCTGGCTGTCGTTGAAGTAGGCGGGCACCGTGATCACGGCTTCCGTCACCTCTTCGCCGAGATAGTCCTCGGCGGTCTTCTTCATCTTGCGCAGGATCTCGGCGCTGACCTGCGGCGGCGCGAGCTTCTTGCCGCGCACCTCGACCCAGGCGTCGCCGTTGTCGGCGGCGGTGATCTTGAAGGGCATCAGGTCGATGTCCTTCTGCACCTCCTTCTCGGCGAACTTGCGGCCGATCAACCGCTTGACCGCGTAGATCGTGTTCTTCGGATTGGTAACGGCCTGCCGCTTGGCCGAGGCGCCGACGAGAACCTCGCCGTCGTCCTGGTAGGCGATGATCGAAGGCGTGGTGCGCGCACCCTCGCTGTTCTCGATCACCTTGGTGGTGTTGCCTTCCATGATGGCGACGCACGAGTTCGTGGTGCCCAGGTCGATGCCGATGATCTTGGCCATGGTTGCTTATTGCTCCTGCGCAATGCGATGCGGTTGTTCTGGAGTTGTGGATCGGTTGGCGTCTTTCAAGCCGCGCGCGGGGTTCGGCGCGTGTCGCTCACCGCGAGGCCGCCACCGTCACGAGCGCCGGCCGCAGCACGCGCTCGTGGATGAGGTAGCCCTTTTGCATCAGGAACACGACGGTGTTGGCGTCCTGTTCCGAGGGCACCATGCTGATCGCCTGATGCCGGTGCGGATCGAAGCGGGTGCCGGGCGGCGGCGCGATGGCGACGACGTGGTTCTTCTCGAGCGCGGCGCTGAGCTGGCGCAGCGTGGCGTGCACGCCCTGCAGCATCTGCTCGCTGGTGCCGCCGGTGGTGGCGGTGGCCGCCTCCAGGCTGTCCATCACCGGCAGCAGAGTCTCGGCGAAGGCCTCGTTGGCGAACTTGCGCGCCTTGGCCATGTCCTCTTCGGCACGACGGCGCACGTTTTCCGTCTCGGCCTTGGCGCGCAGGTAGGCCTCGGTGACGGCCGCTTCGCGCGCCTGCAGATCGGCCAGTTGGGCTTCGAGAGTGGCCGCCGCGGGCGTCGGCGACGCGGGGGCGCCGGAGGGTGGAACGATGGGTTCGCCGGCGGCGTCGGGGCTTGCGGTCATGGCATGCTGGGCTGTTGATCCTATGCAGCATGGGGGCCGGCCGGCGTGCTTCAAGAGGGGGGCGACCCGCAGGCGCGGAAATGGCGCGGAAAGGGTGCGGAGATGGTGGGATAGGGCCGCACCCGCTCCGTCCTGCGCCAGAGAGCCGAGGGGCTCGGCGTCGGCAGGGCGGGCCCGCGTGTCTGCTCAGGAAGCGTCAGGCAGATCGTCGGCGCTCGCGTCTTGAACAGGCGCGCCACCCACAGCCACTTGTCCAGCCGCAGTGTGGCGGTGACGGCCGCCGTGCGGTCCGGCGGATCGGACCTGTGCTCGCGCGCTTCGGTCGGCGCAGCCTGGACGCCAGGGCGGTCGGCAGGCGGCGGCTTCATCCTTGCGGCCTTCATCGAACGTCGATCGGGCACGGATCGAATGACGATCTCAGCCGGTGGCGCCGAGCGCGATGGCGCGTTGCCGGCGTGCCTGCAGTGCCGCGGCGTCCGGCGTGACGCGTGTGTCCCACCCCTGCAGATGGCGTTCGGCGATGCCGGCCAGTGCGGCCAGCCACGACGGCTCCGCGTTCAGGCACGGCACGTAGCGCAACGCTTTGCCGCCGGCGGCGAGGAAGGCGGCGCGGCCTTCTAGCGCGATCTCCTCGAGCGTCTCCAGACAGTCGGCGGCGAATCCGGGACACATCACATCGACGGTGCCGACGCCGTCGGCGGCCAGCGTGCGCAGCACCTGCAAGGTGTAGGGCTGCAGCCAGCGGGCCTTGCCGAAGCGGCTCTGGAACGCGACCTGCATCTGCTGCGGCGCAAGGCCGAGCCGCTCGCCCAGCAGTCTGGCGGTCGCCAGGCACTGGCAGTGATACGGATCGCCGAGCGCGAGCGAACGCGCCGGCAGGCCGTGGAAGCTGAGCACGAGCCGCTCGCCACGGCCGTGCGCCAGCCAGTGCGCCTCGAGCGTGGCGGCGAGGGCCTCGATGTAGCCCGCGTCGTCGTGGTACTGCGCGACGAAACGCAGCTCCGGCAGGCGGCGCGCCGTGGCCGCCCATTGGCCGACCTTGTCGACCGCGCTGGCCGTGGTGGCGGCGGCGTATTGCGGGTACAGCGGCAGCGCGAGCAAGCGCGTCGCGCCTTCGGCGCGCAGCGCGTCGAGCGTGGCAGGGATCGACGGCTCGCCGTAGCGCATGGCGTGGCGCACCAGCACATCATGGCCGCGTGCCGCGAGTGCCGCCGCCAGCCCCTCGGTCTGGCGCGCCGTCCAGACGGCGAGCGGCGAGCCTTCGCGCATCCAGATGTGCGCGTATTTGGCGGCCGAGCGGCGCGGCCGCAACCGCAGGATCACGCCGTGCAGCAACGGCAGCCACAGCGCGCGCGGAATCTCGACGACGCGCGGATCGCCGAGGAACTCGGCCAGGTAGCGGCGCAGCGCAGAAGCGGTCGGTGCGGCCGGAGTGCCGAGGTTGATCAGCAGCACCGCCACCCGCTCGCGCCGATCGTGACGGTGCGCCGGCTCGGGTCGGTAGCTCACGGCGCTGCGATCGGTCGCGCCGCGGCCGCGCGCTGCCGGAGCTCGGCGATCAGCGCCGCGAGGTCCAGCGGCTTGCACCAGCAGCCATCGAAGCCGGCCGCCACGGCGATGGCGCGGCCGACCGCCTCGGGATCGGCCGTGCACAGGAAGGCCGGCACGTCGCGTCCGAGGCCGCGGCGCAATTCGGGCAACAGGCGGTCGCCCGAGGTGTCCGGCAAGTGCAGGTCGATCACGAGCAGATCGGGCGCGAAGTCGGCGACCAATTCGTGCGCCTCGCTGCCGCTGTCGGCGCACTCGAGTTCGATGGCCCCGGCCACGCGGCAGGCCTCGGCGAACAGCACGGCGTTGACGCGATCGTCGTCGACGTAGAGCACGCGCATCAGCGCGGATCCACATCTGGCGACGCCTGCGTGTCGGGCAGGCGCAGCACGTCGAAGGCCACGCTTGCCGAGTCGTCCTCGGACGGCGCGCGTCCGAGCCCGATCAGGCCGCTGCCGTGCAGCGCGCAGCCGCCGCGGCGCAGGCTGACGATCTCGCCGTCGGCAAAGCGCACGTAGGTGCCGTTGTAGCTGAGGTCGGCGAGTTGGAACACGCCGCCGTGCCAGTCGATGCGCGCATGCGAGCGCGAGACGCGCGAGTCGTCGACGCAGAAGGTCGACTGCGGGCTGCGGCCGAGCACGAGC
>JAGWTJ010000301.1 GCA_028869005.1 Burkholderiales bacterium | reverse complement strand
GCCGGCAGATGGCAGCGGCCTCCTTGAGCTCGAGGGCGAAGGCACGCGAGTCGTCCTTCGGACCGGTCGGCAGCGGCTCTTCCGCAGACGCGTCCGCAGCCGGCGGGGGCCGCGCCGGCACGGGATCTGCCTGGTCTGCGTCGACGTCGCGGCCGAGCCGCGGGTCGATCCAGCATTCGGCGACACCGCTGCGCCGCACGGCGTCGAGTTCGGCCGCGCTGCTGATGACGAACCGCTTGCGCCAGAACGGATGGTCGATCCACGCGCCCTCGAAGGCATGCAGGTGCATGCCGACTCGGAGCTGGTTGACGGGGATTTTCCTGAGCATCGTGTCGGAGCGGCCGGCGCGGGCGTCCGGCGTCATATCGGCCGCCGATGCACGGCGCTTGAGAGTCCTCTGCGCGTGAGGGGTCAGCCGCGCTGCGCGCCCTGCGTGGCCAGCGTGCCGCTGCGGCCCGGCACGCTGCCGTCGACGACCACGCAAGCCGGCAGTGTCGCGCCGTGCTCACGTTGCGCCTGCAACAGGCCGACGAAGCGCCGGCCCTCGGCGGCCCAGGCCGCGAGCAGGCGCTCGAAGGCCTCGCGCAGCGCGCCACCCTCGAGTTCGGCGTGCAGCGTGAAGACCTGCGGCAGGGCGGCGTCCGCCGCCGCGCCGAGCACGGCGCGCTCGACGTTGCCGCGGTCGCAGCCGTCGCGGCCGATCAGTTCGTCGAACGTGGGCAGCGTGGTCGGCCATTGCGGCGGGCCGACGACGGCGCCGGCAGCGTCCACCGGCACGAACGGCGAACGGCCGCGGCAGTCGGAGGCGACCTCGAAGCCGTGGCGCAGCTCGGCGGCGAAGGCATGCGCGTTCATCTGCCAGCCGGCGGCGCCATGCACGCGTGGCGCCGCACCGAACACCTCCACGTAACGCGCGCAGGCGCGGTCCATTTCGGCGTTGGTCCACGCCGCATCGGCGCGCGCCACGCCGTCCTGCCAGCGCACGTGGTCCCAGCAGTGCACGCCGGTCTCGAAGCCGGCCGCCGCCACCGCGCGCAGCGTAGCTGCCTCGCGCCGCCCGATGTCGGGCCCCGGCAGCAGCGTGCCGTACAGCAGCGTGCGCACTCCGTAGTGCTCGAGCACCGACGTGCGCGCGACCTTCTGCGCGAAGCCCGGGCGCAGCGCGCGCCGCACGGCGCGGCCGGTGTGGTCGGGGCCGAGGCTGAACAGGAAAGTAGCCTGCGCGCCGTGGCGCTCGAGCAGCCGCACCAGCGCCGGCACGCCCTCGCGCGTGCCGCGCCAGGTGTCGACGTCGATCTTGAGGACGACGCGGCCGTTCACGCGGCGTCTCAGGCGCCGCCGTCGTTCAGACGCCGCGCCGCATCGACCTCGCCGCGGTAGTGGTCGAACAGCCGCTCCAGCGCCGAGCGCATCGACACCTGCGGCGTCCAGCCGAGCGCGGCCTGCGTGTTGGCGATCGCCGGCACGCGCCGCTCCACGTCCTGGTAGCCGCGCCCGTAGTAGGCGCCGGCCGTCGTCTCCTGCAGCCGCACGCGCTGGGCCTGATCGCGGAACTCGGGCCGCTCCTTGGCCATCGCGAGCATCAGTTCGGCGAGCTCGCGCACCGACAGGTCGTTGGCCGGATTGCCGATGTTGAAGATGCCGCCGTCGGCGCGGCCGCCGTCGTTGACGAGGATGCGGAACAGCGCGTCGATGCCGTCGCTCACGTCGGTGAAGCAGCGCCGCTGCGCGCCGCCATCGACGAGCTGGATGGGCTCGCCGCGCACGATGTGGCCGAGGAACTGCGTGATGACGCGGCTCGAACCTTCCTTGGCCGCATGCAGACTGTCCAGGCCGGGGCCGATCCAGTTGAACGGGCGAAACAGCGTGAACGCCAGGCCGTGCTGCTGGCCGTAGGCGTGGATCACGCGGTCGAGCAGCTGCTTGGAGCAGGCGTAGATCCAGCGCGGCTTGTTGATCGGACCGTAGGTGAGCGACGAGCTGTCGGGGTCGAAGGCCTCGTCGCGGCACATGCCGTAGACCTCGCTCGTGCTCGGGAAGACGACGCGCTTGCCGTACTTCACGCACTGGCGGACGACCGCCAGGTTGGCCTCGAAGTCGAGCTCGAAGACGCGCAGCGGATCGGTGACGTAGGTGGCGGGCGTGGCGATCGCCACCAGCGGCAGCACCACGTCGCACTTCTTGACGTGGTATTCGATCCACTCCTTGTTGATCGTGATGTCGCCCTCGAAGTAATGAAAGCGCGGATGACCGAGCCAGGGCGCGACGCGGTCGGCGTGCATGTCCATGCCGAACACCTGCCAGTTGCCGTCGTCGACGAGCCGGCGCGTGAGATGGTGGCCGATGAAGCCGTTGACACCGAGGATGAGGATCTTGCGCACAGCGTGCTTTCCGATGCGAGGTGAAAGTGGAAGACTTCAGCGATCCGGCTGCAGCCGGGCGTCGCGCCAACGCGCGACGAAGGCGGCCGCATCGAGCGGCGCGCCGCCCGCCGTGGCCTGCAGCACCTGCAGCACGCCGCCGTCGGCGGCGCCGATCCACAGCGCCCCGTCGCGCGCGAAGAAGGTGAAGCGCGCGCCCGCTGCGGCGGGCCGGCCGTCGCCATCGCGCACAACGTGCGTGCGGCTGACGCCGATGCGAACGCCCTCGGCGTCGAAGAAGGCGCCCGGGTACTCCGGCGGCGCGACCGCACGCACGAGATCGTGCAGGCGCCGCGCCGGCCAGTCGGCGCCCAGGCGCCCGTCCTCGGGCTTGCGGCCGCCGAAGTACTGGCCGCCGACGTGCTGCTGCGGCCTGAGCACCGCGCTGCCGGCCACCAGCCGCGGCACGCTGCGCGCCACCACGCGCGCCGCCGCCTCGGTGACGCGGTCGAACACCTGGCGCGCCGTGTCGTCGGCGCCGATAGTCACCGCTTCCTGGTCGACGATGGCGCCGTGGTCGGGCTTGGCGTCCATCACGTGCAGCGTGGCGCCGGTCTGGCGCTCGCCGTTGAGGATCGCCCAGTTGACGGGCGCCCGTCCGCGGTAGTGCGGCAGCAGCGAACCGTGCAGGTTGAAGGCGCCGCGCGGCGCCAGCGCCAGCAGCGCTGTCCCGAGCATGCGGCGGTAGTAGAAGGAGAAGAGGAAGTCCGGCGCGGCGGCGCGGCAGGCGGCGAGCACGTCGTCGCTGTTCGGGTCGTCGGGCGTGATGCAGGCGATGCCGCGCGAGCGCGCCAATTCGGCGACGCTGGCGAACCAGATCGCCTCGCCCGGCTGGTCGCGGTGCGTCACCACCAGCGGCACCTCGACGCCGGCTTCGAGCACGGCCTGCAGGCAGCGCACGCCGACATCGTGGTAGGCGAAGACGAGCGCGCGCGTCAAGGGCGCCGCTCCAGCACGGCGCTCACCACCCAGCGCGGACGCGCCCGCACTTCCTGGTAGATGCGGCCGATGTACTCGCCGAGCAGGCCGATGCCGAACAGCGCGA
>JAGWTJ010000300.1 GCA_028869005.1 Burkholderiales bacterium | reverse complement strand
GATCCGGCGCTGCTCGCCGGCGCGCGCGACGCCGTGCTCGCGCTGTGGCAGGCGGTGTTCGACTAAGGGCCTGTCCGATTCACGGACAAGCTCCAAGCGCTTGGCGCGTCCGGGGTAGCGCCTGGACCGCGCTCGCGGCGCTGGCGGCGGCCGGCGCCTTGCTGGCGTGGTGGCTGCCGGCCGCCTGGCTCGACTGGCAGCCCGGGCTCGTCGCGCACGAACCATGGCGCGCCTTCAGCGCCGCCTTCGTGCACTGGAGCGCCAGGCATCTGGGCGCCAACGTGCTCGGCGCGCTCGTCGTCGGCGCGCTGGGGCGGGCGGCGCGCCTGCCGCCGGCGGCGGCACTGGCCTGGCTCGTCGCCTGGCCGCTGGTGCAGCTCGGACTGCTCATGCAGCCCGAGCTCGCCCATTACGGCGGGCTGTCGGGCGTGCTGCATGCCGGCGTCGCGGTGGCGGGACTGTGGCTCGTGGTCACCGGGCGCGGGCGGCGGCGCTCGGTCGGTGCGGCGCTGCTGGCGGGGCTCGCGATCAAGGTGCTGCTCGAGCGGCCCTGGGCCGGGGCACTCGCGCATCCCGCGGGCTGGGACATCGCGGTCGCGCCGCTCGCGCATGGCTGTGGCGCCGTCGCGGGCGTGCTGACCGCGGCGCTGACGCTCGCGCTGCAACGACAATCGCGCCCCGGACGCGACCGATGAACGACGACCGCAAGACGCACCTGGACCGCCGCGCGATCGCGCTGCTGCTGCTGTGTGCCGCGCTGTGGGGCCTCGGCCAGGTGGCGACCAAGGTGGCGCTGACCGAGATCGCGCCGCTTACGCAGGCGGCGTTGCGCTCGGCCGGCGCGGCGCTGCTGCTTGTCGGCTGGATGCGCTGGCGTGGCCAGGACGTGAGACCGAGCGCCGACACCCGGCGCGGCGGCCTGCTCGCCGGGCTGCTGTTCGCCGGCGAGTTCGCATGCATCTTCGTCGGACTGCAGTACACGAGCGCGTCGCGCATGGTGGTGTTCCTGTACCTGGCGCCCTTCGTCGTCGCGATCGGCATGCCGCTCATCGCGCACAGTGAGCGGCTGAACCGCTGGCAGGCGCTCGGCCTGGCAGGCGCCTTCGCCGGTGTCGTGTGGGCGTTTGCCCACGGCTTCGCGCGCCCCGCGGCGGGCGATCGGCAGTGGTTGGGCGATGCGCTGGGCATCGCAGCGGCCGCGCTGTGGGGTGGCACGACGCTGGTCGTGCGTGGCAGCGCGCTCGGGCGCGCGCGGGCCGAGGTGGCGCTGCTGTACCAACTGGCGGTGTCGGCGCTGGCGCTGGCGATCGGCGCCGTGGCCACCGGCGAGCCGTGGCCGGCGCACCTCACCGGGGCGTCGCTGTGGCCGCTGGCGTTCCAGACCGTGGTGATCTCGTTTGCCAGCTACCTCGTGTGGTTCTGGCTCGTGCGCCACTATCCGGCCACCCGCATCTCGGTGTTCACGCTGCTCACGCCGCCGGCCGGACTGGTGGCCGGCGTGTTGCTGCTGGGCGAGCCGCTGACGCTGCGCATCGTCATCGCGCTGGTCGCGGTCTGTGTCGGCAGCGCCGTCGTCAACCGGCCGCCGCGACGCGGCGCGCCGGCGGCCGCCAGGCAGTAGCCGTGAGCGCCGCGCGCTACTTGCTGAGCGCCTTCAGGGCGAGCTTGATGCCCTCGCCCACGCCGACACCGGCCGGCAGCGCCTTCAGCGCCGCCACCGCGTCGCGCTCGCTGTAGCCGAGCGCGATCAGCGCCTGCACGATGTCCGACGAGGTGTCGTCGGCCGGCGTGCTGGCCGCGGCGCCGAGGTCGGCGCCGAGCCGGCCCTTGAGTTCGAGCAGCAGTCGCTCGGCGGTCTTCTTACCGATGCCCGGCACCTTGGTCAGCCGGCTGCCGTCCTGCCGCGCCACGGCTGCAGCCAGTTCGTTCACCGACAGGCCCGACAGCAGCGCGAGCGCGGTACGCGGCCCGACGCCGGCGATGCGCAGCAGCTCGCGGAAGGCGGCGCGCTCGCTCGCGCTGAGAAAGCCGTAGAGCAGCTGTGCGTCCTCGCGCACCACGAGGTGCGTGAGCAGCGCCACCGGCTCGCCCAGCGCAGGCAGGTTGTAGAAGGTGCTCATCGGCACGTCGACCTCGTAGCCGACGCCGTGCACGTCGAGCAGGATCTGCGGCGGATTCTTGGCCGCCAGCGTGCCGCTCAGACGGCCGATCATGCGGCGCTCCAGCGCCGGCCGCCACGACCGCGGCCGTGCGTGAGCGCGCGCCATGCGGCAAGATCGCGTGCCCGAAGTGCTCGACGAGGTGTGTCCATGAGGCGACGTGAGTTTAGCGGCGGCCTGATCGCGGTGGCGCTGGGGCCGCTGGGGTCGACCGATGCGCAGGCGCTGGGCGAATCGGATGCGGCGCAGGGGGTGCGTGCCGCGCTCGAGCGCGGCGCGCTGGCCGCGGTGGCGCTGCTGGGCCGCACCGACGGCTTCCTCGGCAACCCCAGAGTCCGCATCGCGCTGCCCGGGGCGCTCGAGCAGGTCGCCAAGCTGCTGCGCGCGACCGGACAGGGTCGCACCATCGACGAACTCGTGACGGCGATGAACCGCGCGGCCGAGATCGCGGTGCCGCAGGCGCGGTCGCTCTTCGTCTCGACGATCAAGGCGCTGTCGGTGGAGGACGCACTGGCCATCGTGCGCGGCGGCGGCACGTCGGTGACCGACTTCTTCGAGCGCAAGACGCGCACGCCGCTGGCGACGAAGTTCCTGCCGATCGTGACGCGCGCCACCGAGAAGGTGAAGCTGGCCGAGCGCTACAACGCGCTCGCCGGCAAGGCGGCCGGGCTCGGCCTGGTGAAGGGCGACGAAGCCAATCTGCAGCGCTACGTCACGTCGCGGGCGCTCGACGGGCTGTACCTGACGATCGGCGACGAGGAAAAGAAGATCCGCGCCGACCCGGTGGCCACCGGCAGCGCGATCCTGCGCCAGGTGTTCGGCCGCTGAAGCGCGCGGCCGACGGCGGCTGCGGTCAGAGGCCGCCCAGTCGCGTCAACTCGTGGCCGAGTGCCGCCGGCAGCGAGACGGCGATGTCGTCGTGCCCGACGCGCGCGAACGGGCGGCCGCCGGCGTTGAGCATCTCGAAGCCCTGGCCGTCGGTAGCGAGTTCGACGAAGGCGGGCGTCGGCGCCGTGGCGAGCGCGTCCTGGCGCAGGCGCTCGAGGCGCGCGCCAGCGAGCGCCGCGTCGTAGACGACGGCGTGCGGCACGGTCGTGCGACAGAACTCGGCGGCCTCGTCGGCCGAGCTCACGTAGTCGACCGTCATGCCGAGCGGGCGCAGCGCGTCGCGCACCAGGGTGCGCATCTCGCGCCGCGCGGCAACCACCAGCACGTGCCGGCCGGCCAGCGTCATCGAGTGCGCCGCATCGAAGGCGGTGTCGGCGGGCGGCGGTCCACCGGGGCCGTCGATGTGCGCCGCCGGCGTGTCGGGAAAGTCGACTGTCAGCGTCGT
>JAGWTJ010000299.1 GCA_028869005.1 Burkholderiales bacterium | reverse complement strand
ACGCGCGCCGAGTGGGAGACGCTCGAGTCCTACGGCACCGGCGTGGCCACCGACTGGTTCCCCAACGGCGTGGACGCCACGTTCTTCAGCCCCGACGAAGCCACGGGCGGCGCCTACGACGCCGACACCATCAGCTTTATCGGCCGCATGGACTACTACCCCAACCAGGAGTGCATGCAGCGCTTCTGCAAGGATGTGTGGCCGCGGCTCCGCGCCGAGCGCCAGGCGCTGAAGCTGCTGATCGTGGGCGCCGACCCCTCGCCGGCCATCAGAGCCCTGGGCCAGCTGCCCGGGGTCACCGTCACCGGCTCGGTGCCCGACGTGCGGCCCTACATCCGCGGCTCGGCGGCGATGGTCGCGCCGCTGGCCATTGCGCGCGGCACGCAGAACAAGATTCTCGAGGCGATGGCCATGGGCGTGCCGGTGGTCACCAGCCGCGCCGCGGCCGGCGGCGTCGATGCCGAGGCGGACCACCACTTCCTCGTCGCCGACACGCCCCAAGAACTCGCCGCCGCCATCCTGCGCATCGTCGCCGATCCCGCCGAAAGGGCACGCCTGGCCACTTCCGGCCGTGAACGAATGCTCAGCCACCATGCGTGGCCGAACTCGATGCAGCGCCTGGACACGATCATCGAACGTTGCGTGAGCGGCTATGCCCGGCGTGCCGGCAGCGCGAGCGCCCGGACACTTCGGACACCTGCATGAAGATCAGCATTTTCGGACTCGGCTACGTCGGCGCCGTGTCGTTGGCCTGCCTGGCGCGCGACGGCCACCAGGTCATCGGCGTCGACATCGACGCTACCAAGCTGCGCCTCATCACCGAAGGCAAGACGCCGGTGGTGGAGGAGGGCATGGTCGAGCTGATGCAGACAGTGGCCGCCAGCGGCCGTGTCGGCGTCACCACCGATGCCGAGCAGGCCGTGCTCGGCAGCGAGCTCAGTCTCGTGTGCGTCGGCACGCCGAGCGCCCCGAACGGCAGCCAGGACCAGGCCGCCATCCTGCGGCTGGCCGAGCAGATGGGACGCGCGCTCGCGCTCAAGGGCCGCGCGGCCGAGCCGCACGTCGTCGTCTTTCGCAGTACGCTGGTGCCCGGCACGGTGGAAGACGTGCTGCGCCCGATCGTCGAGCGCGAGTCCGGCGGCCAGGACGGTGTCGACTTCCATCTGTGCTTCCAGCCCGAGTTCCTGCGCGAAGGCAGCTCGATCCGCGACTACGACAAACCGCCCTTCACCGTCGTTGGCGCGAACAGTGAGGCCGCCTACAAGAGGCTCGAGCAGCTGTTCGGCCACCTGCCGTGCAAGTTCCTGCGCACCTCGGTGCGCAGCGCGGAGATGATGAAGTACTGCTGCAACAACTTCCACGCGCTGAAGATCACCTTTGCCAACGAGACGGCGCGGCTGTGCGCGGCGCTCGGCGTCGATGCCTTCGAGGTCATGGACCTGGTGTGCCAGGACACCCAGCTCAACATCAGCCGCGCGTATCTGAAGCCCGGCTTCGCCTTCGGTGGCAGCTGCCTGCCCAAGGACCTGCGCGCGACGATGCATCTGGCCAGGATGCGCGACGTCGAGATCCCGATGCTCGGCGCCATCCTGGCCAGCAACGAACATCACCTCGACGCCGCGTTCGACAAGGTGATGGCCGCCGGCAAGCGCCGCATCGGCTTCGTCGGCCTGAGCTTCAAGACCGGCACCGACGACCTGCGCGAAAGCCCCCTCGTCACGCTCGCCGAGCGGCTGATCGGCAAGGGCTACGAGCTGCGCATCTACGACCCCGAGGTGCACCTGGCGCGGCTGCTCGGCGCCAACAAGAGCTTCATCGAGCGGCAGCTGCCGCACATCGGACAGATGCTGCATGCCGATCTGGACGCCGTGGTCGGCGCCAGCGAGGCCATCGTGCTGGGCAGCAGCAGCGCGGCGGTGCTCGAGGCGCTGGCGGCGCGGCTGCCGCCGGAGGTGGCGCTGATCGACCTGGTCGGACTGCCTGCGGACTCGCCCCTGTCGGCGCGGGCGCGAGGGCTGTGCTGGTGAACTTCGCGCGGGCGCGCCGGAGTTCCTGGGGCAGGATCTTCGCGCGCTGGGGCGGCCTCGCGCTGCTCGCCGTCGCCATCGCGATGCTGGCGCCCTACCTGGGCAGCGGCACCGAGCTCGTGCGCCTGCGCAACGCACTCTCGCTCGGTGCCGACCTCGAGACACTGCCCGCTTGGCAGGGCGCCGACGCGCCGGCGGACTATCAGCAGGAGCAGGTGCCACCGGATCGCTACTTCGTCGACATCGCCCGGCGCATCGGCGCGACCGCCGAGCCCGATGCCTGGAAGCGCGCCCTGCTCATCGCACGGCACCTGCTCGGTCGCGCGCCGCATCTGCTGGGCAATCCGGTGCAAAAGGGTCTGCGCGACACCTATCTGCAGATCATCGATTCCGGGCGCGGTTATTGCGGCGATTTCGTGCGCGTGTTCATCGCCATCGCGGATGCCGCGCAGCTCAGAGTGAGGCCCTGGGCGTTTTCGCTCGACGGCTTCGGCGGTCGCGGCCACGTCTGGGTCGAGGTCTGGCTTCCCGAGCACCAGCGCTGGCAACTGCTCGACGTGTTCTCGAACTACTACTACGTCGCGGAGCGTGAAGGGCCGCCCTTGTCGGCGGGCGAGCTCTATCGGGACCTGCGCGAGCGCCAGGTTCGGCTCGAGCTGCGTGCCATCGACCCCGACGTGCGGCCCGGCTGGGTGATCGAGGCCAAGGCGTGGGACTACCTGCGCAGCGGCCTGGACGGGTGGTACCTGCCCTGGGGCAACGATGTCTTCACCGTCGCGGCAGCGCTGCCGGTGCGGGTCGTGCGCGACACCAATCCCGTGCTGCGCGGCGTCGCCGCATGGCTGGCCGGCGTACAGCCGCAAGTGCGCCTGCTGGCCACGCCGGACAACGCGCCGCAACGCGCCGCCATGCATCGCCTGCATTTCAGGGTGCTTGCCGCGGGCGCGGCGGCGGCCGTGGCCCTGGTCTGGCTGGTGGTCGGAGGGGGGTCGAGCCTGCTGCGGCGCCTGCGGCCGCACCGCGCATCGGCGGCCGACGCCTTGGGCGCACGGGCCTGTCGATCGTGAGGCGTCAGGCGCCCCGGTTCGGCGCGGCGTGCCGGGACTTCTGCTGAGGAAGCGCGAGATCGCCACGGTGCTTCGCACGCTCGTGGGCAGCGCTTGCGGCCTGCTCGCGCTGTGGCTGGCCGCGCATTACCCGCTCGCGTCACCGCTCGCGTTGCTGCTCGCGGTCTGTCTGGCGGGGCTCGGCTGGCGCTGGCCCGACCGCACGCCGATCTGGCTGCTGGCGCTGCTGCCGTGGATCGGGCTGATGACCTGGACCGGCTGGCTGGTGGTGGAGGAATGGGACATCGCCGTACTCGCTGTGGCCTGCGGAGGCTGGCTGCGCCTGGCGACGGCCGCGCCGATGCCTGCGCTCGCGCCCCGGCGCCTGTGGTTCGCTGCGGCGATCGTGCTGCCGCTCG
>JAGWTJ010000298.1 GCA_028869005.1 Burkholderiales bacterium | reverse complement strand
TACATCGGTGGCAACCGACGGCTCAACGTCAACGGCGAGCTGTATCTGCCGGTTCCGGGCACCGGCAACGACCGCACGCTGCGGCTGTTCACCTACCTCGATGCCGGCAACGTCTGGGGCGAGAACGAAAGAATCACGGCTGACAGTATTCGCGCCTCGGCCGGGCTGGGCCTGACCTGGGTGTCGCCGGTGGGGCCGCTCAAGCTCAGCTACGGAGCACCGATTCGCAAGAAGCCTACAGATAGAATTCAGCGACTGCAATTCCAGATCGGGACAGCGTTCTAATGAAAAGCTCTTCATTCAAGTCCGGCGCGGTGAAGTTCGCGGTGGCGGCACTGCTCGCGTTCGCGACGTTCGCTGGCGCGCAAGCTCAGGAACTGAAGATCGGCTTCGTCAACAGCGACCGTGTACTGCGTGAGGCGTTACCCGCCAAGGCGGCACAGGCGCGCCTCGAAGTCGAGTTCTCCAAACGTCAGAAGGAAGGCGAAGACGCTGCCGCCAAACTCAAGGCCGCTGCCGACAAGCTCGACAAGGACTCGCCCACGCTGCCCGAGAGCGAGCGCATGCGGCGCCAGCGCGACCTGGTCGAGCAGGACCGCGACCTGCAGCGCAAGCGCCGCGAGTTCCAGGAAGACCTGAACCAGCGCCGCAACGAGGAACTGGCCAGCGTCGTCGAGCGCGCCAACCGCGTCATCAAGCAGATCTTCGACAGCGAGAAGTACGACGTCATCCTGCAAGAGGTCGTCTTCGCCGGACCGCGCGTGGACATCACCGACAAGGTGATCAAGGCGCTCAACGGCCCGGCCGCGCCCGGCAAGTGACGCCGTGCGAGGTGCGGCGTGCGCGTCCGCATCGGTGACATCGCCGCCCGCCTGGGCGGTGAACTGATCGGCGATGCGACGCTCGAGGTGCGGCGCATCGCGGCGCTCGACAAGGCCGACGCCGAAGCCATCACTTTCCTCGCCCACCCGCGCTACGCCGCGCAACTCGCCACCAGCGGCGCCGGCTGCGTGATCGTGGCCCCGGCGCTGCGCGAGGCGGCCGCCGCACGCGGCGCGGCCATCGTGTGCGCCGACCCCTACCTGGCCTACGCCCGGCTCACGCAATGGTGGGCGGCGCAGCAGCGCGTCGCACCGGCAGCCGGCATCCATCCGAGCGCCGTCATCGAGTCGGGCGCCGTCGTCGCGGCCTCGGCCGCCATCGGCGCGCTGGCCTTCGTCGGCGCCCATGCGCGCATCGGCGACGCTGCGGTGGTGGCGGCGCAGGCCCACGTCGGCGAGGGCGCCGTGGTCGGCGAGGGCACGACCTTGCACGCGCGCGCCGTGCTCGCGCGCGGCTGCCGCATCGGCGCGCGCGCCATCGTGCACAGCGGTGCCGTGATCGGCGCCGACGGCTTCGGCTTCGCGCCGCTGCCGGCCGAGGGCGGGCGCTGGGAGAAGATCGAGCAGCTCGGTGCCGTGGCGATCGGCGACGATGTCGAGATCGGCGCCAACAGCTGCATCGATCGCGGCGCGCTCGACGACACCGTGATCGCGCACGGCGTGAAGATCGACAACCTGGTGCAGATCGGCCACAACGTGCACATCGGCGAGCACAGCGCACTCGCCGGCTGCGTCGGCGTCGCCGGCAGCGCGCACATCGGCCGGCGCTGCACCTTCGGCGGCGCGGCGATGATCCTCGGCCACCTCGAGATCGTCGACGACGTGCACGTCAGCGCCGGCACGCTGATCTCGCGCTCCATCCGCAAACCCGGTGTGTACAGCGGCGTCTACCCGTTCGACGACAATGCCGCCTGGGAAAAGAATGCCGCCACCTTGCGGCAGTTGCATGCGCTCAGGGAACGCATCCGTGCGCTGGAGAAGCTTCGATGAGCCGGCTCGACATCCACCAGATCCTCGCCACGCTGCCGCACCGTTACCCGTTCGTGATGGTCGACCGCGTGGTCGAGATCGAGCCCGGCGTGCACGTCCAGGCGATCAAGAACGTCACCATCAACGAACCGTACTTCGTCGGCCATTTCCCGGTGCGTCCGGTGATGCCCGGCGTGCTGATCGTCGAGGCCTTGGCGCAGACGGCCGCGATGCTGGCCTACGCCACCACCGGCAGCACGGCCGGCAACGACAAGGTGGTGTACCTGGCCGGCATCGACCACGCGCGCTTCAAGCGCCCGGTGGAGCCGGGCGACCAGCTCGTGCTCGAGGCCTGGCTCGAGCGCATCAAGGCCGGCGTGCACCGCTATCGCACGCGCGCCAGCGTCGAGGGGCAGGTCGCGGCCGAGGCCGTGATCATGTGCACCGAGCGCAAGGTCGGGTAGCGCGCCACCGTCTCGACGTGGCCAAGGTCCACCCCACCGCGATCGTCGATGCGGCCGCCGAGCTCGCGGCCGACGTGCAGATCGGCCCGTATGCGGTGGTCGGCGCCGGCGTCGCCATAGCCGCCGGCACGAGCGTCGGCGCGCACTGCGTGATCGAGGGCCCGACGCGCATCGGGCGCGACAACCGCATCTTCGCCCACGCCGCGCTCGGCGGCGCGCCGCAGGACATGAAGTACCGCGGTGAGCCGACGCGCCTCGAAATCGGCGACCGCAACACCATCCGCGAGTTCTGCACCTTCAGTCGCGGCACCGTGCAGGACGGCGGCGTGACACGCGTCGGCGACGACAACTGGGTGATGGCCTACGTCCACATCGCGCACGACTGTCGCGTCGGCAACCGCACCATCCTCGCCAACGCCGCCACGCTTGCCGGGCACGTGCACATCGACGACTGGGTGTTCCTCGGCGGCCTCACCGGCGTGCACCAGTTCTGCCGCATCGGCGCGCATGCCATGACCGCGTTCCAGAGCCATGTCGCGCAGGACGTGCCGCCGTTCATGACGGTGGCGGGCAACCCGCTTGCGGTGCACGGCTGCAATGTCGAGGGGCTGCGCCGACGCGGCTTCACGAGCGCGCGCATCGCGCGCGTCAGACAGATGCACCGACTGCTGTATCGCGACGGCCTCACGCTCGAGCAGGCGCGCGCGGCGATCGCCGCGCTGGCCGCCGAGACCGGTGGCGACGACGCGGCGCGTGACGACATCGAGCTCATGCTCGCCTTCCTGGCCGTGGCCACGCGCGGCATCGCGCGCTGACGGCGGCGATGCGCCTGGCGATGGTGGCCGGCGAAGCGTCGGGCGATCTGCTGGCCGAACTGCTGCTGGGCGGCCTGCGCCGGCGCTGGCCCGATCTGGCCGTCGCCGGTATCGGCGGGCCGCGCATGCAGGGCGCCGGCTTCGATGCCTGGTGGCCGAGCGAGCGTCTCGCGGTGCACGGCTATGTCGAGGCGCTGCGCCACTACCGTGGCATCAAGGACATCCGCGATCGCCTGGCCGCACGGCTGCTAGCCGCGCGGCCGCAGGGCTTCATCGGTGTCGACGCGCCCGACTTCAACCTCGGGCTCGAAGCGCGCCTGAAGGCGGCCGGCATGAAGACGATCCACTTCGTCTGCCCGTCGATCTGGGCCTGGCGCGGCG
>JAGWTJ010000047.1 GCA_028869005.1 Burkholderiales bacterium | reverse complement strand
GCCGCATCGACGGCCTCGCCGCGCGCCGCCGCCGCTTCCGCCAGGCGCAGCAGGGCGGCCGCGCGATCGTGCTCGCGCTCGACGCGCTCGGCGCGCGGCGGCCACGACACGCGCGCACCGAAGGCGGCGAGCGCCGTGCCGGCGACGACATCGGGCGCCGTGCCGCGCCAGGCTGCCTCGAGCGTCGCCGGCGACATCAGCACCGGAGCGTCGACGACTTGCCAGCGCGCCGCCTCGAACCGGTAGCGCGCCGCGTAGACCTCGTCCATGCGCGCGTCCATCGCGACGGCAAGCTCGGCGTCCGCGTCCGCGACGCTCGCCTGCAGCCGGGCGTCCTCGGCGACGACGAGCAGGCTGTCGATCGCCAGCAGCGGCAGCGCGAGCCCGAAGCCGAGGCCCTGCGCCACCGCGCAACTCGTGCGCAGGCCCGTGAAGGCGCCGGGCCCGCGGCCGAAGGCGATGATGTCCAGGTCGCCGAAGGCCAGACCCGCCTGCGCCAGCAGGGCTTCGATGCCCGGCAGCAGCGTGGCCGATGCGGCGGCACCGCCCGGTGCGGTCGTGGTGAAGCGTCGTCCACCCGCCGCGATGCCGATCGCCATCACCTCGGTCGAGGTGTCGAAGGCGAGCAGGTTCATCGCTGCTTCCTGTGCGCCGTTGCCGCGCGTGCGGAATCGGGCGGCGAAACCGCGTCGGGCCGGCCGTCGACCACGCCCAGCCCTCGCGCGCACGGCACGATCATCGCGGGCGCCGCCGAGTGGCATCGAACATGATCGTCAGTGTAGCCGTGCGATCATCATCGGCCATGCCCGCGCCCAGCCGATCCTTCGCGTCCGACGCAGCGGCCGA
Source organism: Burkholderiales bacterium (assembly GCA_028869005.1). Taxonomy (GTDB): domain Bacteria; phylum Pseudomonadota; class Gammaproteobacteria; order Burkholderiales; family Burkholderiaceae_C; genus Rubrivivax. The sequence continues at coordinate 16,131 of JAGWTJ010000047.1, read as the reverse complement.
GCACGCGGCCGACCGCGCAGCCACGCCTTCGCCGCCGCGCATGCGCCGGTCACGCGCATGGCCCGCCGCGTGGGCCGCCGCTGCGGCAATCGCGTCCTGCGTCGTCGCGCACGCGGCCACGCTGCCGGCCGACGTGCGCACCGCGCTCGAGCGCGCCGGCGTGCCCGCCGAAGCGCTGTCGGTGACGCTGCTCGACGCGGCCAGCGGCCGGCCGCTGTTCGACTGGCGCGGCGAGGTCGCGCGCAACCCGGCCTCGCTTGCCAAGCTGCTGACCACCAGCGCGGCGCTCGAGCGCCTGGGGCCGGCGTGGAGCTGGCACACGCCGGTCTGGCTCACCGGGCCGGTGAAGGACGGCGTGCTCGAGGGTTCGCTGCAGATCAAGGGCAGCGGCGACCCCAAGCTCGTGCTCGAACGCCTGTGGCTGCTGCTGCGCCGCGTGCAGCAGATGGGCGTGCGCGAGATCCGCGGCGACATCGTGCTCGACCAGAGCGCGTTCGCGCCGTCCGACGCCGCCCCCGGCGACTTCGACGGCGAGACGCTGCGCCCGTACAACGTGCGCCCGGCGGCGCTGTTGCTGAACTTCCGCTCGGTGCTCTACACCTTCGTGCCCGACGCCGCGGCCGGCGTGGCGCGCGTGCTGATGGAGCCGACGCTGGCGCGCGCGCAGCCCGAGCGCACGGTACCGCTGGCGGCCGGCGCGTGCGGCGACTGGCGCCGCGCGCTCGACGCGAGCTTCGCCGCCGACGGCCGCACGCGCTTCGCCGGCAGCTACGCGCTCGGCTGCGGCGAGCAGACCTGGCCGGTCGCCGACCCGGCGCCGGCCAGCTACGACGCGCGGCTGCTCGAAGGCCTGTGGCGCGGGATGGGCGGCACGCTGGACGGTCGCGTGCGCGAGGGCGCGGCGCCCGAAGGCGCGCCCAGCTTCGAGCTGCGTTCGCCGGCCCTGGCCGAGGTCGTGCGCGACATCAACAAGTACAGCAACAACGTGATGGCCGAGCAGCTGTTCCTCACGCTCGCGCTGCAGGCCGAGCCGCTGCGGCCGGCGACGCCGCAGACGGCGAGCGCGCTGCTGCGGCGCTGGCTGGCAGAGCGGCTGGCCGCGCCGCAAGCCGGGCCGCCCGGTGAACGACTCGGCGAGCGACCGGGCGACGCCGCATCCGACGCGGTGATCGTCAACGGCTCGGGACTGTCGCGCGAGTCGCGCCTGACGACGCGGCTGCTCGCCCGGCTGCTGGCCGTCGAATACTCGAGCCCGGTGATGCCCGAGCTGATGGCCTCGCTGCCGCTGGCCGGCAGCGACGGCACGCTGCGGCGCACGCACGTCGCGAGCGGTCGCGCGCATCTGAAGACCGGCTCGCTGCGCGACGTGAGCGGCGTCGCCGGCTACGTGCTGCCGGCGAACGGCCGCCGGCTGGTCCTCGTCGCCATCGTCAACCACCCGCTGGCCCCCGCCGCGCGCCCGGCGATCGAGGCGCTCGTGCAGTGGGCGCTCATGCGGTCGCCGCCGGGCGAGCACGGCGCGCGCGCCGAGCGCAACTAGGAGCGCAGTGACGGCGACGGCTACGTCGCGCTCGCCACCGGGGGTGCCGCCGCGCCGGCTTCACCGGCGCGCTGGCGTGCGCGATCGGTGCCGATGAACAGGTACATCGCCGGCACGACGAACAGCGTGAACAGCGTGCCGATGGCCATGCCGGTGAAGATCACGATGCCCATCGCCTGGCGGCCGCCGGCGCCGGCGCCCGAGGCGATGACCAGCGGCACGACGCCGAACACCATCGCCGCGGTCGTCATCAGGATCGGCCGCAGCCGCATCAGGCAGGCGATCTCGATCGCCTCGCGCTTGCTCTTGCCGGCGTGCTGCTGCTCGTTGGCGACTTCGACGATCAGGATGCCGTGCTTGCTGATGAGCCCCATCAGCGTGACGATGCCGACCTCGGTGTAGATGTTGATCGACGCGAAGTCGAGGAAGGTGAAGATGAGCGCGCCGAACAGCGCCAGCGGCACCGACACCAGGATCACCACCGGGTCGCGGAAGCTCTCGAACAGCGCCGCCAGCGCCAGGAAGACGATGATGACGGCGAACGCGAAGGTCAGCGCGAAGCCGCCCGACTCCTGCATGAACTGGCGCGACTGGCCCGAGTAGTCGGCGGTATAGCCGCTCGGCGCCACCTCGGCCAGCGCGTTGCGCAGGAACTGGAGCACCTCGCCCTGCGACTTGCCCGAGACGCCCGAGATCGTCACCGAGTTGAGCTGCTGGAAGCGGTTGATCGACTCCGGCGTGACCGTGGTCGTGAGGTGCGCCACCGTGCTCGCCGGCACCATCGTGCCGCCGGGCGTGCGCAGGCTGAAGTCGAGCACCTCGGACGGATTGAGCCGGTCGACCTGCAGCACCTGCGGAATCACCTTGTACGAGCGCCCGGCGATCGCGAAGTAATTGACGTAGCCGCCGCCCAGCGCCGCGCCGAGCGCGTTGCCGAAGTCCTGCTGCGTGAGGCCGATCGACGCGAGCTTGTCGCGGTCGACGACGACGGTGGCCTGCGGCTGGTCGATCTTGAGGTCGCTGTCGGAGAAGTAGAACAGCTGCGCCGCGTTGGCCTTGGCCACCACCTGCTCGGCGACCTCGTTGAGGTTCTGGAACGGCTCGGTGGAGGTGATCACGAACTGCACCGGCAGCCCCGACGAGCCCGGCAGCGGCGGGAACTGGAAGGCCGCCGCCTGCACGCCGGCGATGCCGTTGAGCTGGGTCTGCAGCACCTGCTGCAGCTCGTGCGCGCTCCTCTTGCGCTCGCTCCAGGGCTTGAAAACGATGCCGCCGAAGCCCTTGTTCACGGTCGGGTAGCCCGTGATCTGGAACATCTGGTCGTACTCGGGCAGCGCGTGCGCGATCTGGAAGGCCTGGTCGCCGTAGACCATCATCTGCTCGGCGGTGGCCGTCGGGCTGCCGGTCATCAGCACACCGACGATGCCCTGGTCCTCTTCGGGCGCCAGCTCCGACTTGGACATCTTGAACATCAGCGCGGCCACCACCATCAGCAGCACGCCCATCACGATCAGCACCGGCCAGGTATCGAGCAGCCCGTGCAGCAGCCGCCGGTAGCCGTGCTGCACACGCTCGTAGACGGCGTCGATGGCCTTGACGAAGCGGCCCTCGTCCTGCTCGCGGCGGAAGATGCGGGAGCACATCATCGGCGACAGCGTGAGCGCGACCAGCCCCGACACCGTGACCGTGCCGGCCAGCGTGAACGCGAACTCGGTGAACAGCGCGCCGGTGAGGCCGCCCTGGAAGCCGATCGGCACGTAGACCGCGATCAGCACCACCGTCATGGCGACGATCGGGGCGCCGAGTTCGCGTGCGGCGGCGAGCGCCGCCTGCAGCGGCGGCTGTCCTTCCTTCATGTGGCGGTCGACGTTCTCGACGACGATGATGGCGTCGTCGACGACGAGGCCGATCGCCAGCACCAGCGCCAGCAGCGTCAGCAGGTTGATCGAGTAGCCGAGCACCAGCATGACGAAGAACGCGCCGACCAGCGACAGCGGCATCGCGATCAGCGGCACCGCCACCGCGCGCAGGCTGCCGAGGAAGAGGTAGATGACGACGGCGACGATGACGAGCGCCTCGACCAGCGTCTTGACCACCTCGTCGATCGAGGTGTTGATGAACTCGGTGGCGTCGTAGACGATCTTGCCGGTGACGCCGGCCGGCAGCTGCGCCTGGAGCGGCGGGAAGGCTTCGCGCACGCGCCGCGCGACGTCGAGGATGTTGGCCTCGGGCGCCACCTTGATGCCGATGAACACCGAGCGCTTGCCGCTGAAGGCGACGTTGAAGTCGTAGTTCTCGGCGCCCAGCGTCACGGTGGCCACGTCCTGCAGCCGCACGACGGCGTCGCCGCTGCCCTTGACGACCAGCTGCTTGAACTCGGCCACGGTGTGCAGGTCGGTGCCGGCGGTGAGCGGCACGCTCACCATCTGGCCCTTGCTCGAGCCGAGCGCCGCCAGGTAGTTGTTGGCCACCAGCGCGGCGCTCACGTCGGCGGCCGTGACGCCGTAGGCGGCGAGCTTGTTGCTGTCGAGCCAGGCGCGCAGCGCGAACGGCCGGCCGCCCAGGATCTCGGCGGTCTGCACGCCGGTCACCGAGTCGAGCTTGGGCTTGACGACGCGCAGCAGGTAGTCGGTGATGTTGTTGGTGGGCAGCACGTCGCTGTAAAAGCCCAGGTACATCGCGTCGGTGGTGGCACCGGTCTGCACCGTGAGCACCGGCTGCTGGGCCTGCGGCGGCAGCTGGTTGCGCACCGAGCTGATCTGCGTGCTGATCTCGGTGAGTGCGCGCGTGGCCTCGTAGTTCAGACGCAGCGTGGCGGTGATGTTGGAGACACCCGAACTGCTGGTCGACGACAGGTAGTCGATGCCCTGCGCCTGCGCGATCGCCGACTCGAGCGGCTGCGTGATGAAGCCGGCCACGGTCTGTGCATCGGCGCCGTAATAGGCCGTGGATACGGTGACGACGGCGTTCTGCGTGCTCGGGAACTGGTTGACCGGCAGCCCGAACACCGAGCGCAGGCCGAGCACCAGCACCAGCAGGCTGATCGACATGGCCAGCACCGGCCGGCCGATGAAGATGTCGGTGAACTTCATCGCCGCGTGCTCACTTTTCCTGCGGCGTCGGGTTCGGGCTGTTCGCCGGCTGCACGCTGTTGTCGATCTTCACCGCGGTGCCGTTCTTCAGCTTGACCTGGCCGCTGGTGACGACCTCGTCGCCTTCCTTGATGCCGCTGGTCACGGCCACCTGGTCGCCGCGCGTGGCGCCGGTGGTCACGAACACCTGCTTGACCTTGGGCGGCGCGCCCGGCTCGATCACGAACACCGTCGCGCCATAGGGGTTGTAGGTGATCGCCGTCTGCGGCAGCGTGAGGTAGCGCTGGCGTTCGCCGGTGTCGACCGCAGCGCGCACGAACATGCCCGGCAGCAGCGCGGCCTGGGGGTTGGCGGCGGTGGCCTCGACTTGCAGGTTGCGCGTCGCCGGATCGACCTTCGGACTGAGTGCGCTCAGGCGGCCCTCGAGCGTGCGGCCGGCGTCGTCGGCGAGCGTGACGCGCTGGCCGACGCGGATGGCGGCGACGGCGCGCTGCGGCACGTTGAAGTCGACGCGCACCGGATCGAGCGTCTGCAGCGTGACGATGCGGTCGCCCGGATTGACGAACTGGCCCGGGTTGACGGTGGTGATGCCCAGGCGCCCCGCGAACGGCGCGCGGATCGTCTTCTTGGCCAGCAGCGCGCTTTGCTGCGCGACGCTCGCCTCCTTGGCGCGCAAGTCGGCCGCGTCGGCATCGACCTGGGCCTGAGGGATGGCCTGCGCCGCGAGCTGTTCGCGGTCGCGCGCGAGCACGGTGCGCGCCAACTCGACCGCCACCTGCAGCTGCTGCAACTGCGCGCGCTCGGAGTCGGCATTGAGCTGCACGAGCACGGCGCCGGCCTTCACGTCCTGGCCGGACTTGAAGGCCACCTCGCGCACCAGGCCGGCGATCTCGGAGGCCACATCGACGCCGCGCACCGCCACCACCGAGCCGACCGCCTCGAGCTGCGGCTGCCATTCGAGCGATTGCGCCTTGATCGAGCTCACCACCTGCGGCTGCGGTTTGGGTAGGTTGGCGATCAGCGTCTTGATCTGCAGGAACTTGACGAGCGCCAACACGGCCACCAGCAGGACCACCAGGCCCAGCATGAGCACCATGCGCTTGGTCGTGCGCGAGGCCATTCGTTCTCCTTGTCGGGGCGCCGCGGTGCGGTCTCAGTGGGTCTGGGCAGACGCGGCAGACGCTGTGGTCGCTGCAGGCACTGCCGTGGCCTCCGGCGCGAAGGCCTGCGGCCCCGTCGACGCCGGCAGCGGATCGCGCTGCCACCAGCCGCCGCCCAGGGCCTGGAACAGCGCCGCGGTGTCGGCGTGGCGCGCCGCCTCGGCCTGCACCAGCGCGATGCGCGTGGCCTGCACGCTGCGTTCGGCGTCGAGCAGCACGAGCGTGCTGACGGCACCTGCGCGGTGCTGCTGACGCGCCAGTTCGAGCGATTGCCGCGCCAGTTCGGCCGCTTCGGCCTGGCGCGCCAGCGCCTGGGCGTCGCTGTCGAGTGCGCGCAGCACATTGGCGACATTGAGGAACGCGCCGAGCACCGTCTGCTGGTATTGCGCAAGGGTCTGCCGGTAGACCGCCTCGGCGGCCCGACGCCGGGCGCGCGCGGCACCGCCGTCGATGAGCGGCGCCACCAGTCCGGCGCCGAGGCTCCAGGCCGCGGCGGGACCGCCGAACAGCTTGTCGAGCTTGAGCGCCTGCGAGCCGACACTGCCGCTCAGCGTGATCTGCGGATACTGCGCCGCGGCGGCCACGCCGACCTGTGCGCTCGCGCTGTGCAGCAGCGCCTCGCCGGCGCGGATGTCGGGGCGCTGGCGCACCAGTTCGGACGGCAGGCTGACCGGCAGCGCCTGCGGCAACGTCAGCGCATCGAGCCTGAACTCGGGCAGACCGGCGTCGCCGGGCAGCCGCCCGGCATAGACCGCGAGCTGCTGGCGCGTCTGCGCCAGCGCCTTGTCGAGCGGCGGCAGCGTGCTGCGTGTCTGCGCGATCTGCGTGCGCTGTGCCAGCACCGCCTGTTGCGCCACTGCGCCCAACGCCGACTGGCGCTCGACGATGGCCAGCGCGCGCTGCTGCGTCGCGAGGATCTCCTGCGTCGCCTCGAGCTGCGCACGCAGCGAAGCCTCCTGGATGGCGGCGGTGACGACGTTGGCGCTGAGCGCCAACGCCGCGGCCTCGACCTGATAGCGCTGCAGATCGACGTTGGCCTCGAGCGCCTCGAGCTCGCGCCGCACGCCGCCGAACGCGTCCACCGTGTACGACACGCCGACGCTGGCGTTGTAGAGCGTGAACTCGACGCCGCCCGCCACGTTGCTCGCGGCCTGCGACTGGCGCTGCCGCGTCACGCCGAGCTGGCCGCCCACCGACGGCACGAGGCGCGCGCCGGCGTCGGCCGCGTACAGCTCCTCGGCCTGACTCAGCGCCGCCTGCGCCGCCGCCAGCGTCGGGCTGTGTTCGAGCGCGGAGCGCACCAGCGCGTCGAGTGCCGGCGAACCGAACAACTGCCACCACTGCGCCGGCACGTCGGCGCCGAGCACGAAGCGCTGTGCCGCGCCCGACGGCACCGCAGCGCTCGCCGTGGCCGCGGGTAGCGGCGCTTCGGTGTAGGGGCGCGCCGCGTCGGCGACCACGGGCGGCGCCGGCGGCTTGAAGTCGGGCCCGCTCGAGCAACCGGCGCCAAGCAGGCAGGCGGCGAGCGCAAGGCGCTGCACGCGCCGGCGGCCACCGGTCGCTCTTGTTCTTCGTGCGCCCGCGGCGGGCGCTCTCATGCGGTCAACGCGGAGCACGGCGGCAATATACAGAAGTTCGCGTTTGCGCTTCGGACGCGCGGAATTCGCACGCGTCGCACGCGCGAGCGGCGCTTGCCGAACTCAGGGCAGATCCCGCCCGTGCTTCGGCCAGGCGCGACATCGCGCCGCCGGCGTCAGAACGGGTTGCCGCGTGCGCGGTCGATCGCCAGCCCGGCGATCTGGCTCTGGCCGCCGGCCGAAAGCCAGCGATCGCTGGCCCAAAGGTAGGTGGTCGCGCTGCCGCCGGGCACCAGCGTCGACGTCGTGCAGCCGGGCAGCGCCACCGTGCACACGGCGTCCACGACGTCGGTGAAGCTATAGGCCGCAGCGGCACGCGCGATGACCTGCGAGCGCTGGTCGAGCTGCACCAGGCCGACGTAGCGCCCGTCGAGCACGATCGACACGCCGAGCTCCTGGTTGAACGCCGCCGTCAGGCGCGAGATCAGCGCCGCGCGGTCGGTGTCGGAGTTGAACAGGTTCTCGTTGATGGCAAACGGCGTGAGGCCGAGGTCCGGCAGGTTGACGACGATGACCTTGGCGCCGAAGGCGACGAGCCGGTTGACCTGCTGCGCCGCCTGCAGCCCGAGCGACGTGGCCTCGGCGGTCAGGTCGGCCTCGCTGCGCAGCGGGTACTGGGCGTACAGATCGAGGATGTCGTTGGTGCCGACGAAGACGGTGGTCAGGTCCTGGTCGCGAAAGCCGCCGGCGGCGACCTGCGCGTCGATCTGCGCGGCCACGTCGGCCACGTGCGCGCCCGGCGCGGCCCAGCTCGTGGCCTGCGGATCGACGACGAAGTCCGGGTTGCACTGCGCGAACACGAGACCGAAGTTGCTGGCCAGCGTCTGCGTCCAGATCGGCAGCACCGAACAGCTGATGTTGCCGTCGGCGCCCAGGCCGTTGACGCTGTAGTTGCTGCCGTCGGCATTGAGCGTGCTGGCCTCGTCGCCGAAGGTGAACAGGCGCAGCGCCACGAAGGCGTTGTACGGCGTGGTGCCGCCGCCGCAGCTCGTCAGCAGCGCCGCGGCCGCCAGCACGCAGGCGCGCAACAGCAGCCCGAGGGCGCGCCGGTGCGGCCGCGGCCCGAGGTCACAAGTGGTCATCGAGGCTCCGTGGGAAAAACGCGGGCGTTGGGGTCAACGGTGAAAGCAGCGGCAGTGTCGACGGCCCGGGTGAGCCGGTGCGCCTCGATCAGGTGGCCTGCGGATCGGCGTCCGCCGCAGCCGCTGCGGCGCGACGCAGCCGATCGCGCACGCCCTCCCACGACGGCAGCTCCGGCGGCTGTTCGACCCAGATCGCCGATGCCCCCCGATCGTCGAATTCACGCAGCACGGCGAACAACTCGTGCGCTGCGGCTGCCGCATCGTCGGGCATCCGGCGATGCTGCCAGCCGACGGCCGGCACGAGGCGCGAATATACCCCCACCCATCCGGCAGCCGCCGCGGGCGGCGGGCCGGCCAGGCGTGCCGCGAGCACGTCGCTGGCCATCAGCCGCAGCGTCGCGCGCGGCGCGTAATGCGCGGCGAGCGTGCCCGAGGCGCGCGGCGAATCGACGCCGCGCTCGGCCAGCGGCACGCCGAGCACGGCCTCGATGCGCTCACGCCCGATCTGGCCCGGGCGCAGCAGCGCCGGCGGCGCATGCGGCTCGGGCGTGCAGTCGACGATCGCCGACTCGATGCCCACCGTGCAGGCGCCGCCGTCGAGCACTAGCAGATCGGCGCCGAACTCGGCGGCCACGTGCGCGGCCGTCGTCGGGCTGACGCGACCGAAGCGGTTGGCGCTCGGTGCCGCCAGTCCCGTCACGCCGCGTGCGGCGCACTCGCGCAGCAGCGCCAGCGCCACCGGGTGCGCCGGCATGCGCAGCCCGATGCTCGCCTGGCCGCCGGCCGCCGCACCTGCGCGCGCCGGATGGCGCGCCACGATCACCGTCAGCGGGCCGGGCCAGAACGCCGCCATCAGCTTGCGTGCTGCCGCGCCCGGATGCGGCGCGAAGTGCCGCGCGGCGTCGCTGCTCGCCACGTGCACGATGAGCGGATGGTCGGCAGGACGGCCCTTGGCGACGAAGATGCGCGCCACCGCCGCGTCGTCGTCGGCGCGTGCGCCCAGGCCGTACACGGTCTCGGTCGGGAACGCAACCAGATCACCCGCGGCCAGGCACTGCGCGGCGCGCTCGATGGCCGCCGGATCGTCGCCCGCGAGCACCGTCATATCGGCTTGCAGGCGCAGACGGCCGCAGTCGATGCCGTCATGGCTCGGCGCGGCTCACGGGCCCGGCAGCCCGAGCCGCGCCGCGGCCTCGAGCGCGACCGCGCGCGCGCCGGCGGCGTCGGCGGCGGTGATCGTCAGATGGCCCATCTTGCGCCCGTGCCGGGCCTCGGTCTTGCCGTAAAGGTGCAGATGGGTTCCGGGCAGCGCCAGCACCGCCGGCCAATCGGGCTCGCGCGGCGTGGCGGCGCCTGGTGCGAACCACAGGTCTCCGAGCAGATTGATCATCACCGCCGCCGAGTGCAGGCGCGGCGCGACCAGCGGCAGTCCGGCCAGCGTGCGCACCTGCAGCTCGAACTGCGAGAGGTCGCAGGCGTCGATGCTGTAGTGGCCCGAGTTGTGCGGTCGCGGCGCCATCTCGTTGGCCACCAGCGAGCCGTCGGCAAGCACGAAGAACTCGACGCACAGCACGCCGACGTACGACAGCGCTGCCGCCAGGCGCTCGGCGGCGGCGATGGCCGATGCCGCGGTGGCAACGTCAATATCGGGCGCCGGCACCTGCGTCAGCGCGAGGATGCCGTCGCGATGCAGGTTCTGCTGCACCGGCAGGTGCACGCAGCGGCCGTCGCCGCCGCGCGCCACGATCACGCTCAGTTCGTGCGCCAGCGCCAGCCTGCGCTCCAGCACGCAGGGCACGCCGCCGAAGTGTCGCCACGCGGCGGCCAGCTCGGCGCGCGTGGCGACCGCGGCCTGCCCCTTGCCGTCGTAGCCCAGGCGCGAGGTCTTCAGCAGGCCCGGCAGCAGGGCATCGAGCGCGGCAGCGCCGAGATCGGCGTCGCACTCGATCGCGGCATGCGGCGCGCACGGCACGCCGGCACGCACGAACAGCGCCTTCTCCAGCACGCGGTGCTGGCACACCTGGACCGCGTCGGCCGGCGGAGCGACGACGACGCGCGTGCCTTCAGACAGCTCGCCGTCGGCCAGGCGCCGCAGCACCGCTGCCGGCACGTTCTCGAACTCGGTGGTCACGGCCGCGGCACGGCGCGCGAGGTCGGCCAGCGCCTGCGCGTCGTCGTAGGCGGCGCGCAGATGCACATCCGCGGCCGCGCCGGCTGGCGCGCCGGCATCGGGCTCGAGCACCAGGGTGCGGTAGCCCAGCGCCTGCGCCGCATGCACGAACATGCGCCCGAGCTGGCCGCCGCCGAGCACGGCCAGCGTGGCGCCTGGCGAGACCACCGGCGGCGACGCTGGCTGCGTCGGGGCCCGTGCCGGCACGCGTGCCTCGCCGCTCGCGGCGTTCACTTCTTCAACTCTTGCGTCATCGCGCGTGCAGCCTCGGTCTGCCGCAACCGATACGCGGCCAGGCGCTCGCGCAACGCGGCGTCGCCGCGCGCCAGCAGCGCGACGGCGAACAGCGCGGCGTTGGCGGCGCCCGCCGACCCGATCGCGAACGTCGCGACCGGCACGCCCTTGGGCATCTGCACGATCGAGTACAGCGAATCGAGTCCGCTCAGGTGCTTGCTGGCCACCGGCACGCCGAGCACCGGCACCGTCGTCTTGGCCGCAAGCATGCCCGGCAGATGCGCCGCCCCGCCGGCGCCGGCGATGATCGCCGCCAGCCCGCGCGCCTCGGCCTGCTCCGCGAAGCGGAACATGTCGTCGGGCATGCGATGCGCCGACACCACCCGTGCCTCGTAACCGACGCCGAATTCGTCGAGCACCTCCGCGGCGGCACGGAGCGTGTCCCAGTCGCTGGAGGAGCCCATGAGGAGGGCGATGAAGGGAGCATCCATTTCTCGCACTCAGTGCTTCGGCCGCAAACGATGGGGTAAGAGTGCATCGGGAAGCCCTGGAGGCGCCATGCCATCGAAGCGTTGTAGAGCAGCGGCAAGTTCATCCTGCTCAGACCTGTACGCCGATTTGGCAGCATCAAGACTCACCCCGATGAGATCCTCTGCCTTCCTCGCGGGAAGAACCTCGTCCATTTGGGAACACAGCCAGCCAGCGACCAGTTGCTCATCTCGATGTAAGCCGCTCAGATCCGCCTGCAGGCCTGCCGCTAGCTTCGTGGCAGAGTCCAAATCGCCTGATCGAAAATGGCAGTAAGCAAGTTCCAAATCGATCATTGCTTGGTTGAAGTTATAGATAGCAAACGGCTCCTTGCCTCGAGCTTCATTCAACCCAGCAATCGCATCGAGGTATTTTCCTCGAAGTAACGCGAGTCGTGCCCGCCACAGATCGGCGAAATTACTCACCGCGCGAATACCGATCAGATTCTGGTAGTTTCTCGCCGAGGTAATCTCGTCCCCAATGGCTGCGAGATCCGATTCATCTATGGGTGAAAAACAGGCCTCAGCGCGAAGCCATCCCATCGCAAACGCCGCCTTGTTATAGATGAGTGCGTCGATGGTCGCCTGATCGCCCACTTCTAGAGCATGATGTCTCGCGGCTGCGTACCAGCAGTTCGCATGGTCCCGTTTACCGCATGTGGAATACGCGTTCGCAAGTACCATGCTGGCCCGCGCTATGGGCTCATGCTCATTATCTGCGCATGCACCGAATGCTGTTTCCAATGCGCGCGCCATACCTCCGAAGTCTGAATGCTCCGAAAGCAGATGTGCACGCCATGCAGACGTCCAAGCAACAAGAGTTCGATCCCGAATCGCTACAGCCAGCACCTGCGCCCGCATAACGCGATCATGGCCCTCGGTGGACAGCTCCTCGAACGTGCGCAAAAGGCCCTCGGCCAACATGATCCAGATCGACACACTAGGGTTCGAGCCCGATGCATACGCGGTCCGAAGCTGCTCAATCAGTCCGCGCGACTCACTGAACTGTCCCAACCTAGCGAGGTAGCACGCACGACGCGCAAGCAACTCGCCACGTTTGCTCGGCGATTGCTCAGTCTGAAGTGCGGCATCAATCCTGGAAAGCAACTGAGACATTGCCTCGCTCCCGAACTGGCGCGCCGAAGTCGCCACAGGGCCGGATGGTAAACGCGGGCTCTATGCCGTTTCGTGTGGAACGCGACAGTCTCATCCGACGGTCGCTGCGGCGCTGAACGGGTGAGGCGGCAGGTTCTTCAAGCGTGACAGTCGCAGGTAGGCGATGGCGATGAAGTTCTTCGCTGTGCGGTAGCCGCGGGCGGCGCGCTTGGCCTGCTGGAGTTGCCCGTTCATCGACTCGACGAAGGCATTGCTGCGGTGATCGAGCATGCCGCGCACGACCGCGCCCAAGCGCTCCTTGATCGTGGCGGCCAGCTTCTTGAAGGGCTCCAGCCGGCAGCGCCTGGCCCAACTTGTCCAGGCCGCCAAGTCGCTGGCAGCCTGTTCGGCGTTGTTGTGTTGGCGGGCGCGTGCGTAGACCTCGCGCAACGCCATGCGCAGACGCCATGCCCGGGCGCTCTTGAGCGCCGAGCGCTGCAGCCAGTGCATGGCGGTGGTCTGTGCTCCTGTCCAACCTACCGGGTTCTTGCGCATCCCCCACAGCAGGTTGCGCCGCGTCTTGGGGTCCGCGCCCAGCAGCGCAGCGGCCACTTCCTCGGGTTCGCTGCGCAGTTCCTCGCGTCGCACGTCGTCCATCGCCTGGATGGCCATGGCAATCACGTGGAAGCGGTCGTAGCTGATGTCGGCCTGCGCCAGCGCGATGCTCGTGCCTTTGGCATACGCCGCGCTCATGTCCATGCACACATGGCGCACCTCGGCCGGATCCCCGCCGTGGGCCTCGAGGTCTGCAGCGAAGTCCAGCACCGTCTGGTGGTCCCGGCCTTCGGTGGCAAACAGCAGCCGCTTGGCATCCAGGTCGTGCACGACGGTGATGTAGTGCTGGCCACGGCGCAAGCTGGTCTCGTCGATGCCCACGATCTGCACGCCTGCAAAGCTCTCCAGGGCGCGCGCCTGATCGACGTAGAACTCGATGCGTCGCCACAGTTGCTTGTCCGCGCAGCGCAGCAGCGCGGCGGCCTGGCGCACCGGGAGATCGCGGCACAGGGCCAGCGCCAACGCCTCGAACGCGGCCGTGAAGCCCGATCCGGGTCGCGCCCACGGCACATTGAGCTGGGTGGTCTTGCCGCAACTGGCGCAGGCCACGCGCGGTACGTCGGCGTGCAGCCAGGCCTCGAACTGGAAGAAGTCCAGGTGCCGCCACTGGCGGCGCAGACGGTCATGCACCGGCTGCGAGGCGGCACCGCAGGCCGGGCACGTGAGCAGCGCACCAGAGCAGCTGACCTCGAAGTCGATGCGCTTGCCCTGCACATCCAGCTTGACATCTTCAACCACCCACGGCGGCTGCAGCCCCAACGCGCTGGTGAACAGCGCCTCCACTCCAACGTTCAATCTGATGCTCCTGCTTGCCGCCCCGTGGACATGTGGACAGGCTCAAATGCAGCCTGCCCACATGCCCACCGGGCTCGACGACCACCAGATATTCTGACTGTTGGGTTCCACACGAAACGACGAGGGACCGCCTGAAGTCGGTGACCTGTCTGTCCAACCCGCTCCCGGGCGCACGGATTCTGCGCTGCGTGCCTCGCCCGTCAACCCCGAGGCGACCCAGGGCGAATCGCCGCCGAAGCCCGCACCGCGCCTGCTCGAGCGCGTGCGCGACGAAATCCGGGTGCGGCATTACTCGATCCGCACCGAGGCTGCCTACGTCGACTGGATCCGCCGCTTCGTCCGCTTTCACGGCCGCCGCCATCCGCGCGAGCTCGGCGCCGCCGAGGTCACGGCGTTCCTGACCTCGCTCGCGGTCGAGCGCCAGGTCGGCGCGTCCACCCAGTCGCAGGCCAAAGCCGCTCTGCTGTTTCTCTACCGCCAGGTGCTCGGCGTCGAACTGCCCTGGCTCGACGAGATCGTCATCGCCAAGGCGCGGCAGCGGCTGCCGGTGGTGCTGACGCCGGCCGAGGTGCGCGCGCTGTTGCACGAGATGAACGGCACGATGCATCTGGTCGCGTCGCTGCTGTACGGCACCGGGCTGCGGCTGCTCGAGGGCCTGCGGCTGCGCGTCAAGGACGTCGAGTTCTCGCGCCGCGAGCTCGTCGTGCGCGCCGGCAAGGGCGGCAAGGACCGCGTCACCGTCCTGCCCGAGAACCTGCTGCTGCCGCTGCAGCATCAGATGGCGCGCGCCAAGGCCGTGCACGACGACGACCTCGCGGCCGGCTTCGGCGCGGTCTGGCTGCCCGATGCGCTGGCCGTCAAGTATCCGGGGGCGCCGCGGCAATGGGGCTGGCAATGGGTGTTCCCGAGCACCCGGCGCGCAAGCGATCCGCGCAGCGGCGAGGTGCGCCGCCATCATCTGCACGAGGCCACGGTGCAGAAGGCGGTGACGCTGGCCGCGCGCCGCGCCGGTATCGTCAAGCCCTGTTCTCCTCACGTGCTGCGCCACTCGTTCGCCACCCATCTGCTGCAGGCCGGCTACGACATCCGCACCGTGCAGGAACTGCTCGGCCACAGCGACGTGTCGACGACCATGATCTACACGCACGTGCTCAACCGCGGCGGGCGCGGCGTGCGCAGTCCGCTCGATCAGATCTGATGGCGGCGCCGCGGCGCCGCGCCGGACTCGCGCGCGCAAGGGTCACGGCCGCCTCGCTATAGTGCGCCGTCGCCCCGCTTCCCCCGCGCCATGTTCCCCACCCACGTCACTCTCGTCGAGGTCGGCCCGCGCGACGGGCTGCAGAACGAGGCGCAGCCGATCGGCGCGGCCGACAAGGTCGAGCTCGTGCATCGGCTGCAGGCGGCGGGCTGCCGCGAGATCGAGGTCACGAGCTACGTGAGCCCGAAGTGGGTGCCGCAGATGGCCGACAACGCCGAGGTCATGGCCGCCGTCGTGCGCCGGCCGGGCGTGCGCTACTCGGTGCTGGTGCCCAACATGCAGGGCCTGCAGGCGGCGCTGGCGCGGCCCGAGATCCGGCCCGACGAGGTGGTGGTGTTCGGCGCCGCCAGCGAGGCCTTCAGCCGCCGCAACATCAACTGCTCGATCGCCGAGAGCGTGGAGCGCTTCGCGCCGGTGGTGGCAGCGGCGCACGCGGCGGGGCTCAAGGTGCGCGCGGCGATTTCGTGCGCGCTCGGCTGCCCGTACCAGGGCGAGGTGAGCGCCGACGAGGTCGAGCGCGTCGTCGTGCTGATGAAGGGCATCGGCGTCGACCACTGCGGCATCGCCGACACCATCGGCGTCGGCACGCCGCGGCGCGCGCAGGCGGCGATGGAGCGGGCGCTGAAGCACTTTCCTCTGGTCGAGGTGAGCGGGCATTTCCACGACACCTACGGCCAGGCGCTGGCCAACATCTACGCCTGCCTCGAGATGGGGCTGCACACCTTCGACGCCAGCATCGCCGGCCTCGGCGGCTGCCCCTACGCCAAGGGCGCCACCGGCAACGTCGCGAGCGAGGACGTGGTGTTCATGCTGCGCGGCATGGGCATCGACACCGGCATCGATCTGGATGCACTGGTCGACGCCGGCGGCTGGATCTCGGGCCGGCTCGGCCGCGCGCCGGTGTCGCGCGCCGGCAAGGCGCTGCT
>JAGWTJ010000297.1 GCA_028869005.1 Burkholderiales bacterium | reverse complement strand
GCATCGCCGCGCACGAAGCGCGCGTCGGGTTGCCCGAAGCGGGTCTCGGCTTGCTCGCCGCGGCCGGCGGCACTCAACGTTTGACGAGACTCGTCGGCCCGGGCCTGGCGCGGCGCCTGATCCTGGGCGCGGAGACGGTCGACGGCGCCAGCGCCGAGCGCCTGGGTCTGGTGCAATGGGCGCTGCCGCGCGCCGAGCTCGAAGCCGGCGCGCGCGCTCTCGCCGAGCGGCTGGCCGCGCTGCCGCGGCACGCGCTGGCCGCCGCCAAGCAATGCCTGGCGGCCGCGCTCGACCCGACGCGCGACGGCTTCGCCGAGGAGCGCGAGCACACCCGTGCGCTGTATGCCGATGCCAGGACGCAGGCGCTGGTCGCCGCCTTCCTGGCACGCGACAAGCGCTGATCCCGCATTCCACACCGATCAGGAGCCTTCGAACATGACGCAGAACCCACGCACAGCCCTCGTCACCGGCGCCGCTTCCGGCATCGGCCGCGCCACCGCGCAGGCGCTCGCCGCCACAGGCGTGCGCGTGCTGCTGGCCGACGTCAACACCGACGCCGGCGCCCAAGCCGCCGCGCAGCTGAAGGCGGCCGGACACGACGCCGAGTTCCTGCAGGTCGACCTCACCGAAGCGGCTTCCATCGCCGCCTTCGCCGCCACCGTGCTGCAGCGCCACGGCGCGCCCGACGTGATCGTCAACGCCGCCGGCTGGGGCAAGACGCAGCCGTTCTGGGAAGGCACTCCCGAGTTCTGGAGCAAGCTCATCGCGCTCAACCTGGTCGGCCCGATGCTGCTCGTCAAGGCGCTGCTGCCGGCGATGATGGAGCGCGGCAGCGGCCGCATCGTCAACGTGGCCAGCGACGCCGGCCGCGTCGGCAGCCTGGGCGAAACCGTGTACTCCGGCGCCAAGGGCGGCCTCATCGCCTTCACCAAGTCGCTGGCGCGCGAAGTGGCGCGCTACCAGATCAACGTCAACTGCGTCTGCCCGGGCCCGACCGACACGCCGCTGATGGCGGCCGTGCCCGACAAGGTCAAGGACGCGCTGACCAAGGCGATCCCGTTCCGCCGCCTCGGCAAGCCCGAGGAAGTGGCCGACGCCATCGTCTTCTTCGCCAGCGACCGCGCTGCCTACGTCACCGGCCAGGTGCTGAGCGTGAGCGGCGGCCTGACGATGGTCGGCTGACCATCGTCCGAACACACGCTTCCACTCGACCGCCGAGACTGCCTGCCATGGACTACACCCTGCCCGTCTTCCTCGCCCACGCCATCGCACTCGAACGCGAGGCCGCCGAGCGCTACCAGGAGCTGGCCGACATGATGGAGGCGCACCGCAACGACGAGGTGTCGCAGCTGTTCCGCGACATGGTGCACTACTCCAAGCTGCACCACGACTCGATCGTCGAGCGCGCTGTCGGCATCGAGCTGCCCGTGCTGCGCCCGAACCAGTTCCAATGGTCGGTGCCGCCCGAGGTCGGCGGCGAGGAGGCGTTCGACTACACGCTGTCGGCCTACAACGCGTTGCGCTACGCGCGCGAGAACGAGGTGCGCGCGATGGAGTACTACGCGCAGGTCGGGCAGCAGACCGGCGACGGCGAAGTGCGACGTCTGGCCGTCGAGTTCGCCGCCGAGGAGACCGAGCACGTCGAGGCCATCGAGGACTGGCTGGCGCGTACGCCGCGGCCGTCGGCGACGATGGCCGACGATCCGGATCGTTCCTAGGGCCTGCTGCTAACGCAATGCCTTCACTCGCACAGGCGTCGGATGTCCTCGGGCACGGCAATCGCGCGGATCTTGCGGCGATCTTCGGCGTCGCGCACGACGAAGATGCGCGTCTCGTCGCTCTCGCAGACGAGGTCGTCGCCGCGCGTGACGACGTGCCGCTGTACGAACACCTTGCGTCGCCACTCGACGACCGAGGTCGTGATGCGCAGCCGCTCGCCGTAGGTCGAGCTGGTGACGAAGCGCGCGTGATGCTCGAGCAGCGGCGTGCCGACGATGCCGTTGATCTGCTCGAGTTCGTGCCACGGCTTGACGCCGCAGGTCATGAAGAAGTTGAGCGACGCAGCGTCCATCCAGCGGTGGTAGCGTGGGAAGAAGACGATCCCCGCCGGATCGCAATCGCCGAACCGGACATCGATCTCCATCACCGTCTGCTTGCCCATCGACCCACCCCTTCGAAGCGGCGCGATTCTAGCGGCCAGCGCCTCGTGCCGCGCCGTTCGCCGTCGCGTCCATCATCACGTCCGCCGGCCCGCGCCCACCCCGGCACGCCACACCCAACCCGCACAGGAGTCCCACGATGAAACGCATCCCGCTCGCCGGCTACCAGGCCAAGCACTTCCGCTACGAGGCCAAGGGCAAGGTCGCCACGATCACCCTCAACCGCCCCGACCGCAAGAACCCGCTCACCTTCGACTCCTACGCCGAGCTCGGCGCGCTGTTCTCGGAGATGGTGTACGCCAGCGACATCAAGGCCATCGTGTTCGCCGGCGAAGGCGGCAACTTCTGCTCGGGCGGCGACGTGCACGAGATCATCGGCCCGCTGGTCAAGATGGAGATGCCCGAGCTGCTGCAGTTCACGCGCATGACCGGCAACCTGGTGAAGACGATGCGCGCCTGCCCGCAGCCCATCATCGCCGCCATCGACGGCGTGTGCACCGGCGCCGGCGCGATGATCGCCTGCGCCTCCGACATGCGCATCGCCACCGCACGCTCCAAGCTGGCGTTCCTGTTCGTGCGCGTCGGCCTGGCCGGCGCCGACATGGGCGCGTGCACGCTGCTGCCGCGCCTGATCGGGCTGTCGCGCGCCGCCGACCTGCTCTACACGGGGCGCGTCGTCGGCGGCGAGGAGGCCGAGCGCTTCGGCTTTTACAACCGCCTGGTCGAGCCCGACGCGCTGCTCGCCTCGGCCACGGCGCTGGCCACCGAACTCGCCGACGGCCCGACCTTCGGCCACGCGATGACCAAGACGATGCTGTGGCAGGAGTGGAACTCGGGCCTGGGCGAGTGCATCGAGGCCGAGGCGCAGGCGCAGGCGATCTGCATGCAGACCAACGACTTCGAGCGCGCCTATCACGCCTTCGCGGCCAAGCAAAAGCCCGTCTTCCAGGGCGATTGAAGGCGGCGAGACCGCGAGGAGACTTCAGGCATGGCCGACCGCAGTTATCAGGACTGGCCGTTCTTCGACGACGGCCATCGCGCGCTCGTCGCCGAGCTCGAGCGCTGGAGCGCCGACGCGCTGCCGGGCCTGCTCGGACCGAGCGGGCACGGCGGCGCGAGCGCCGACGACACCGTGGTGCTTCTCGTGCGCGAGCTCGGCCGCGCCGGGCTGCTGCGCGCCTGCGTGCCGGCGGCCTACGGCGGCCTGCGCGACGAGGTCGACGTGCGCAGCCTGGCGCTGGCGCGCGAGACGCTGGCGCGCGGCGCCGGGCTGGCCGACTTCGCGCTCGCCATGCAGGGCCTGGGCAGCGCGCCGGTGAGCCTGTTCGGCAACGAGGCGCAAAAGGCCGCGCTGCTGCCCGGCGTGTACCGCGGCGAGCTGATCCCGGCCTTCG
>JAGWTJ010000296.1 GCA_028869005.1 Burkholderiales bacterium | reverse complement strand
GCTGCTCGACGCCATCGTGCAGCGCGACGCGGCGCGCGCCGAGCGCGTCATGCACGACCACCTGATGGCGCAGCTCGCGGCGCTCAAGGCGCTGCGCCAGAGCGAACGCGCCCAGGGAGCCCCGCATGCTCGATGAGCTGAAGAATGCAGCGCGCAACCTCAACGGCGCGCGCCAGCTGCGCGGCCTGCTGATCGACTGCCGCCGGCTGCTCTCCGAGCGCGGCGAGGCCAACAGCGTGGCGATCGCGCGCGACCTGGTGGCGCGCTTCCGCGAGCTGCCCGACGACGCGCAGGCGACGTTCTTCGAGCGCCTCTCGCGTGACTTCAGCCCCGACCCCAAGGCCGTGCTGGCGAGCGCACGCGCCTACGCCGAGACGCCCAACGCCGCCACGCTGCAGCGCCTGACGCAAAGCGCCGAGCCGCCGCGCCAGGAGCTGTTGCGCCGCATCAACCGCTCGCCCGGCGGCACCGGCAGCATCGTCGCGATGCGCCGCGCGCTGCTGCAGCGCATGCCCGCGCAGCCGGAGCTGCAGGCGGTCGAGGCCGATTTCCTGCACCTGCTGTCGAGCTGGTTCAACCCCGGCTTCCTGAAGCTCGAGCGCGTCGACTGGAACTCGCCGGCGCAACTGCTCGAGCAGATCATCCGCCACGAGGCGGTGCACCAGATCGACGGCTGGGACGACCTGCGCCGCCGCCTGCAACCCGATCGCCGCTGCTTCGCCTTCTTCCACCCGCAGTTGCCCGCCGAGCCGCTGATCTTCGTCGAGGTGGCGCTGCTGCCGGCCATGCCGGCGGCGATCGCACCGCTGATCGACAAGACCTCGGCGCCGCTGCCGGCGAGCCAGTTCAAGGTGGCGGCCTTCTATTCGATCAGCAACTGCCAGCCCGGCCTCAAGGGCGTGTCGCTGGGCAACTTCCTGATCAAGCGCGTGGCCGAGGAGTTGAAGCGCGAGCTGCCGCAGCTCAAGACCTTCTGCACGCTCTCGCCGATCCCGGGTTTCGTGCCCTGGGTGAAGGCCGGCGCGCGCTGCGAGGGCCTGCCCAAGGCGCGCGCGCAGCGCCTGCTCGAAGCCCATGCCGCGCTGCGCGACGCCTGCGGCGGCGAGCTCGACAAGCTGGCCCAGGCCAGCACCCTGCGTGCGCTGCCCGAGCCGGCCGCCCAGGCGCTGCTGCGGCTGGCCGCCTACTCCCTCGGCTGGCATGCCAGCGGCGCCGACGGCGACCCGGTGGCCCGCTTCCACCTCGACAACGGCGCGCGCCTCGAGCGGCTCAACCCACTCGGCGACCTGTCGGAGAAGGGGCGCCGCCAGTCCTGGGGCATGATGGTTAATTACCTTTACGACCTCGACAAAGTCGAGACCCACCACGAGAAGTTCGTCCGCGGAGAAGTGGCACAGTCACGGCTCCTGACGTCGTTGCTCTGAACCGAACAACCCTGGAGACCCGCATGCATCGCTCCCGTCCCTCGACCCTGCGCCGCGCCACCCTCGCGCTGGCGGGCCTCACCGCGCTGGCCGCCGCGCCGTTCGCCGCGGCCGCGGACGCCTGGCCGGCCAAGCCGGTCACCATCGTCGTGCCCTTCCCCGCCGGCGGCGGCACCGACGCCTTCGCACGGCCGCTGTTCGCCGTGATGACCAAGAACATCGGCAAGCAGTTCGTCATCGACAACAAGGGCGGCGCGGGCGGCACGGTGGGCGCGAGCATCGCCGCCAAGGCGGCACCCGACGGCTACACCTTCTTCATGGGCGCGGTGCACCACACCATCGCGCCCTCGATGTACCCCAAGCTCGACTACAACATCGAGACGGATTTCGTGCCCGTCGGCCTGATCTCCAGCGTGCCGCAGGTGATCGTGGTAAACCCGCAGCGCGTCGCCGCCAACGACCTGGCCGGCCTGCTCGACACCCTGCGCAAGAACCCCGGCAAGCTCAACTACGGCTCGGCCGGCAACGGCACCTCGCACCACCTGGCCGGCGAGCTCTTCAAGCTGCAGACCAAGACCTTCATCACCCACATCCCCTACCGCGGCGCCGGCCCGGCGCTGCAGGACCTGATCGCCGGCCAGGTCGACATGATGTTCGACGGCCTGGGCTCCTCGGCCACGCACATCAAGGGCGGGCGCATCAAGGCGATCGCGGTGGCCAGCGACAAGCGCGCCCCAGGCTTCGCCAACGTGCCCACCGCCAAGGAAGGCGGCGTGCCGACCTACCAGGTCGCCACCTGGTACGGCCTGTGGGCGCCCAAGGGCACGCCGGCGGCCGCGATCGAGGCGATGCAGGCCGAGATGAAGAAGGCGCTCAACTCGGATGACCTGAAGGCGGTCTGGAACGGCCTGGGCGCCGACACGCCCAACCTCTACGGCGCCGACTTCGGCAAGTTCGTCGGCAGCGAGGTGAAGCGCTGGACCGAGGTGGTGAAGGCCTCGGGCGCGAAACTCGACTGAACATGCCCGGTTCGATCACGCTGGAGCACGGTGCGGAGGGCGTCGCCCGCCTGACGCTGGCCAACCCGGCCAAGCTCAACGCCATCGACATCGCGATGTGGCGCGAGCTGCAGGCGCTGATGCTGCACCTGCAGGCGCTGCCGCCCGCCGACGCGCCGCAAGCCGTGGTGGTGTGCGGCGCCGGCGGGCATTTCGCGGCCGGCGGCGACATCGTCGAGTTCGCCGAGTTCCGCTTCGAGGAAGCCACGCTGCGCGACTTCCACGAGAACGTGGTGGCGCCGGCGCTGCACGCGATGCTCGCCTGCGACATCCCGCTGATCGCGCAGATCGAGGGCAACTGCATCGGCGGCGGGCTGGAGATCGCGGCCTGCTGCGACCTGCGCGTGTGCGGCGAAGGCAGCCGCTTCGGCGCGCCGATCGCACGCCTCGGCTTCCCGATGGCGCCGCTCGAGCTGGAGGTGGTCTCGCGCGTGGTGCCCGAGGCGGTGCTGCGCGAGATGCTGCTCGAGGCGCGCCTGTTCAACGCCGCTGCCGCGCAGCACCACGGCCTGGTGCACGCCGTGCTGCCCGATGCCGAGGTGGCCGCGCATGCGCTGGCGCGCGCCAGGGCGATGGGGCATCTCTCGCCGCAGGCGGCGCGCATCAACAAGCGCACGCTGCGCCAGCTCGCCAGCGGCGGGCCGAGCGAGGCCGAGCGGCTCGCGCACTACGCCTACGCGCCCAGCGAGGAACACCGCGAAGGCGTGAGCGCCTTCATCGAGAAGAGAACGCCGCGCTTCCAGAGGGGCTGACGCGGCACGGAGCTTTGCCCATGCACGAGAACCAGAACCTGTTCGTCGCCCTGCGCGCGGGCTTTCCCGCCGAGCTCGACGGCATCGCCATCGAGACCGCCGACGGCCCCGGCGCGCCGCTGCTCTACACCTGGCGCGACATCGAGCGCGCCACCGCGATGATCGCCAACCTGCTCGATTCGCTCGGCCTGCCGGCCGGCGCGCGCGTGGCGGTGCAGACGGAGAAGTCGGTGGAGGCGCTGCTGCTCTACCTCGCGGTGCTGCGCGCCGGCTACGTCTACCTGCCGCTGAACACCGCCTACCAGGCCGCCGAGATCGAGTACTTCATCGGCAACGCC
>JAGWTJ010000046.1 GCA_028869005.1 Burkholderiales bacterium | reverse complement strand
CACATCGTCACCAACTACCACGTCGTCAGCCAGTTCGCGCTGCGACCGTCGCAGTACCGGCTGGTGTTCGCCACCGCCGACGGCCGCCAGGGCGCATTGCAGTTGCTCGACGTGGACGTCGTGCACGACCTCGCACTGCTGCGCGTGGCCGACCCCGCGGCGCTGGCCGGGCGCGGCGCGCTCGCGTTCCGGCCGGCCGGCGAGCCCTTGCAGCGCGGCGAGCGCATCTACTCGCTCGGCAACCCGCTGGACGTCGGCTTCGCCGTGGTGGGAGGCGCCTACAACGGGCTCGCGGAGCGCAGCTTCCTGCCGACGATCTTCTTCGGCGGCTCGATCTCGGCCGGCATGAGCGGCGGCCCGGCGCTCGACGACGCCGGGCGCGTGATCGGCATCAACGTCGCCACGCGGCGCGACGGCGAGCAGGTCAGCTTCCTCGTGCCGGCGGCGTTCGCGCAGGCGCTGCTGCTGCGCAGCCGCGACGCGCGGCCGGTCGGCGCGCCGCTGTATGCGCGTATTTCGGCGCAACTCGCGGCGCACCAGCAGGCACTGGTCGATGCCTTCATCGCGCTGCCGTGGCGCCCTTCGGGCCAGGCGCACTACCGGGTGCCGGTGCCGCAGGAGCGCTTCATGCGCTGCTGGGGCTCGAGCACGGCGCCCGAGGCGCGCGGCCTGCAGTTCGAGCGCTCGGACTGCGCGATGGACAGCCGCGTCTTCGTCAACGGCAGCCTGCTCACCGGCTACCTCGTCGTGCGCCACGAGGCCTACGACGGGCGCCGGCTCGGCTGGCTGCGCTTTGCGGATCGCTACTCGAAGAGCTTTCGCAACGAGGGTTTCGCGGGCGGCCGCCAGCAGACCGCGCCGCAGTGCCGCGAGAACTACGTGCAGGGCGACGGCCTGGCGCTGCGCGCCGTGCTGTGTCTGCGCGAGTACAAGAAGCTGCCGGGCCTGTTCGACCTTGCCCTGCTGGTGGCCACGCTGGACGCCGCCGACAGTGGCGTGCAGGGGCGCTTCGACGCCTTCGGAATCTCCTTCGACAACGCCCAGCGGCTGGCAGCGCACTACCTCGCCGGCTTCGGCGTCAACCGCGCCGTGCCGGTGGCACCGACGCTGCCGCAGGCGCCGCCTGACGCCCGGTCGTCGTCGCCCGCAGCGGCGCCGGCAGCGGCGAATGCACAGGCGCCTGCGGCGGCGACTGCAGGGGCGCTCACTGCGGCCTCGGCCGCACTGCGGGGGCCTGCGCGATGAGTGTGCCGCTCCTCGCGCTGGTCGAAGTGCTCGATCGCGAAGGCCGCGTGCTGCGCGGTGTGCCGGTGGCGGCCTGGCCGGTGACGATAGGCCGCGCGATCGACAACGACATCGTGCTCGACGACCCGCATGTCGCCGCGCACCACGCGCGGCTGGAACCCGCTGCGCCGGCGACGCCGACGACGCCGACGGCGACAGCAGCGACCATCGAACTGCAGGTGCTGCCGGGCCTCAACGGCGCGCAGGTCGGGCGGCGGCGGCTGCCGGCGGGTGCATGCCTGACGCTGCCGGCGGGCGAGCAGGGCTTCGTGCTTGGCGCGACGAAGCTGCGGCTACGGCTGGCCGGCGAAGCGCTCGCCCCCGAGCGGCCGCTGGCCCGCGCGGCCCCGCGTGCCGTCACGTTGTTGCTGGCCGCGCTGCTGTGGGGCTGGATGCTGGCCGGCTTCGCGATCCAGATCGACCCCGGCAGCCGCTTCACCGACTGGCTGGTGCCGGTCGTCGTCGTGCCTTTCGCGCTGGCCGGCTGGTGCGTGCTGTGGGCGCTGGCGTCCAAGCTGTTCCAGCACCGCTTCGAGTTCTGGGCGCATCTGGCGGTCGCCGCACGCGGGCTGCTGGTGATGGAGCTGGTGGCCTTCGCGCTGCCGTGGGCGGCGGCGCTCACGTCGATCGCGCTGCTGTCGCGCGTGGCCAGCGGCGCCGTGGCCGCCTGCGCCGTGGCCCTGCTGCTCGCCCATGCGCGGCTCGTCGCGCCGCTTTATCGGCGCGCGCTGCGCATCGTCGGCTGGAGCGGCTTCGGCGTCGGCGTCGCGGTGCTGCTCGCGCTCAACCAGCAGCACCAGGATCGCTGGTTCTCCGAGCTGTACGTTTCGACCCTGCCGCCGCCGGCGCTGCTGTGGGTCAAGCCGGTGACGCGCGAGGCCTTCGTGCGCGATGCCGCGGCGCTGCGTGCGCCGCTCGATGCCGCGGTGCGCGACGCCGAGCGCGATGCGCAAGCGGGACGCGACGACGAGGGGGATTGAGCGCTGCGTGTGAAGGGCGCTGCGCGTCCGCAGGACAGAGAGCGTCGAGTGGCTCCGCCAGGAGCCGGAAGGCGCTGGGGCCGATCGATCGCGAATTAGGAGCCTGCCCCTAGAAGTCGCCGCCATCCGTGCAGCGAGCGCCGCGGTCGGCAAGAATAGAACGATCGTTCGTTCCTTGTCGATGCCCACACCCCCCGTCTTCCCCGATGCCCCGGCGCGCGCGCCGGGACGCAGTGGCGTGGAGCGCGCGGCGCAGCCTGCGCGCGGGGCCGCGGCCAAGGGGGCGCGCGCACCCAAGGGCCGCCAGACGCGTGCCGCGATCCTCGACGCCGCGCTCGGGCTGGCCTCGCAGATGGGCCTCGAGGGCCTGTCGATCGGAGCGCTGGCCGAAGTCACGCAGATGAGCAAGTCGGGCGTGTTCGCGCACTTCGGCTCGCGCGAGGAGTTGCAGATCTCGGTCGTGCACGAGTACCACGCGCGCTTCGAGCAGGAGGTGTTCTTCCCGGCGATGAACGAGCCGCGCGGGCTGCCGCGACTGCATGCGCTGTTCGAGCATTGGGTGCGCCGCGTCTCGGTCGAACTCGACTCGGGCTGCATCTACATCAGCGGCGCGGTCGACTTCGACGACCGCCCCGGCCCCGTGCGCGACGCGCTGGCGACGATGGTGCGCGCCTGGCACGCGGCACTCGAGCGCGCCATCCGCCTGGCCGTCGACGCCGGCCAGTTGCGCGCCGATACCGACACCGAGCAGATGCTGTTCGAGATCCACGGCCTGATCCTCGCGCTGCACCACGACGCGCGCTTCCTGCGCAATCCGGGCGTGCTCGACCGTGCACGCCGCGGCTTCGAGCGCCTGCTCGCGCACTACCGACCGGTCGACGCAGCCGCAGCCACAGCCGCATCACCGACACCGACACCGGCGCCAGCACCAGCGCCGCCGGCGCCCACGCCCGCACTGCGGGCGCGCAGGGCGGTACGAACGGCTGCGCGCTGAGCGCGCTCACGACCGGCTGGCCGGCAACGCTTTTTCGCCATCACCTGGGAGACCCGCATGCCCACCTACACGCCCCCGCTGCGCGACATGCAGTTCGTGATGCACGAACTGCTGCATGTCGTCGACGAACTCGAGGCCTGTCCGCGCCACGCCGACATCGACGAGGCGACGATCAACGCCGTCATCGAGGAGGCCGGCAAGTTCGCCGCCGAGGTGGTGTTCCCGCTGAATCAATCAGGCGACCTCGAGGGCTGTGCGCTCGACCGGGCCACGCGCACCGTGCGCACGCCCAAGGGCTTCAAGGAGGCCTACGACAAGTACGTCGAAGGCGGCTGGCCGGCGCTGGCGGTCGACCCCGAGCATGGCGGCCAGGGGCTGCCGGTGGTGCTCAACCAGTGCCTGTACGAGATGCTGAACTCGGCCAACCAGGCCTGGGCGATGTATCCGGGGCTGTCGCACGGCGCCTACGAATGCCTGCACGCGCACGGCACCGACGAGCAGAAGGCGACCTACCTGCCCAAGCTCACCAGCGGCGAGTGGATGGGCACGATGTGCCTGACCGAGTCGCACTGCGGCACCGACCTCGGGCTGCTGCGCGCCAAGGCCGAGCCGCAGGCCGACGGCAGCTACAGGATCACCGGCGAGAAGATCTTCATCAGCGCCGGCGACCACGAGATGGCGCCCAACATCGTGCACCTCGTGCTGGCGCGCCTGCCGGACGCACCGCACGGCAGCAAGGGCATCAGCCTGTTCGTGGTGCCCAAGTACGTGATCGGCGCCGACGGCAAGCCCGGTGCGCGCAACGCCGTCTGGTGCACCGGCCTCGAGCACAAGATGGGCATCAACGGCTCGGCCACCTGCCAGATCAGCCTCGACGGTGCCGTCGGCACGCTGGTCGGCGAGCCGAACAAGGGGCTGGCGGCGATGTTCGTGATGATGAACGCGGCGCGCCTGGGCGTGGGCAACCAGAGCCTGGGCCTGACCGAAGTCGCCTACCAGAACGCCGCCGCCTACGCCAAGGAGCGGCTGCAGATGCGCGCGCTGTCGGGCCCCAAGGCGCCGGACCAGCCGGCCGATCCGATCATCGTGCACCCCGACGTGCGCAAGATGCTGCTCACGGCGCGCGCCTACGCCGAAGGCGGCCGCGCACTGGCCATCTACGTCGCACTGCTGATCGACAAGATGCTCGGCAGCGACGACGAGGACGAGCGCAAGGAGGCCGACGACCTCACCGCGCTGCTGACGCCCATCGTCAAGGCCTTCGTCACCGACAACGGCTGGATCGCCACCAGCCATTGCATGCAGGTCTTCGGCGGCCACGGCTACGTGCGCGACAACGGCATGGAGCAGTACGTGCGCGACGCGCGCATCAACATGATCTACGAGGGCACGAACACCGTGCAAAGCCTCGACCTGCTGGGCCGCAAGGTGCTCGGCGACAACGGCGCCAAGCTCAAGAAGTTCGGCAAGCTGGTGCAGGAGTTCATCGAGGAGCACGGCACCGACGACGCGATGCAGGAGTTCGTCAATCCGCTCGCGGACATCGGCGACAAGGTCACCAAGCTCAGCACCGAACTCGGCATGAAGGCCTTCGGCAACGCCGACGAGGTGGGCGCGGCGGCGGTGGACTACCTGCGCGTGTGCGGCCACCTCGTGTTTGCCTACTTCTGGGCCCGCATGGCCAAGGTGGCGCTGGACAAGCAGGACAGCGGCGATCCGTTCTACAAGGCCAAGCTGGCGACGGCGCGCTTCTACTTCGCCAAGCTGCTGCCCGAGACGGCCGGCCTCATCCGCACTGCGCGTGCGGGTCTCGCGCCGCTGATGGCGATGGACGAGGCGCTGTTCTAGAGTCCTAGAGTCACGTTCCTGCAACCCGGCTTCGAGGAGAACCGCATGCACAAGATCGCCCGGCAGATCGCCCGGCAGACGGCGCTGGCCGCCGCACTCGCCTTCACCGCCGCGCACGCCTTCGCGCAGGCGACTCCGGTGGGGCTGTGGAAGACCATCGACGACGAGACCAAGCAGGAGAAGTCCTACGTGCGCATCACCGAGACCGCCGGCGTGCTCGGCGGCAAGGTCGACAAGCTGCTCGACCCGAGCAAGCAGGACAGCCGGTGCGACAAGTGCACCGATGCACGCAAGGACCAGCCGGTGCTGGGCATGACCATCGTCGAGGGCGTGAAGAAGAACCCCGACGAGCCGTACTGGGACGGCGGCACCATCCTCGATCCCAACAACGGCAAGACCTACCGCGTGCGCCTGACGCCGCAGGACGGCGGCAAGACGCTGCAGGTGCGCGGCTTCATCGGCCCCTTCTATCGCAACCAGACCTGGATCCGCATCGAATGACAACCCCGCAGGAATCCGCCATGAATCGTTTCGTCGTGCGCAAGGCCGCCGTGCTCGGCGCCGGCGTGATGGGCGCGCAGATCGCCGCCCACCTCGTCAACTGCAAGGTGCCGGTGATCCTTTTCGACCTGCCTGCCAAGGAAGGACCGAAGAACGGCATCGTCACCAAGGCTGTCGAGAACCTGAAGAAGCTCAAGCCCTCGCCGCTGGGCGTCGCCGGCGACGCCGTGCTGATCGAGCAGGCCAACTACGAGGAGCATCTGACCAGGCTCGGCGAATGCGACCTCGTCATCGAGGCCATCGCCGAGCGCATGGACTGGAAGCTGGACCTGTACGCCCGGGTCGCGCCGGCGCTCGCTCCGCACGCCATCGTCGCCAGCAACACCTCGGGCTTGTCGATCACGAAACTGTCCGAAGCGCTGCCCGAGTCGATCCGGCCGCGCTTCTGCGGCATCCACTTCTTCAACCCGCCACGCTACATGCAGCTGGTGGAGCTGATCGCGACGCCGGCCACGAAGCCCGAGGTGCTGGACCGGCTCGAGAGCTTCGTCACCAGCACGCTCGGCAAGTCGGTCGTGCGTGCCAAGGACACGCCCAACTTCGTCGCCAACCGCGTCGGCATCGCCGGCATGCTGGCGACGATGAAGGAGGCCGAGAACTTCGGCCTCTCGTACGACGTCGTCGACGACCTCACCGGCAAGAAGCTGGGGCGCGCGTCGAGCGGCACTTTCCGCACCGCCGATGTCGTCGGTCTGGACACGATGGCGCACGTCATCAAGACGATGCAGGACACGCTGGCGGGCGACCCCTTCCACCCGATGTACGCGACGCCGCCGGTGCTGGCGGCGCTGATCGGCAAGGGCGCGCTCGGCCAGAAGAGCGGCGCGGGCTTCTTCAAGAAGGTCGGCAAGGACATCCTGCGCCTCGATCCGGCCAAGGCCGACTACGTGGCCGGCGGCGGCAAGGCCGAGGCGATCGTCGAGCGCATGCTCAAGAAGCCCGCGGCCGAGCGGCTGAAGCTGCTGCGCGAATCGAGCCACCCGCAGGCGCAGTTCCTGTGGGCCATCCTGCGCGACGGCTTCCACTACGCCGCGGTGCACCTGGAGGCCATCGCCGACAGCGCGCGCGACGTCGACTTCGCGATGCGCTGGGGCTTCGGCATGAAGCAGGGCCCCTTCGAGCTGTGGCAGGAGGCGGGCTGGCAGCCGGTGGCGCAGTGGGTCAAGGAGGACATCGACGCCGGCAAGGCGCTGTCCAAGGCGCCGCTGCCGGGCTGGGTGTTCGACGGGCCGGTGCCGCAACGGGGCGTGCACACGCCCGAGGGCTCGTGGAGTCCGGCGACGAAAAGCTACGTGCCACGCAGCAGCCTGCCGGTCTACCTGCGCCAGCACTTCCCCGAAAACGTGCTCGGCTCCGGCGCCGTCTCTGCGCTGAAGAGCGGCACCGAGGTTTGGAAGAACGACCACGTGCGGCTGTGGACGCTCGACGGCGAGGTGCTGATCGCCAGCATCACGTCCAAGCTGCACCTGATCGGCCCGACGGTGGGCGAGGGCCTGGTCAAGGCGCTGGACCTGGCCGAGGCCGGCTACAAGGGCCTCGTGATCTGGTCGCCCGACGACGTGTTCTCGGCCGGCGCCAACCTCGAGGAGGTGATGCCGATCTTCATGAAGAGCGGCGTCAAGGGCGTGGTCGAAGCGTCGTCCGGGCTGCAGGCGGCGCTGCTGCGCATGCGCTACTCGCCGGTGCCGGTGGTGGCTGCCGTGCGCGGCATGGCGCTGGGCGGCGGCTGCGAGCTGGCGGTGCACTGCGCGCGGCGCGTGGCGGCGATGGAGTCGTACATGGGCCTGGTGGAAGTGGGCGTGGGCCTGCTGCCGGCCGGCGGCGGCCTCACGTACATCGCCCGTCGCGCCGCCGAGATGGCCGCGGCCGGCAACGCCAACGCCGACCTGCAGAAGTTCCTCGCCGACGGCTTCATGAACGCCGCCTCGGCCAAGGTGGGCACCAGCGCGCTCGAATCGAGGAAGCTCGGCTACTTGCAGAGCAGCGACATCGTCGTGGCGCACAAGGACGAGTTGCTGCACGTCGCCCTCACGCAGGTGCAGGCGATGAGCGAGAGCGGCTGGCGCCCGCCGCTCAAGGCGCTGTTCCCGGTGGCCGGCCGCAGCGGCATCGCGACGGTCAAGTTCAATCTCGTCAACCTGCGCGACGGTGGCTTCATCAGCGCGCACGACTTCCACATCGGCACGTTGATCGCCGAGGTGCTGTGCGGCGGCGATGTCGATGCCGGCAGCCTGGTGAGCGAGGAGTACCTGATGAAGCTCGAGAGCCAACGCTTCGCGGCGTTGCTCGGCCACCCGAAGACGCAGGAACGCATCATGGGCATGCTGCAGACCGGCAAGCCTGTCCGGAACTAGGCCGCGACACATCGGAGTACATCGACATGACGACCAGACAAGTCCAGGACGCCTACATCGTCGCCGCCACCCGCACGCCGATCGGCAAGGCGCCGCGCGGCTTCTTCCGCAACACGCGGCCCGACGACCTGCTCATCGCCGCGGTGAAGAGCGCGCTGGCGCAGGTGCCGAGCCTCGACCCGAAGGCGATCGAGGACGCCATCGTCGGCTGCAGCTTCCCCGAAGCCGAACAAGGCAACAACATGGCCCGCGCGGTGATGGTGCTGGCCGGGTTGCCGCATTCGGTGGGCGGCGTCACGGTCAATCGCTTCTGCGCCAGCGGCCTGACGGCATTGCAGATGGCGGCCGACCGCATCCGCGTCGGCGAGGCCGAAGTGATGATCGCCGGCGGTGCCGAGAGCATGAGCCTGGTGCCGATGGGCGGCAACAAGGTGAGCATCAACCCCGAGGTGTTCGCGCGCGACGAGAACGTCGGCATCGCCTACGGCATGGGCCTTACCGCCGAGAAGGTGGCCGCGCAGTGGAAGGTGAGCCGCGAGGCGCAGGACGCCTTCGCGCTTGCGTCGCACCAGAAGGCGCTGGCGGCGCAGGCGGCGGGCGAATTCGGCGACGAGATCACGCCCATCGAGATCGTCGAGCGCTTCCCGAACCTCGCCACCGGCGAAGCGGGAACGAAGACGCGCACGGTGAAACTCGACGAAGGTGCGCGCCCCGACACCAGCCTCGAGGGCCTGGCGAAGTTGAAGCCCGTGTTCGCCGCCAAGGGCAGCGTCACCGCCGGCAACAGCAGCCAGACCAGCGACGGCGCCGGCGCGCTGATCGTCGCCAGCGAGAAGGCGATCAAGACCTTCGGCCTCACGCCGTTGGCGCGCTTCGTCAGCTTCGCCGCGCGCGGCGTGAAGCCCGAGATCATGGGCATCGGCCCGATCGAGGCCATTCCCGCGGCACTCGCCTACGCCGGGCTGAAGCTCGAAGACCTCGGCTGGATCGAGCTCAACGAGGCCTTCGCCGCGCAGGCGCTCGCCGTCATCGACACCGTCGGCCTCGACCCGGCCAAGGTGAACCCGATGGGCGGCGCCATCGCGCTCGGCCACCCGCTGGGCGCCACCGGGGCCATCCGCGCTGCCACCGTCGTGCATGCGCTGCGCCGCAAGAACCTGAAGTACGGCATGGTGACGATGTGCGTCGGCATGGGCCAGGGCGCGGCCGGCATCCTCGAGCGCGTCTGACGCGGCCAGACGCCGAGCGAGCAAGCCATGTCGATGCATATCCGCAGCGCCACCGTCAACGGCGTGGCGACGATCGAGATCGCGCGCGCCGAGAAGAAGAACGCGCTCACGGTCGAGATGTACCAGGCGATGGCCGGCGCCTTGAATGCGGCGCGCGACGACGCCGCGGTGCGCGCCGTGCTGATCACCGGCCAGCCCGGCATCTTCACCAGCGGCAACGACATCGAAGACTTCATGCAGCGCCGCCCCGGCGAGGGCAGCGACGTCGCCGACTCGCCGGTCTTCCTCTTCATGCGCGCGCTGCTCGACTGCGACAAGCCGGTGGTGGCGGCGGTCACGGGCGCTGCCATCGGCATCGGCACGACGCTGCTGCTGCACTGCGACTTCGTCTACGTCAGCGACGAGGCGCGGCTGGCGATGCCGTTCGTCGGCCTGGGCCTGGTGCCCGAGTTCGCGTCCAGCCTGCTCGTGCCGCAACTGATGGGCGCGCGGCGCGCGGCCGAGCGGCTGCTGCTGGGCGACCCCTTCACGCCCGAGCAGGCGGTGGAGTGCGGCATCGCCAACGCGGTGCTGCCGGCGGCGGAGGTGGTCAAGCACGCGCGCCGTGTCGCCGAGCGCTTCAACGCGCTGCCGCCCGGCGCGGTGCGCGAAGCCAAGCGCCTGATGCGCGCGCCCGAGCGCGAGCGCGTCCTGGCCACCATCCGCACCGAGGGCCAGTTGTTCGCCGCGCGGCTGAAGAGCCCGGAAGCGATCGAGGCCTTCACCGCGTTCTTCCAGAAGCGCAAGCCCGACTTCGGCAAGTTCTGATCGGCCGTCGGCGCGAGGCGGTGCGGCGTGTCGCTGGCGGTCAAGCTCGTGTTGGCGCCTGTGCTCGTGGCGCAGGCGCTGCGCACACGCGCCACGCTGCCGAGGCTGCCGGAGGCGGCGGGCGAGCGTGAGGGGGTTGCAGGCGCGGCACACAGCGCGCGCGTCGAGGGCCAGAGCCGTGCGCTGCATCTGCTGGTGGCGGGCGACTCGTCGGCGGCCGGCGTCGGTGTCGACGATCAGCAGCACGCGCTCGCCGCGCCGCTGGCGGCCGAACTGGCGCGGCTCGCTGCGACGCCGGTGCGGTGGCGGCTCGTCGCAGCCTCCGGCCTCGGCACCGCCGACACGCTCGAGTTGCTGCGGCGCGAGCATGCGGTCCGGCCATTGCCGCGCCAGGATGTCGCCGTTGTCGTCAGCGGCGTCAACGACGTCGTCGACCAGGTGCGGCCGCGGCGCGCCCTGGCAGCGCGTGCGGCGATGGTCGACTGGCTGCGTGCCACGCTCGGTGTGCGCCACGCCGTATTCGCGGCGCTGCCGCCGCTGCACGCCTTCCCCGGCCTGCCGCAACCGTTGCGCTGGGTGGCCGGCGGCGACGCGCGCCGCCACGACCAGGCGCTCGAGCGCTGGACACGCGCTCGCCGCGATGTCTCGCGCGTGGCGCTCGCCTTGCCGCTCGATGCGCGCATGATGGCCGTCGACGGGTTCCACCCCGGCGCGGCGGCGTACCGTCGCATGGCCGAGGCCATCGCCCGCCACATCGTCCAGCGCGTGCTGCCTTCGATGCCGCCCTGAACCGGCCCGGGAGAGCGTCCCGACCGCGACGCGGTGCGGCCGGGGACGAAGTCAGCCGCTTGCCAGCGGCCGCGGCTTGCCGTCCTTGTCGATCGCCACGTAGGTGAGCGAGGCCTCGGTCACCTTGACGAACTGCAGGTCGGCCGGATTGCGCTCGGCGTAGACCTCGACGTGCACGGTGATCGACGTGGTGCCGACGCGCACCACCTCGGCGTAGAAGCTGAGCAGATCGCCCAGGCTGACCGGCTGCTTGAAGACGAACTGGTTGACCGCCACCGTGGCGATGCGGCCCTTGGCGATGCGGCTGGGCAGCACGGCGCCGGCAAGGTCCACCTGCGCCATGATCCAGCCGCCGAAGATGTCGCCGTTGGCGTTGACGTCGGCGGGCAGCGGCATCACGCGCAGCACGAGCTCGCGCGAGCCCGGCAGCGACATCGGTGCGATCTGCAGTTTGGCGCGGGGGCCGGCGCTTTGGCTCATGGCGCGATGCTAATCGCCGCGCGCGACGACAATGGCCTCATGTCGGTGCGAGTCCGGTTCGGGCGGATGGTGCGGATCGTGCGGCGCGCGCCGCAGCCGGCGCCGTTGCGCTCGGACTGGGCCACGCTGGCCAAGCTGCTGCCCTATCTGTGGCGCTACCGCTGGCGCGTCGGCGTCGCGCTGCTGTTCATGGTCGGCGCCAAGGCGGCCAACGTCGGCGTGCCGGTGCTGCTCAAGCAACTCGTCGACGCGCTCGCCATCAAGCCCGGCACGCCCCAGGGGCTGGCCGCGGCGATGCTCGTGGTGCCGGTCGGGCTGCTCGTCGCCTACGGGCTGCTGCGCCTGACGACGTCGCTGTTCACCGAGCTGCGCGAGCTGATCTTCGCCAAGGCCACCGAGGGCACGGCGCGCAGCGTCAGCCTCGAGGTGTTCCGCCACCTGCACGCGCTCAGCCTGCGCTTTCACCTCGAGCGCCAGACCGGCGGCATGACGCGCGACATCGAGCGCGGCACGCGCGCCGTGCATTCGCTCATCAGCTTCTCGATCTACAGCATCCTGCCCACCCTGGTCGAGGTGACGCTGGTGCTCGGCATCCTGGCGGTCAAGTTCGACGCCGCCTTCGTCTGGATCACGGTGGCGGCGCTCGTGTTCTACATCGCGTTCACGGTCACGGTCACCGAGTGGCGCACCCAGTTCCGCCGCCAGATGAACGAATTCGACTCGACGGCGCACGCGCGCGCCATCGACTCGCTGCTCAACTACGAGACGGTCAAGTACTTCAACAACGAGGACTTCGAGACGCGGCGCTACGACGAGAGCCTCGAGCGGCTGCGCCGCGCCGCGCTCAAGAGCCAGAGCACGCTGTCGCTGCTCAACAGCGGCCAGCAGCTCATCATCGCGACGGCGCTGGTGGCGATGCTGTACCGCGCCACCGAGGGCGTGGTGGCGGGCCGGCTGACGCTGGGCGACCTGGTGATGATCAACGGCTTCATGATCCAGCTGTACATCCCGCTCAACTTCCTGGGCGTGATGTACCGCGAGATCAAGCAGGCGCTGACCGATCTGGACAAGATGTTCGGCCTGCTCGAGCGCCACCGCGAGGTCGACGACCGGCCCGGTGCCGCCGCGCTCGAGGTGCCTGCCGGCGTGGTGCGCTTCGACGACGTGCGTTTCGGCTACGACGCGGCGCGGACTATCCTGCACGGCGTCGACTTCACGATCCCGGCCGGCCGCACGGTGGCCGTGGTCGGCCCCTCGGGTGCCGGCAAGAGCACGCTGGCGCGGCTGCTGTACCGCTTCTACGACGTCGGCGGCGGGCGCATCACGATCGACGGCCAGGACCTGCGTGACGTGACGCAGGCCAGCCTGCGCGCCGCCATCGGCATCGTGCCGCAGGACACGGTGCTGTTCAACGACACCGTCTTCTACAACATCGCCTACGGCCGGCCGGGCGCCACGCGCGACGAGGTCGAGGCGGCGGCGCGCGCCGCGCACATCCACGACTTCATCGCCGCCACGCCCAAGGGCTACGACACGATGGTCGGCGAGCGCGGCCTGAAGCTGTCCGGCGGCGAGAAGCAGCGCGTGGCGATTGCGCGCATGCTGCTGAAGAACCCGCCGATCCTGATCTTCGACGAGGCCACGTCGGCGCTGGACAGCGCCAACGAGCGCGCCATCCAGGCCGAGCTGAAGAGCGCCGCGCAGGGCAAGACGGTGCTCGTCATCGCGCACCGGCTGTCGACGGTGGTGGACGCGCACGAGATCGTCGTGCTCGAGGCCGGCCGCGTCGTCGAGCGCGGGCCGCACTCCGAGTTGCTGGCGCGTGGCGGGCGCTACGCGCAGATGTGGCGGCTGCAGCAAAGCGGCGAGGGCGAGGGAGGCTCCGAAGCGCACGCGGCGGAGTTCGCCGCGGCGCCGCTTGGCGGCCGCTGACGTCGACCGGCCCCAAGTCCGGCGCCCCAGGCCGGCGCTCAGGGCAGCGCCAGCACCTCGTCGCCGTCACCCGGGAGGCAGCCGTCGGCCAGCGGCGTCCAGCCGCGGTGCACGACGACGCGGCCCTCGGCATGGCACAGCTCGACGCGCGTCGCGTCGGGCAGGCGCGAGTGCACGAAGCCTTCGAGCGCCACGGGCATGCTGATGCGAAAGACGTTGTGCTGCAGATCGTCGGCCGGGTGGTCGTCGCTGTGCAGCCACGGCACGAAGGCGGCGGCGCGCATCAGCCACCAGCCGACGGCTAGCCGCGTCGGTTCGTAGCCCTCGGCGCGCAGCCACTGCTGCGCGGCGCCGCGCGCGGTCTGCGCATCGTCGAACCCGTCTTGCGATTCGCTCCAGGCGGCGGCGAGCAGTTCGGCCAGCCACTGATTGCAGTTCTGGTAGCGTAGTCCGAAGGCATAGGCGTTGGCGCTGTATTCGGCGCCCAGCAGCCGCAGCGCACGCGCGTTGTCGAGCGCGGCGCGCTCGAGCGACGCGGCCGCGGCGGCGGGCAGGAAGACGAGCGAGACGTGGCCGCTGCGCGCGTCGTCGGTGCCCATCAGGAACGCCGCGAGGCCCTGGTCGAACAGGCGCGGCAGCTTCTCGTCGCAGGCGTAGTAGAGCTGGCGCACGGCCCAGCGCGTCTCGGGGCTGGCGCGCAACGCGACGCCGGCGTGCGAGTAGCGCTGGTCGATGCGCCGCAGGTCCAGGCCCGAACGCGCGACGAGCGCAAGGGGCGCGTCCGAGCGCTCGAGCTCGGCCTTGACGACGGCGGCAAAGCGCAGCAGCCGGTCCTTGTCCTCGGCGCTCAGCGCGCTGCCGGGATCACAGAAGGCCAGGCTGGACGCGCTGGCCGGCGGTAGCGCGGCCAGCCCCAGGCACAGCGCGCCGAGCGTGCGCCGCAGCGCGCGCAGCGCAATCAGCCGGCGACGACCTGCGTGCGCAGCTCGCGGTACCAATCGTCGGCCATCAGCAGGAAGAAGGCCTGCGGCGGCTTGCCATGCACGAACTCGACGCCGTAGGGCCGCGTGCGCGCGCCGACCACGGCGCCGCCGACGAGGGTGCCCTGTGCCAGCGCCTCGTGCGGCAGGTAGAGGAAGAACTCGCCTTCGGCGCCGCTGCCGGCGACGGCCTGGAGCTTCAGGCGCATCTGGTCAGTGCGGCCGGCGCGGCCGCGGTCGGTGGCGGCGACGATCTCGACCACGCGGTAGTCGCCGGCGGCGACGTGGTTGCCCCGGGTCGAGCTGTCGCTCGAGCGCTCGAACGAGGTCGAGACGCTGCCCACCGATGCGGAGGTGCTTTCGGAGGCGGCCGACGAGGCCGAACTGGCCGCCGG
The DNA here is from genome assembly GCA_028869005.1 of Burkholderiales bacterium. Lineage (GTDB taxonomy): Bacteria > Pseudomonadota > Gammaproteobacteria > Burkholderiales > Burkholderiaceae_C > Rubrivivax. The sequence goes on along the minus strand of JAGWTJ010000046.1, from coordinate 2,527 downwards.
CGCCGGCCCGGCCAGCAGCAGCGACCCGACGGCGGCGACGAGCGCCGCACGCGTGTGAAGGATCGACATGGCGATCACGCTCCGGGTGTGCGAGAGGTCCGGGATGCTAGCGCGACGCTGCACACGAGCCGGCCGCATCACGCCGGCCGCGCGCGGCGCAAGGTGCGTGCCGGTCGCAGGGGGCGCAGGGGACGCAAGCAGCGCAACGAGCGCCTTGCGCCGGTGCGGCCCCAAGGGTTGTCCCGTAGAGCGCCAAGCCTTCCTAGAATCGCGGCTCCCGGCGCTCGGCCGCCTCCTGCAACCTTCCTTCGAGGAGACCCCATGAAATCGACGCTCGTTGCCGCCGCCCTGGCCGCCGGGTTCATCGCCGGCGCTTATGCGCAGGGCAGTACCGACACGCTGGCCAAGATCAAGGAAAGCGGCAGCGCCACCATGGGCGTGCGCGAATCGTCCGGTGCGCTCAGCTACACGCTGGGCGACGGCAAGTTCGTGGGCTTCCACGTCGAACTTTGCCAGCGCGCGCTGGCCGACATCCAGAAGAAGCTCGGCCTGGCCAAGCTCGACATCAAGTACCAGCCGGTGACCTCGCAGAACCGCATCCCGCTGGTGCAGAACGGCACCGTCGACCTCGAGTGCGGCTCGACCACCAACAACGTCGCGCGCGCCAAGGACGTGGCCTTCGCCGACACCACCTACGTCGAGGAGGTGCGCATCGCGGTCAAGGCCAATTCGGGCATCACCTCGATCAAGCAGCTCAACGGCAAGACGGTGGCCACCACCACCGGCACCACCAGCGTGCAGCATCTGCGCAAGAACGAGCGCGCCACCGGCATCGAATTCAAGGAGGTGTTCGGCAAGGACCACGCCGACAGCTTCCTGCTGCTCGAGACCGGCCGCGCCGACGCCTTCGTGATGGACGGCTCGATCCTCGCCGGCAACATCGCCAAGGCCAAGAACCCGGCCGACTACAAGATCGTCGGCGAGGTGCTGTCGGTCGAGCCGATCGCCATCATGATGCGCAAGGGCGACCCCAAGTTCAAGGCCGCGGTCGACGAGAGCCTGCAGGCGATGATGAAGAGCGGAGAGATGGCCAAGATCTACGACAAGTGGTTCATGCAGCCGATCCCGCCGACCAACACCCGCATCGGCCTGGCGCTGAGCGAGGCGACCAAGGACGCCTGGGCGCACCCGAACGACAAGCCGATGGAAGACTACCTGAAGAAGTAGCCTGCGCCGCGGGGCCCGCACGGGCCGGCCCCGCTCCATCACAGCTCGGAGGAGGGCGCCGATGGCCTGGGACTGGGACGTCTTCTGCAAGGACATCACCACCGGTGATCAGATCGCCGGCTGCCTGGGCCACGGCCGCGACGTCAGCTACCTGAACTGGATCCTCTCGGCCTGGGGCTGGACGCTGTCGGTGTCGCTGCTGGCGCTGCTGGTGGCGCTGGTCTCGGGCGCGCTGGTCGGCATCCTGCGCACCACGCCCGACCGCCGCCTGGTGCTGGCCGGCGACGCCTGGACCGAACTCTTTCGCAACATCCCGCTGCTGGTCCAGATCTTCCTCTGGTACCACGTGCTGCCGGCGCTGATCCCGCCGCTGAAGGCCTTGCCGAGCTTCGTGTTGGTGGTGTTCGCGCTCGGCTTCTTCACTTCGGCGCGCATCTCCGAGCAGATCAAGGCCGGCATCCAGAGCCTGCCGCGCGGCCAGCGCTACGCCGGCCTGGCGATGGGCCTGACGCTGCCGCAAACCTACCGCTACGTGCTGCTGCCGATGGCTTTTCGCATCGTCATCCCGCCGCTCACCAGCGAGTCGATGAACATCATCAAGAACTCGTCGGTGGCGTTCGCGGTGAGCATCGCCGAACTCACGCTGTTCGCGCTGCAGGCCGGCGAGGAGACCTCGCGCAACATCGAGATGTACCTGGCGGTGACGGTGCTGTATTTCGTCAGCGCGTTCTTCATCAACCGCGTCATGCTGGTGGTCGAAGGCCGCGTGCGCGTGCCCGGCATGATCGGCGGCAAGTGAGGGACGCCGCGCCATGACGCTCGACTTCTCCTTCCTCACCTGGAGCGTGGTCTCCAGCTACATCGCCAAGGGCTTCTTCTTCTCGATCCAGCTCACCGTGATCGCGATGGTCGGAGGCACCGTGCTCGGCACGCTGCTGGCGCTGATGCGCCTGTCGGGCAAGCGCTGGCTCGAACTGCCGGCGGCGGGCTACGTGAACACCATGCGCAGCATTCCGCTGGTGATGGTGATCCTGTGGTTCTTCCTGCTGATTCCGCTGCTCATCGGGCGTCCGATCGGCGCCGAGCCCTCGGCCGTCATCACGTTCACGCTGTTCGAGGCGGCGTATTACTCGGAAATCATGCGCGCCGGCATCCAGAGCGTGCCCAAGGGGCAGGTCTACGCCGGCTACGCGGTCGGCATGACGTACCCGCAGACGATGCAGCTCATCGTGCTGCCGCAGGCCTTTCGCAACATGCTGCCGGTGCTGCTGACGCAGACCATCATCCTGTTCCAGGACAC
>JAGWTJ010000295.1 GCA_028869005.1 Burkholderiales bacterium | reverse complement strand
CCCATCACCTACCCCGAATCGCTGCCGGTCTCGGCCCGGCGCGACGAGATCGCGCGCGCTGTGTCCGAGCACCCGGTGGTCATCGTCTGCGGCGAGACCGGCTCGGGCAAGACGACGCAGCTGCCCAAGATCGCGCTCGAACTCGGGCGCGGCCTGGCGTACCGGGAACGGGGCGGCCGCGGCCTGATCGGCCACACGCAGCCGCGGCGCATCGCGGCCGCAAGCGTCGCGCGTCGCATCGCCGAGGAGCTGAACACGCCGCTCGGCGAGGTGGTCGGCTACAAGGTGCGCTTCCAGGATCGGCTTCAGCCCGGTGCGTCGGTCAAGCTGATGACCGACGGCATCCTGCTGGCCGAGACGCAGAGCGATCCGCTGCTTCGCGCCTACGACACGCTGATCATCGACGAGGCGCATGAGCGCAGCCTCAACATCGACTTCCTGCTCGGCTACCTGAAGCAGATCCTGCCGCGGCGGCCCGATCTGAAGATCGTCGTCACCTCGGCCACGATCGACGCCGAGCGCTTCGCGCAGCACTTCGCGAGCGTGCGCGGGTCCGCGCCGGTGATCTCGGTGAGCGGGCGCCTGTATCCGGTAGAGCAGCGCTGGCGCCCGTTCGAGGAGCGGCGCGACTACGGGCTCGAAGACGCGATCGCCGATGCGGTGGACGAGTTGTGGCGCGGGGCCACGTCATCGGCCGGCGACATCCTCGTCTTCCTGCCCGGCGAGCGCGAAATCCGCGATGCGGCCGACCACCTGCGCCGCCACCTCGCGCGCGCGCAGCGCGGCGGACCGCCGGCCGAGGTGCTGCCGCTGTTCTCGCGCCTGTCGCAGGCCGAGCAGGAGCGCGTGTTCAGCGCCAGCAACGGCCGGCGCATCGTGCTGGCGACCAACGTGGCCGAGACCTCGCTCACGGTGCCGGGCATCCGCTACGTGATCGACCCGGGCCTCGCGCGCGTGAAGCGCTACAGCTTTCGCAACAAGGTCGAGCAGTTGCAGGTCGAGCCCGTGAGCCAGGCCTCGGCGCAGCAGCGCGCCGGCCGCTGCGGCCGCGTGGCCGAGGGCGTGTGCATTCGCCTCTACGACGAGAAGGATTTCGCCGGTCGCGAGCGCTTCACCGAGCCCGAGATCCTGCGCAGCTCGCTGGCGGGCGTGATCCTGCGCATGAAGTCGCTGCACCTGGGCGCGATCGAGGACTTCCCCTTCCTCGAAGCGCCGCCGAAGAAGGCCATCGCCGACGGCTACGCGCTGCTGGCCGAGCTGGGGGCGGTGGACGAAGCCAACGAGCTGACGCCGCTCGGCGCCGAGATGGCGCGGCTGCCGCTCGACCCGCGCGTGGGCCGCATGCTGCTGGCCGCGCGCGAACGCGAGGCCTTGAACGAAGTGCTGGTGATCGCCGCTTCGATGAGCGTCGGCGACGTGCGCGACCGCCCGCTCGAGCACGCCCAGGCGGCCGACGAGAAGCACAAGCCTTTCGACGACGAGCGCTCGGAGTTCCTCGGCACGCTGAAGCTGTGGAAGTGGGTCGAGGCCGGCCGCGGCGTGCACGGTCACGCTGCCGCGAACGCCAAGGCCGAGGCAATGGACCGCCACAAGCTCAGCAACCGCCAGCAGGAACAGCGCCTGCGCGAGCAGTTCGTGAGCCCGCGCCGGGTGCGCGAGTGGCGCGACATTCACTCGCAGCTGCACGCCGTGGTGGCCGAACACGGCTGGCGCCTGAACACCACGCCGGCCACCTACGAGCAGCTGCACCTGTCGCTCCTGGCCGGACTGCTCGGCAACATCGGCGTGAAGGCCGATGACGACGAGTGGTACCTCGGCGCGCGCGGTATCAAGTTCTGGCGCCACCCGGGCGCCAACCTCTCGAAGAAGCCCGGGCGCTGGATCGTCGCCGCCGAACTGGTGGAGACGTCGCGCCTGTATGCGCGCGGCATCGCCGCCGTCGACCCGCAGTGGCTGCCGCCGCTGGCCGGCCATCTGCTGAAGACGCAGTTGCTCGAGCCGCATTGGGAGAAGAAGGCGGCCGAGGTGGTGGCGCTCGAGCGCGCGACCTTGTACGGACTCGTGATCTACAACAACCGGCGCGTGAACTACGGTCGCGTCGATGCCGCGGCGGCACGCGAGATCTTCGTGCGCGAGGCGCTGGTGGCGTCGCTCACCGAGGACGTCTGGGATGCGAAGTACCCGTTCCTCGCGCACAACCGCAAGGTGCTGGCGCAGGTGCAGGAGATCGAGCACAAGGCACGGCGCCAGGACGTGCTGGTCGACGAGGAACTGATCGCCGCCTTCTACGACGCGCAACTGCCGGCCGACGTCTGCTCGGGCGCGAGCTTCGAGCGCTGGCATCGTGACGCAGTCAGGCGCAACCCGCGCCTGCTGCAGCTCACGCGCGAGGAGTTGATGCGCCACGAGGCGGCCGGCGTCACCAGCGGGGCCTTTCCGCGCACGATCCGCCTGGGCGGCATCGACTGCGCGGCGAGCTACCTGCACGAGCCGGGCGACACCCGGGACGGCCTGACGGTGACGGTGCCGATCTACGCGCTCAACCAGGTCGGCGACGAGCGCTGCGAATGGCTGGTGCCGGGCATGCTGGCGGCCAAGGTGCAGGCCTTGTGCAAGAGCCTGCACCAGCGTCCGCGCTCGCGCCTGGTGCCGCTGCCCGAGTTCGCCGCGGCGTTCTGCGCCGAGGTGGCGTTCGGCGAGGGCAGTCTCGTCGAGGCGCTGTTGAAGGCGGTGCGCGACAAGACGCAACTGCCGGCGCAGCGCAACGACTTCAAGCCCGAGATGCTGGCGCCGCACCACTTCATGAACGTGCGCGTGGTGGACGAGCACGGCCGCCAGCTCGCGATGCGCCGCGACCTCGCGGCGCTGAAGGCCGAGCTGGGCGGGCAGGCGAGGAGTGCGTTCCAGGCGCTGGCGGCGTTGAAGCGGCCGCAGGAGGATGGGCAACAGGGCGCCCGACCTGCATTACTCCCTCTCCCGCACCCGAAGGCGAAGCCTTCGGCTCCGATTGCGGGAGAGGGTAGGGGTGAGGGTGCAGCGCGTGCCTCTGACACACCCTCACCCCAGCCCTCTCCCGCGCGGCGGGAGAGGGAGCCAAGCGCCGGCGATCGGGAGAGCCTGCAAGCCCAGCAGCGCATCACCGCCTGGACCTTCGGCGAACTGCCGGAACTGATGGAGGTGCGGCGCGGCAGCCAGTCGCTGGTGGGATTCCCGGCGCTGGTGGATCGTGGCACGCATGTCGAGATCGAGGTCTTCGACGAGCCCGCGCATGCCGCGCTCGTGCATCGCGCCGGGCTGCGGCGCCTGTTCGCGCTGCAGTTGCGCGAGCCGCTGCGTCACTTGGAGAAGAACATCCCTGGGCTGCAGGCCATGGCCGCCTTCTTCATGCCGCTCGGCACGCTGGAGGAGCTGCGCGCGCAGATCATCGAACTCGCGATCGAGCGTGCCTTCCTCGGCGCGCCGCTGCCCGGCGACGCGGCGAGCTTCGCGACGCGGCTGCACGAGGGGCGCACGCGACTCACGCTCATCGCCCAGGAGGTGGCGCGGCTGGCCGGCGAGATCCTGCTCGACTACGGCGCGGC
>JAGWTJ010000045.1 GCA_028869005.1 Burkholderiales bacterium | reverse complement strand
GCGGCAAGATCGGCACCACCGGCAAGGGCATCGGTCCGGCCTACGAGGACAAGGTGGCGCGACGCGCGCTGCGCGTCCAGGATCTCAAGCACCCGGCGCGCTTCGAGGCGCGTCTGCGCGCGCTGCTGGAGCACCACAACGCCGAACTCACCGGCCTGCTCGGCGCCGACGCGCTCGCCGCCGAACCCATGCTGGAGGCCGCGCTGCACGCCGGCGAGCAGCTGCGAGCGCTCATGGCCGATGTCGGCTATCGCCTCTACAACGCGCACGCGGCGGGCGCGAATCTGCTGTTCGAGGGCGCGCAGGGCACGCTGCTCGACATCGATCACGGCACCTACCCGTACGTCACGTCGAGCAACTGCGTCGCCGGCAACGCCGCCGCCGGCTCCGGGCTCGGCCCGGGGCTGCTGCACTACGTGCTCGGCATCGCCAAGGCCTACACGACGCGCGTGGGCGGCGGGCCGTTCCCGACCGAGCTCGACATCGACAGCCCCGGCAGCGTCGGCCACCATCTCAGCACGGTGGGCCAGGAGCGCGGCACGGTCACCGGCCGCGCACGGCGTTGCGGCTGGCTCGACGCGGCCGCACTCAAGCGCGCGATCATCATCAACGGCATCAGCGGGCTGTGCGTGACCAAGCTCGACGTGCTCGACGGACTGCCCGAGATCCGCGTCGGCGTCGGCTACAAGCTGGGTGGGCGCACGCTCGACGTGCTGCCGCTGGACGCCGACGAGATCGCCGAGTGCGAGCCGATCTACGAGACCCTGCCCGGCTGGAGCGAGAGCACCGCGGGCCTCACGAACTGGGAACAGTTGCCGGCCAATGCGCGCCGCTACCTCGAGCGCATGCAGGCCCTGATCGGCGCACCGATCGACATGGTCAGCACCGGACCCGACCGCGTGCACACCATCCTGCTGCGCCACCCGTTTCGCGCCTGACCCGACCACCGTTGAGGGAGAACCGCATCCATGCTCACCGACGACGGCAAGCATCTGTACGTGTCCTGGGACGAGTACCACATGCTGATCGAACGGCTGGCGCTCAAGGTGGCGGCCTCGGGCTGGGACTTCGACCAGATCCTGTGCCTGGCGCGCGGCGGCATGCGGCCCGGCGACGTGCTGTCGCGCGTCTTCGACAAGCCGCTGGCCATCATGAGCACGAGCTCGTACCGCGCCGACGCGGGCACGATCCAGGGTCGCCTCGACCTGGCCAAGTACATCACGATGCCCAAGGGCGAACTGGCCGGGCGCGTGCTGCTGGTCGACGACCTGGCCGACACCGGCCACACGCTGCGCGCCGTCGTCGAGCGGCTGCGCGGCATGCCGGCGATCGACGAACTGCGCGCCGCCGTGATATGGGTCAAGGGGGTGTCGATCTACGAGCCCGACTACCACGTCGAGACGCTGCCCACGAGTCCGTGGATCCACCAGCCGTTCGAAGAGTACGACACGTTGCGGCCGGACGGGCTGGCCAGGAAGTTCAAGATCTGAACCGCAATGAAAAAGGCCGGCAGTGCCGGCCCGTTTCGTCTTCTGCGGCGCTGCGGTCACGTTCCGCCGCCACGCCACTCGCTCGTGCTCTCTGGTGCCCAGGAAGGGACTCGAACCCCCACGCCGCTAAGCGCTAGTACCTGAAACTAGTGCGTCTACCAATTCCGCCACCTGGGCAGGTCGCGAACCAAGGATCTTACCATCAACGAAATCAACAACCACTCCGCCGCGACGCCCGCAGCGAACCTGTCGGGCGAGGTCGAGGGCCGCGTCGAGGGGCACCGTGACGGCCACGGCTTCGTCGTGCCCGACGGCGGCGGCGCGCCGATCTATCTGGCGCCGCAGGAGATGCGCACGGTGCTGCATCGCGACCGCGTGCGCGTGCGCATCCTGCGTCTGGACCGCAAGGGTCGTCCCGAGGGGCGCGTCGTCGACATCCTCGAGCGCCACAAGGCGCCGATCATCGGCCGCCTGCTGCACGAGGGCGGGCATTGGCTCGTCGCGCCCGAGGACCGCCGCTTCGGCCAGGACATTCTGATCCCGAAGAACGCCACGGCCAGCGCCGCCGTCGGCCAGGTGGTGTCGGTCGAACTCACCGAGGCGCCGTCGCTGCACTCGCAGCCGCTGGGCCGCGTCGCCGAGGTGCTGGGCGAGATCGACGATCCGGGCATGGAGATCGAGATCGCGGTGCGCAAGTACGAAGTGCCGCACCGCTTCAGCCCCGAAGCACTGGCGCAGGCGGCCGCCCTGCCCGACAAGGTGCGCGCCGTCGACCGCCGCCAGCGCATCGACCTGACCGATGTGCCGCTGGTGACGATCGACGGCGAGGACGCGCGCGACTTCGACGACGCCGTCTACGCCGAGCCCTACCGCGGCGGCAAGGGCAAGAAGGCGATCGCCGGCTGGCGCCTCGTCGTCGCCATCGCCGACGTGGGCCACTACGTCAAGCCCGACGAGCCGCTCGATCGCGACGCCTACGAGCGCGCGACCTCGGTCTACTTCCCGCGCCGCGTGATCCCGATGCTCCCCGAGAAGCTCAGCAACGGCCTGTGCTCGCTCGTCCCCGACGAGGAGCGGCTGGCGCTGGCGTGCGACATGCTCGTGCACGGCGACGGCACGATTCGCGCCTACCAGTTCTATCCGGCCGTGATCCGCTCGCAGGCGCGCCTCACCTACACCGAGGTCGCCGCGCTGCTGGCCAACACGCGCGGGCCCGAGGCCGACAAGCGCGCTGCGCTGCTGCCGCACCTGGTGCACCTGCACGAGGTCTACCGCGCGCTGCTCAGGCAACGCAGCCAGCGGGGCGCGGTGGAGTTCGAAACCGCCGAGACGCAGATCGTCTGCGACGACAACGGCCGCATCGAACGCATCGTGCCGCGCGTGCGCACCGAGGCCCATCGGCTGATCGAGGAGGCGATGCTGGCGGCCAACGTCTGCGCCGCCGACTTCGTCTCGGGCGCCGAGCATCCGGGCCTGTACCGCGTGCACGAGGGGCCGACGCCGGAAAAGCGCCTCGCGCTGCAAAGCTACTTGAAGGCGCTCGGCATCGGGCTGCACCTGAGCGACGAGCCGACGCCGGGAGAGATGCAGGCCATCGCCCAGGCCGCGCAAGGCCGGCCCGACGCGATGCAGATCCACGCGATGCTGCTGCGCTCGATGCAACAGGCCATCTACACGGCCACCAACTCGGGCCACTTCGGCCTGGCCTACGACGCCTACACGCATTTCACGAGCCCGATCCGGCGCTACCCGGACCTGTTGACGCACCGCGTGATCAAGGCCCTGCTCGGCGGCCGGCACTACCACCTGACGCCGAGCGATCTGACGCGCGCGCCCGAGCTGCGCCGCGGCGGCCGGCCTGCGCCCAGGCACGCCAAGCCGCTGTCGCAGGAGATGGCGCTGTGGGAGGCGGCCGGCGCCCATTGCAGCGCCAACGAGCGCCGCGCCGACGAGGCCTCGCGTGACGTCGAGGCCTGGCTGAAGTGCCGCTACATGCGCGAGCACCTCGGCGAGGAGTTCGGCGGCAGCGTGAGCGCGGTGACGTCGTTCGGCCTGTTCGTCACGCTCGACGCGCTGTACGTCGACGGCCTGGTGCACGTGAGCGAACTCGGCGGCGAGTACTACCGCTTCGACGAGGCGCGCCAGGAGCTGCGCGGCGAGCGCACCGGCGTGCGCTACGCGATCGGCACGCGGGTGCGCGTGCAGGTCAGTCGCGTCGACCTCGACGGGCGCAAGATCGACTTCCGCCTGGTGCGCGACGGCGACGGCGAGACGATGCCGGCGCGCGGCCGCGGCGCGCGGGCGGGCACGGCCACCGAGGAGCTGGCCGACGTGCGTCGCAAGGACCGCGACGCCAAGGCCACTGCGCGCAAGAGCAAGAGCGGCAAGGGCGGCAAGGGCGCATCGACCGCTGTCAAGCGCTCGACGAAGAGCGCGGCGCGCAACGCGCCCAGGCGCATCCGGCGCTGAAGCGCCGCCGGCGCCGGGTCGCGGTGCAGGTGCAGCGGCTGCCGTTGCGACCGGAGCGCCGCAATCAGTGCCGTAGTCGAAGTGCGACGATCACAAGGTCGCCGCAAGCACCTCGATGAGATCGGCCGCACGCAACGGCCCGTGATGCCCGGCCGCGCGATGGCGGTCCGCGGCATGGCCGTGCTGCCAGGTTGCGACGGCGGCCACCTCGAAGGCCGTGGCGCCCGGTCGGCGCGCCCACAGCCCGCCCGCCCAGCCCGCCAGCACGTCGCCGCTGCCGGCGGTGGCGAGCGCCGCGTTGCCGCTCGGATTGATCGTCGGCAGGACCTGCGCCGCCGCGACGATGCTGCCCGAACCCTTGAGGACGAGGGCGCAGCCGTAGCGCCGGGCCAGCTCGCGCGCTGCGCACAGGCGGTCGGCTTGCACGGCGGCCGAGGTCGTGCCGAGCAGGCGCGCCGCTTCCAGCGGATGCGGCGTGAGCAGGGTCGACAGGCCGCGCGCGGCGCGTGCATGCAGCAGGGCCTGCAGCGCCAGATCGGCCGCCACCGCGTTCAGACCGTCGGCGTCGAGCACCAGGCGCGACGCATGCGCGAGCAACGCCGGCAAGGCTTCGCGCACCAGCGCGCCGCCGCCGCAGCCGCACACGACCGTGGCCGCGGCGATCTCGGCCGGCGCGCGCCGCCACCACGCAGCACGCGACATCAGCTCGGGCCGCGCGCCGTCGAACGCGCTGTCCTGCGCATCGAGCAGGCTGACGTAGACGCGACCGGCGCCGGCCGCCAGCGCCGCGCGCGCCGCCAGCCAGGCGGCGCCGACCATGCCGGGAGCGCCGCCGACGACCACGACGTCGCCCTGCGAGCCCTTGTGTGCGGCGTGATCCGCCGGGCGCCGCCAGGCGGCGTGCGGCGGACCGCGGAGCCAGGCGGTCGGCGCGCTCGCAGTCACGCCGAGGTCATCGAACCAGACCTCGCCGGCATGGTCGCGTCCCCGTGCCGTGAACAGACCCGGCTTGAGCGACAGCAGGGCCAGCGTGGCATCGGCGCGCACGCAATGTTCACCGAGCGGCTGTCCGGTGTCGGCGTGCAGGCCGCTCGGCAGATCGACCGCCAGCACCGGTCGGTCGGCAGCCGCGATGAGGGCCATGGCGTCGGCGATCGGCCCAACGGGTGCGCGCGCGGCGCCCAGGCCGAGCAGGGCGTCGACGACGAGATCGACGTGCGCGTCCAGCGCATCGTCGCGCCAGGGTTCGATGACGACACCGGCCTCGCGCGCGCGCCGCAGGGCCTGGCGGGCGTCGGCGGGCGCGCGCGTCTCGTCGCCGATCCAGCGCACGCGCACCGCGATGCCGGCGGCGTGCAGGTGGCGCGCCGCGACGAAGCCGTCACCGCCGTTGTTGCCGGGACCGGCGAAGACCTCGACGCGCCGCAGCGGCGCAAAGCGCGCCAGCGCCAGGCGCGCCAGCGCCAGGCCGGCCGCCTCCATCAACGCGTGCGCTGGCGTGGCGGCCAGCGCGGCCGCCTCGCTTTGCCGCGCGGCGGCGATGTCGTGCAACGGCCAGGGACCGTGCATCGCGTCGACAGCCGTCGGTTGGCGGATGCGCGCGCGCTGGCAGTTCATCGCGCGATTGTCGCGCCAGGACCTGCCGGCGCTCGGTGGCGCTCAGCGCAGGCGCGCCAGATCGAGCGACGCGAGGTCGATCGGCGCGGCACGGCCACCGATCAACTCGGCCAGCACGCGCGCCGAGCCGCACGCCAGCATCCAGCCGCTCGAGCCATGGCCGAGGTTCAGCCACAGGCCAGGCAGGCCGCTCGCGCCGAGCACCGGAGGACCGTCGGGCAGCATCGGCCGCGCGCCCTTCCACTGCTGCGCCTCGTGCACGACGGCGGCGCCCGGGAACCAGTCGTCGAGCACTTTGTACAGCGTGGTCAGCGGTGCCGGGTTCATGCGCGCTATGCCGCCGCCGAGCTCGGCGCTGCCGGCCACGCGCACGCGCTGGCCGAGCCGGCTGATGGCGACCTTGAAGCGCTCGTCCATCAGCGCCGCGCGCGGCCCGACGGGGAGGGGATCGTCGCGCTGCGCGAGCGGCGCCGTGATCGAATAGCCGTACACCGGCGCCAGCGGCAGCTTCAGCCCGTGCGGTGCGAGCAGCCGGTTGGCGTGCACGCCGGCGCAGACGACCACGGCGTCGGCCTCGAGCCTGGCGCCGGCTGCCGTCTGCACTACAGCGGGCTTGCCGGGCTGCACCGAAGTCACGTCGGTGTCGAAGCGGAAGCGTGCGCCCAGGCGCTGCGCCTCGGCCTTGATGAGTTGCGCGAACTGCCGGCAGTTGCCGACGCCGTCCTGGGCGAGATGAATGCCGCCGGCGAGCGGCGCGTCGGCGTGCAGCCCGGGCTCGATGCGGCGACAGCGCTCGGCGTCGACCAGTTCGTGCACGACGCCCAGCTCGCCGAGCAGCTTGAGCGTGCGCTGCGCCGCACTCAGTTCGCGCGCGCCGCGCAGCAGCACGAGGTAGCCGGGTTGCTGCTCGTAGTCCAGGCCGAGCTGCCGCGTCAGCTCGAGCAGGCGATCGCGGCTGAACTGCGCCAGGCGGATCATCGCCGCACGATTGCCGGCGTAGACGCGCGGACGGCAGGCCAGCCACCAGCGCACCAGCCACGGCAGGTGGGTGAGCGGTCCGAGCCCGTCGAAGCGCACCGCTGCGTGCCGGCCGAGCAGCTGGCGCAGCACCTTCCACGGCATTCCCGGTGCCGCCCACGGCGTCACGTAGCCGGGCGCGATGACGCCGGCATTGGCGAAGCTCGCCTCGGCGGCGACGCCGGCGCGACGTTCGAGGACGGTGACCTCGTGCCCCTGGGCGGCCAGCTCGTAGGCGCTGGTCACGCCGACGATGCCGGCGCCGACGACGACGACGCGCATGCTAGAATCTTTGGGTTTGTCTCGGGGCGGCTTCGGGGCGATCGGTGAGACCTCGGTCATGTCCGATAGCCGCGCAGCAACCGAGCAAACGACGGGCCCCAGTGTTCTTTTTCTTCAACTCACGAACCCGCTGCATCCAAGGTGTCGCCGAGCGCGCAAAGCGCGGCGATGAAGCGGCGGGATTCTAGACCCAACCTTCGGAGTCTCCATGACTGTCTCGATGCGCGAAATGCTCGAAGCGGGTGTCCATTTCGGCCACCAGACCCGCTTCTGGAATCCCCGCATGGCGCCGTACATCTACGGCCATCGCAACAAGATCCACATCATCAACCTCGAGACGACGTTGCCGTTGTTCAACGAGGCGATGAAGTTCATGCGCCAGCTCGCCGGACGCCGCGGCACGATCCTGATGGTGGGCACCAAGCGCCAGGCGCGCGAGGTGATCGCGCAGGAGGCGCAGCGCGCCGGCATGCCGTTCGTCGACCAGCGCTGGCTGGGCGGCATGCTGACCAACTTCAAGACCGTCAAGGGCAGCCTGAAGAAGCTCAAGGAAATGCAGGCCGCCAAGGAAGCCGGCACCGAGCAGATGATCAAGAAGGAGGCGCTGCTGTTCGAGCGCGAACTCGGCAAGCTCATGAAGGACATCGGCGGCATCCAGGACATGAGCGCCTTGCCCGACGCCCTGTTCGTCATCGACGTCGGCTACCACAAGATCGCAGTGGCCGAGGCCAAGAAGCTCGGCATTCCGGTGATCGGCGTGGTCGACACCAACCATTCGCCGCTGGGCATCGACTACGTCATCCCCGGCAACGACGACTCGGCCAAGGCGGTGGCGTTGTACGCGCGTGCCGTGGCCGACGCCGTGCTCGAGGGCAAGGCCAACGCCATGACCGAGGTGACGGCGGCGGTCGCCGGCGGCGACGAGTTCGTCGAGGTCAGCGAAGAACACTGAGCGAGCTCGCGTCCGCGGCGAGCCGGCCGCACCGACGTCGGCGCCGCGAGCGGCGCGCGTCGGGCGAGTCTGGCGAGTGGCGCCTGACGCGAGTGCGGACGGCCGGCGTGCAGCGCCGCGTCCGGCCGCCCATTCCCTGCATCCGGAGAAACAAGCAATGCCCGCGATCACTGCAAGCATGGTGGCCGAACTGCGCGCCCGCACCGACGCGCCGATGATGGAGTGCAAGAAGGCGCTCACCGAAGCCGAAGGCGACGCCGCGCGCGCCGAGGAGATCCTGCGCGTCAAGCTCGGCAACAAGGCCAACAAGGCCGCCAGCCGCGTCGCCGCCGAAGGCGTGGTGGCGGCCTACGTGGCCGGCGACGTCGGCGCGCTCGTCGAGATCAACTGCGAGACCGACTTCGTCACCAGGAACGAATCCTTCCTCGCGCTGGCCCGCTCCTGCGCGCAACTCGTGGCCGAGCACAACCCGGCCGATGTGGCGGCGCTGTCGGCGCTGCCGCTGACGCTGGACGGCTACGGCCCGACGGTCGAGGACGTGCGCAAGGGGCTGATCGGCAAGATCGGCGAAAACATGTCGATCCGGCGCTTTCAGCGCTACGCCGGCGGCGCCAGCCTCGCGCACTACCTGCACGGCACGCGCATCGGCGTCGTCGTCGAGTACAGCGGCAGCGCCGTCGCCGCCAAGGACGTGGCGATGCACGTCGCGGCGATGAAGCCGGTGGCGCTGGCCGCGTCGGACGTGCCGGCCGATCTCGTCGACAAGGAGCGCAAGATCGCCGCCGAGAAGGCCGCCGAGAGCGGCAAGCCGGCCGAGATCGTGGCCAAGATGGTCGACGGCGCGGTGCAGAAGTACTTGAAGGAGGTCTCGCTGCTGCCGCAGGCCTTCGTCAAGAACGACAAGCTCACGGTGCAGCAGATGCTGCAGGCCGAAGGCACCACCATCAAGGGCTTCACGCTGTACGTGGTGGGCGAAGGCATCGCCAAGCGCAGCGACGACTTCGCCGCCGAGGTCGCCGCGCAGGTCGCCGCGGCCAAGGGCCAGTAAGCGGCAGCGCCGACGGGTGCCGCGCCGACGGCCGGTGCCCGATCGCCGCGTACACTGCGGCATCGACAACGCATGACTGCACGAGGGCCCATGCCGCAGCCGGCATACAAGCGCATCCTGCTCAAGCTGTCGGGCGAAGCCCTGATGGGCGACGACGCCTACGGCATCAACCGCGCCACCATCGTGCGCATGGTGCGCGAGGTGCAGGAGATCACCGCCCTGGGCTGCGAGGTGGCCGTCGTCATCGGCGGCGGCAACATCTTTCGCGGCGTGGCCGGCGGCTCGGTGGGCATGGATCGCGCCACCGCCGACTACATGGGCATGCTGGCCACCGTGATGAACGCGCTGGCGCTGGCCGACACGATGCGCCAGGAAGGCATGACGGCGCGCGTGATGTCGGCCATCGGCATCGAGCAGGTGGTCGAGCCCTACGTGCGGCCCAAGGCGCTGCAGTACCTCGAGGAAGGCAAGGTCGTCGTGTTCGCCGCCGGCACCGGCAACCCGTTCTTCACCACCGACACCGCGGCCGCGCTGCGCGGTGCCGAGATGGGCGCCGAGATCGTGCTCAAGGCGACCAAGGTCGACGGCGTGTACAGCGCCGATCCGCACAAGCATCCCGATGCCGTGCGGTACGCGCGCATCGGCTTCGACGAGGCGATCGCGCGCAACCTGCAGGTCATGGACGCCACCGCGTTCGCGCTGTGTCGAGATCAGAAGCTGCCGATCAAGGTGTTCTCGATCCACAAGCCGGGCGCGCTCAGGCGCGTCGTGCTCGGCGACGACGAGGGCACGCTGGTGCACGTTTGACGGGATCGCATTCTTGCCATGGACATCGCCGAGATCAGGAAGACCGCCGAGCACAAGATGGGCAAGTCGCTCGAGACGTTGAAGAACGAACTGCACAAGATCCGCACCGGGCGCGCCCACCCGGGGCTGCTCGATCAGGTGCATGTCGAGTACTACGGCTCGCGCGTACCGCTCAGCCAGGTCGCCAACGTGACGCTGATCGACGCCCGCACGATCGGTGTGCAGCCCTGGGAAAAGGGCATGGGCGCCAAGATCGAGAAGGCGATCCGCGAGAGCGATCTCGGCCTCAACCCGAGTGCGCAGGGCGACTTGCTGCGCGTGCCGATGCCCGCGCTCACCGAGGAGCGCCGCAAGGAGCTGACCAAGGTCGTGCGCCACGCCGGCGAGGAGTGCAAGATCGCCGTGCGCGCGGTGCGCCGCGAGGCCAACGAGCACCTGAAGAAGCTGCTCAAGGACAAGACCGTCAACGAGGACGACGAGCGGCGTGCGCAGGGCGACGTGCAGCAGCTCACCGACAACGTCGTCGCCGAGGTCGATCGGCTCGTGCACGGCAAGGAAGCCGAGGTGATGGCGGTCTGACCGCTGCCCGTCGCTGCGATGTCGGCTTCTGCGCAAGTCGTGCCGCCGGGCGCTGCCGCGCGTGCCGCCGTCCCTCGCCACGTGGCGGTGGTGATGGACGGCAACGGGCGCTGGGCGCGCCAGCGCTTCATGCCGCGCTTCTTCGGCCACAAGGCCGGCGTCGACGCGCTGGTGCGCGCGGTGAACCTGTTCGCCGACCGCGGTGTCGAGTACCTCACCGTGTTCGCGTTCTCGTCCGAGAACTGGAAGCGCCCGAGCGAAGAGGTGTCGGGCCTGATGAGCCTGGTGCTGGTGGCGGTGTCCAAGTACCTGACCAAGCTCGCCGGCGACGGCGTGCGCATCCGCATCGTCGGCGACCGCTCGGCGGTCTCCGACAAGCTGCGCCAGGCCTGGGCGCAGGCCGAGGAACTGACGCGCGCCAACTCGCGCATCACGCTCGCGGTGGCCTTCAACTACGGCGGGCGCTGGGACGTCGTGCAGGCCTGCCGGCAGGCGCTGGCCGAGGGGGTCGCGCCCGCGGACTTCGACGAGGCCTACCTGTCGAGCCGCATGTCGCTGGCCTTCGCGCCCGACCCGGATCTGTTCATCCGCACCGGCGGCGAGATGCGCATGAGCAACTTCATGCTCTGGCAGGCTGCGTACTCGGAGCTGTTCTTCACCGAATGCCTGTGGCCGGATTTCGGCACCGCCGAGATCGACGCGGCGCTCGAGGCCTACGCCCAGCGCGACCGCCGTTTTGGCGCCATCCGGCCGCCGGTGGTGGTCGACGGTGACTGAGACCGTGCGCCGCACATCGCGTCGCGCATCGCGCCGGCGCGCGCGCCGGGCAGCGCCGGACAGGCCATGCTGAAGCAACGCGTCATCACCGCACTCGTGCTGGTGACCATCATGTTCGGCGCGCTGGCCGCGCCCGGAGCGTGGCCGTTCGCGCTCGTGAGCCTCGCGCTGTTCGCGGCCGGCGCGTGGGAATGGGGGCGCCTCAACCAGGCGCCGGATGCGATGGCAGTGACGATGGGCGTCGTGTTCGCGCTGGTCGGTGCCGGCGCCTTTGCCGGCGAACTGCAGGCGCCGGCGCGCTTGTCTGCGCTGTGGTGGGCGACGGCGCTGGCGTGGCTTGGCGGCGGCGCGCTCGTGCTGCGCCGCGGCCCCGCCTCTTGGCCGCGCTGGCCGGGCGCCTTGCGCCGTCTGCTCGGACTGCTGCTGCTGTGGAGCGCTTGGCTGGCGCTGGTGCACGCACGCTCGGTCGGCATCAACTTCATGCTGTCCATGCTGTGTCTGGTGTGGATGGCCGACATCGCCGCCTACTTCGGCGGGCGCGCCTTCGGCCGACGCAAGCTGGCGCCGTCGATCAGCCCGGGCAAGAGCTGGGAAGGCGTGTGGTCGGGCGTGATCGGCGTTCTGCTGCTTGCCGTCGGCTGGGTCGCGCTGGACCGCGCGTTCGCCCTCGACGGGCCGAGCCTGTATACGCGCCTGGTCGCCGCCTTGGGCTGGCCGCTGGCGGCCGCAGCGCTGGTCGGGCTGTGCGCTTTGAGCATCGTCGGCGATCTGTTCGAGTCGCTCGTCAAGCGCGCCGCCGGCGCCAAGGACAGCAGCCGCTTGCTGCCGGGCCACGGCGGCGTGCTCGACCGCGTCGACGCGCTGCTGCCGGTGATGCCGGCGTCGCTGGCGCTGGCCGGTCTCGGTGCCGGTCTCGGCGCGGGATGGTGGGCCCGATGACGGCGCCACGCCGGCGCCTGGCCATCCTCGGCTCGACCGGATCGGTCGGGGCCAGCACGCTCGACGTCATCGCGCGTCACCCGGAGCGTTTCGAAGTCGTGGCATTGAGCGCGCATCAGCGCGTCGACGAGCTGTTCGCGCAATGCCTGCGCTGGCGTCCGCGCCACGCGGTGCTGCCCGACGCGGCGCGTGCACGCGTGCTGCGCGAGCGCCTGGCCGCCGAGGGCGTGCGCACCGAAGTGCGAAGCGGCGAGCAGGCGCTGTGCGAACTCGCCGCCTTGCCCGAGGTGGACAGCGTGATGGCCGCCATCGTCGGCGCGGCCGGCCTCGCGCCCTGCCTGGCGGCGGCGCGTGCCGGCAAGCGGCTGCTGCTGGCCAACAAGGAGGCGCTGGTGCTCGGCGGCGCCCTGTTCATGGACGCGGTGGCCGCGGGCGGCGCGACGCTGCTGCCGATCGACAGCGAACACTCGGCGATCTTCCAGTGCCTGCCCGAGGACCGCAGCGCCTGGAGCTCGCGCATCGACCACCTCGTGCTGACCGCCAGCGGCGGCCCGTTCCGCGACCGCGACCCGGCCACGCTGGCCACGGTCACGCCGGCCGAGGCGGTGGCGCACCCGAACTGGGTGATGGGCCGCAAGATCTCGGTCGACTCGGCGACCATGATGAACAAGGCGCTCGAGGTGATCGAGGCGCGCTGGCTGTTCGACCTCGCGCCCGAACGCGTCAAGGTCGTGATCCACCCGCAGAGCATCGTGCATTCGATGGTCGTGTGCCGCGACGGCTCGGTGCTCGCGCAGCTCGGCACGCCCGACATGCGCGTGCCGATCGCCTATGGCCTGGCACATCCCGAGCGCATCGAGTCCGGTGCGGCGCGGCTGGACTTCATGACGCTGCAGGGCTTGAGCTTCGAGGCGCCCGATGCGACACGCTTTCCCGCGCTGCAGCTGGCCTGGCAGGCGCTGGCCGGGCCCGAGGGCAGCAGCGCCGTTCTCAATGCCGCCAACGAAGAGGCGGTGGCGGCCTTCCTGGCAGGGAAGCTCGGCTTCACCGGCATTCACGCCATCAACGCGGCCACGCTGGAGGCGCTGGAGCCGCGGCTGCCGGCGGCCCCGGCGCTCGACGATCTGCTCGAGCTCGACCGCCGCGCGCGCGCCCATGCGCGTGCGCTCATGGCGCAGCGGGGGCGGGCGTGAACTACGTCGTCGGCCTGCTGTTCACGCTGGGCGTGCTGATCGTCGTCCACGAGTACGGGCATTACCGCGTCGCGCGTGCCTGCGGCGTGAAGGTGCTGCGCTTCTCGGTCGGCTTCGGCCGCGTGCTGTGGCGCCGGCGGCGCGGCGCCGACGGCACCGAATTCGTCGTCTGCGCGCTGCCGCTGGGCGGCTACGTGCGCATGCTCGACGAGCGCGAGGGCCCGGTCGAGGCGCACGAGCTGGCGCGCGCCTTCAACCGCCAGAGCCTGGCGCGGCGGGCCGCCATCGTCGCTGCCGGGCCGTTGGCCAATCTGGCGCTGGCCGTCGTGCTGTTCGCCGGCGCGTACTGGGCCGGCATGCAGGAGCCCAAGGCGCTGTTCGGTACGCCGCTGGCAGGCAGCATCGCCGAGCGCGCGGGCATGCGCTCGGGCGACTGGGTGCAGGCCATCGCCGAAGACGACGGCGAGTGGCGCGACGTGAACTCGATGACCGATCTGATGTGGCAGCTCACGCAAGCCGCCGTGCAGCAGCAGACGGTCGCGCTGCGCGTCGCCGATCGCGACGGGCGCGGCGCGCACACGGTGACGCTGGACCTGGCCGGATTCGATCCGCGCGAGGTCGACTCCGGCCTCGCGCGCCGCATCGGGCTCGGAGCGTTGTTCGCCGAGCCGCTGGTGGGCGACGTCCAGGCCGGCGGCCCGGCCGACAAGGCGGGGCTCAAGCAGGGCGATCGCGTGCTGACCATCGACGGCACGGCCGTCGCCGACTCCGGCGTGCTGCGCGAGCGCATCCGCAGCGGCGTGCGCGACGGGCGGCCGCTCGTGCAGCATTGGGTGGTCGAGCGCAGCGGCCGCAGCGTCGAGCTCGACGTGTCGCCGCGTGTGGACGCGGGCGGCGGCACGCCGTACGGCCGCGTCGACGCCATGATCGGCGCGCCGGCGGCGCAGGTGACGGTGCGCTACGGCGCGACCGACGGCCTGGTGCGCGGTGCCGAGCGCACCTGGAACACCTCGGTGTTCACGCTCAGGATGCTCGGCCGCATGGTCATCGGCGAGGCCTCGCTGAAGAACCTGTCGGGGCCGATCAGCATTGCGGAGTACGCCGGCCAGTCGGTCAAGCAGGGCACGGCGCGCTTCATCGAATTCCTCGCCATCGTCAGCGTCAGCCTGGGCGTGCTCAACCTGCTGCCGCTGCCGATGCTCGATGGCGGCCACCTGATGTATTACATTTTCGAGGGCGCCACCGGCCGCCCGGTGTCCGAGGTCTGGCTCGAGCGGTTGCAGCGCGGCGGCATCGCGCTGCTGCTGTTGCTGATGTCGGTCGCCCTCTACAACGACGTGGCCCGCCTGCTGGGCCTGAACTGATTCCCCGATGTTCCCAGCGTTTCCGAGCGCCGCTCCGCGCGGCGCCGTCGTCCTGATCGTGGCGGCCGCGGCCGCGCTCGCCGCACCGATGGCGAAGGCAGTGCAGCCCTTCGTCATCAAGGACATCCGCGTCGAGGGCCTGCAGCGCACCGACCCCGGCACGGTGTTCGCCGCGCTGCCGTTCCGCATCGGCGACAGCTACACCGACGAGAAAGGCTCGGCGGCGCTGCGCGCACTGTTCGCCACGGGGCTGTTCAAGGACGTGCGCATCGAGGTCGAGGGCGACGTCGCGGTGGTGATCGTCGAAGAGCGCGCGATCATCGCCAACGTCAACTTCGCCGGCCTGAAGGAGTTCGACAAGGACCAGCTCGCCAAGTCGCTCAAGGACGCCGGCATCGGCGAGGGCATGCCGTTCGACCGCGCGCTGATCGACCGCGCCGAGCAGGAGATCAAACGCCAGTACCTGACGCGCAGCCTGTACGGCGCCGAGGTCACGACCACCGTGACGCCGATCGAGCGCAACCGCGTGAACATCACGTTCACGATGAACGAAGGCGACGCGGCCAAGATCTCGAGCATTCGCATCAGCGGCAACACGGTGTTCTCGGAGTCGACGCTGCTCGACCAGTTCGAGCTCAGCGCGAGCGGCTGGTTCTCCTGGTACACCAAGAACGACCGCTACTCGCGCAGCAAGCTCAATGCCGATCTCGAGCGGCTGCGCGCCTATTACGTGAATCGCGGCTACCTCGAGTTCGCGATCGAATCGACGCAGGTCACGATCTCGCCCGACAAGCAGACCATCGCCATCGCCATCTCGATCCGCGAGGGCCAGCCCTACACCGTCACCGCGGTCAGGCTGGAAGGCGATTACCTGGGCAAGGAGGACGAGTTCCGCACGCTCGTCGGCATCCGTCCGGGCGAGCCGTACCGCGGCGACACCGTCAGCGAGACCGTCAAGCGCTTCACCGAGCGCTTCGGTCTGTATGGCTACGCCTTCGCCCGCGTCGAGCAGCGGCCCGTGATCGATCGCGCCAAGGCCCAGGTGGCCGTGGTGCTGGTGGCCAGCCCCGAGCGCCGCGTCTACGTGCGCCACATCGACGTCGCCGGCAATACGCGCACGCGCGACGAAGTCGTGCGACGCGAGTTCCGCCAGCTCGAGAGCGCCTGGTACGACGGCGCCCTCATCAAGCTGAGCAAGGAACGCGTCGAGCGGCTGGGCTACTTCAAGGACGTCGACGTCGAGACGGTCGAGGTGCCCGGCACGCCGGACGAGGTCGACCTCGTCGTCAACGTCACCGAGAAGCCGACCGGCAACATCTCCGTGGGCGCCGGCTACTCGAACACCGACCGCTTCACCTTCACGGCCTCGCTGCGGCAGGACAACGCCTTCGGTTCGGGCAACTCGCTCGGCGTCGAGGTCAACACCGGCCGCACCAACCGCACGCTCGTCCTCAACGCCTTCGATCCGTACTGGACGGTGGACGGCATCTCGCGCGCCTTCGATCTCGTGTACCGCCGCAGCCGCGCGCTCAACCAGCTGCTCGACGTGTACGAGTCGACCAACCAGCGGCTGGGCGTGACCTTCGGCGTGCCGTTCTCCGAGTTCGACACCGTCTATCTGGGCGTCGCCGCCGACCGTCAGGTCATCGGCACCGCGCTCGGCCTGCCGCTGGCCTACCTCAACTACCGCGTGCAGTTCGGCGAGGCGAGCATGGGCTATCCGCTCACGCTCGGCTGGGCACGCGACCGCCGCGACAGCGTGATCACGCCGACGCGCGGCAGCTACCAGCGCGTGAACCTCGAATGGAGCTTCGCCGGCGAGGTGCAGTACACGCGCACCAACCTGCAGCTGCAGCAGTACTGGTCGCTGCCGCTGCGCACGACGCTCGGCTTGAACGCCGAACTGGGCCTCGGCAAGGGGCTGAACGGCAAGCCGTTCCCGGTGTTCAAGAACTTCTACGGCGGCGGTCTGGGCACGGTGCGGGTGTTCGAACAGGGCTCGCTCGGCGTGATCGATCCCACCGGCGCCTACATCGGCGGCGCCAAGCGGCTCAACCTCAACGCCGAGCTGTACTTCCCCGTCCCCGGCACCGGCAACGACAAGTCGCTGCGCATCTTCGCGTTCGCCGACGCCGGCAACGTCTGGCGCGAGGACGAGCGCATGACGGCCTCTTCGCTGCGCTCGTCGGCCGGCCTGGGCGTGTCGTGGATCTCGCCGGTGGGCCCGCTCAAGCTGAGCTGGGGCACACCGCTGCGTGCGCAGCCCAACGATAGAATCCAACGTTTCCAATTCCAGATCGGGACCGCGTTCTGATGAACTCCAGCCGCCTCGCTACGTTTGCCGCCACGTTCGGCGCCGCCTTGCCGCGGCTGCTCGCCGTGCCGCTGGTCGCGACGTCGCTCGCGTTCGCGACGCCGCCCGCGCCGGCACAGGAACTGAAGATCGGCTACGTCAACAGCGAGCGCGTGCTGCGCGAGGCGGTGCCGGCCAAGGCCGCACAGGCCAAGCTCGAGACCGAGTTCGGCAAGCGCGAACGTGATCTCAACGACCAGTCCGCCAAGCTCAAGGCCGCCGCCGACAAGCTCGACAAGGACTCGCCCACGCTGCCCGAGAGCGAGCGCATGCGGCGCCAGCGCGACCTGGTCGAGCAGGA
>JAGWTJ010000044.1 GCA_028869005.1 Burkholderiales bacterium | reverse complement strand
GACAGGCTCTGGTGGATGTGCCCCGAGCAGCCCGGGTACTGCTGGCTCCACTTGGCCATGAAGCTGGGCATGATGCCGAAACGCTTGCCGATCTCCTTGGCGCCGGTCTTGAACAGGATGGCGCGGTCGGCCGCTTCGAGCGCGCCCGAGAAGGCCAGCGCCGCCTCGTACACGCCGGGGCCGGTCTCGGTGTGCAGGCCCTCGATCGGCACGCCGAAGGCGGCCATCTCGTCCATCAGCGCGTTGAAGAAGCCCCGCTGGTCGCCCATGCGCAGCAGCGAGTAGCCGAACATGCCGGGCGTGATCGGCTCGGGCGCGACGCCTTGCTTGGCGGCCCAGCTCTGCGGCGACTCGGCGAAATTGAACCACTCGAACTCGACGCCGCTCATGACCTCGAAGCCGAGCTTGGCGGCGCGCGCCAGCACGCGCTTCAAGACCTGGCGCGGGCACACCGGATGCGGCGAACCGTCGGCGGCGACGAACTCGCCGAGGAAGAAGGGCACGTCGTGGTCCCAGGGCACGCGGCGCATCGTGCCCAGGTCGAGTCGCGCCAGCGCGTCGGGGTAGCCGTGCTGCCAGCCGGTGACCTGTGTGTTGTCGTAGCAGGCGTCGTGCGCGTCCCAGCCGAACACCACGTCGCAGAAGCCGAAGCCGCCTTCGGCGGCGGCGAGAAATTTGTCGCGGTGCAGCAGCTTGCCGCGCAGGATGCCGTCGATGTCGCTCACCGCCACCTTGACCTTGGCGTCGGCGCCGGCGCGGATCGCGGCCAGCGACGGGTGCTCGCGTGCGGCGGCGGCGCTGCGCTGTCCACCCTTGGCGCCCTTGGTATTTGCCATCGTGCTTCCCTTGTCTTGGTCCGGATGCGTGCAACGTCGCCGTCGATCGGCCACTACCGTCAGAGCGCGGGCGCGCCGCTGGCGATGCCCATCTCGCGCAGCGTGTCGGCCACCGCATGCACCGCCTGCTGCATCTCGTTGCGACCAATGGCGCCGATGCAACCGACGCGGAAGGTCTCGAGCTGCGTCAGCTTGCCCGGATAGAGCAGGAAGCCGCGCGCCTTGGCGCTAGCGTAGAAGCGCTTGAAGTCGTAGGCGGCATGCGCCGGCGCGTGGAAGGTGACGATGATCGGCGCCTGCACCTCGGGCGCGAGGAAAGGCCGAAAGCCGAGCGCGGCCATGCCGCCCACCAGCGTGCGGCAGTTGTCGGCGTAGCGCGCCAGGCGCGCCGGCTGACCGCCTTCCTCGACGAACTGCGCCGTCGCCTCGGCCAGTGCCGCCACCACGTGCGTGGGCGGCGTGAAGCGCCACTGGCCGGTCTTCTCCATGTAGACATGCTGGTCGTGCAGGTCCATCGCCAGGCTCTGGCTGTTGCCGGCGCAGCCGTCCAGGATGGCCTTGCGCAGCAGCACGAAGCCCATGCCGGGCACGCCCTCGAGGCATTTGCCGCTGGCGGCGACGAGCGCGTCGAAGCGCAGCGCGCGCGTGTCGATGGGCAGCGCGCCGAAGCTCGACATGGCGTCAACGATGAGGCCCTTGCCGTGGCGCTCGCACACGGCGGCGATGGCGGCCAGCGGGTTCTCGACGCCGGTGCCGGTCTCGCAATGCACGAGCACGACATGCGTGATCGACGCGTCCGAATGCAGTGCCGCCTCCACCGCGGCCACGTCGATGGGTCGCTCCTCGGCCAGCGGCAGCACGGTGGCCTTGCGCCCCATCATCTGCGTGAGCCGGGCGGCGCGCTTGCAGTAGGCGCCGTTGTCGGGCACCAGCACGTGGCCATTGCGCGGCACCACGGTGGCCACCGCCGCCTCGACGCTGAAGGTGCCGCTGCCCTGCAGCGGCACGACGACGTGGGTGTCGCGGCCGTGCACGACGTCGAGCAGCCGGCTGCGCAACTGGGCGGTGACGGCGTTGAAGTCGGCGTCCCAGCTGCCCCAGTCCTTGAGCATGGCGAGCTTGGTGCGCAGCGTGGTGGTCAGCGGGCCGGGGGTGAGGAGGATGGCGTCGCGGTCCATTCGGTTCTTTCGTCGGGGTCTTTCGTCGCGAAGTGGGGTGGTCAGCGCGCGCTGCTGCGCCAGGCCTGCGTGCGGCGGTCGATCCACTGGCCGAGCAGCGTGAACAGCACCGTCGCCACGGCCGACGCGGCGGCGATCAGCACGGCCATCGCCGCTGCCGGGCTGAGCTCGCCGGCTTCGTCCATGTTCAGGATGGCGATCGACGCCAGTCGCGTCTCGGGCGAATAGAGGAACACCACGGCCGAGATCGTCGTCATCGCGTTGACGAAGAAGTAGCGCGCGATGTCGACCAGCGCCGGCGTGCAGATCGGCAGCGTGACGCGCCAGAAGGTCTTGAAGAACGGCACCTTGAGCGACGCCGAGACCGCCTCGAACTCGTTGTCCAGCGCCTTGAGCGCGGTGACCGCCGTCAGGTGGCCGGTGGTGTAGAAGTGCACCACGGTGCACAGCGTCATCAGCGCCAGCGTGTGATAGAGGCCGTTCAGCGGATTGCCCGGCGCGTTGAAGAAGAAGATGTAGCCCAGGCCCAGCACCAGCCCCGGCACCGCCATCGGCAGCATCGCCAGCATGCGCAGCGTGCCGCGCAGCAGCGCCATGCCGCGCGTCTTCTCCTGCAGATAGGCGCCGACGAAGACCACCGCGGTGCCCAGCAGCGCGGTGCCGGCAGCCATCTCGAGGCTGTTGAAGAAGCCGGTCGAGACCTCGTTGTCGACCAGGCCGTAGACGTAATGCTTGAGGCTGGGCGCGAGGTTGTACGGCCAGAACGTGGCGAGCGAGGCGAAGATCGCCATGCCGAGCATCGCCAGCATGCAGGCGGCGACGACGCCGCAGTACAGCGTCATCAGGTTGTCGAAGCCGCGCGCCGGCCGCGGCTGATAGGGCACGGCGCGCGCCGTCAGCATCGCGGTCTGCTTGCGCTGCACGAAGTGGTCGACGGTGAAGGTCAGCACGGCGGGTGCGAGCAGCAGGATCGCCACCACCGAGCCCTGCGCGAAGTCCTGCTGGCCGATGACGAGCTTGAAGATGTCGGTGGCCAGCACGTTGAAGTTGCCGCCGATCACCTTGGGCACGCCGAAGTCGGTCATCACCAGCGTGAAGCTGACCAGCGCGGCCGAGATCAGGCCGTACTTGGCGCCGGGCAGCGTGATCGTGAAGAACTTGCGCGAGCGTGTCGTGCCCATCGCGTCGGCCGCCTCGTACAGCCGCGCATCGGCCAGCGCCAGCGCCGAGATCAGGATCATCAGCGTGTGCGGAAAGATCGCCAGGCACTCGGCCAGCACGATGCCCGGCGCGCCGTAGATCTGGTCGAAGCCGACGAGTTGCAGCATCTCCCTGGCGATGCCCTGGTTGCCGAACCAGTAGATGAGCGAGATCGCCGACAGCAGCGACGGCGCCATCAGCGGGATCAGCGCAATGCCGCGAAACAGCCCCTTGGCCGGCATGCACGAGCGCGTGAGCGCGTAGGCGAAGCCGAACGCCGTCGGTACCACCACCGCCGTCACCACCGACGACACCCACAGGCTGTTCCACAGGCTTTGCAGCAGCGCCGGCGCCTCGGCGTAGGCGACGAAGTGGCGCAGGCCGACGAATTCGCCGTCGGGGCCGACCAGCGCCTGGCGCAGGATGGCGGCCAGCGGCAGCGCCAGGAAGGCCACCAGCAGCAGCACGACGAGCGCGGTGACGGCCCAGGCGACGGTGTCGCTCCAGTGCGCGCGCAGACGTAGCGGGCGCAGCGGCCGAACCGGCCGATTTGGGCGACCGGCGGCCTGCAGCGGCAGCGCGGACATCGTCAGAACACCCGCACGCGGTCCTGCAGCAGCCGCAGCCGCAGGCTGGAGCCGACTGCGAGCGACCGCTCGGCCAGGTAATTGAGCGAGAGGTAGACGACGAGCCGCTGCGGCGCGAAGGCGCTCGCGGCGACGTGCACGTGACAGAACGAGCCGAGGAACTCGATCTTCTCGATCTCACCGTCGAAGACATGCTCGTCGTCACCCTCGATCGGGCGTGCCAGCACGTCCTCGGGGCGCAGGTAGACGCGCACGTCGCGGTCGCCGCCTTCGTTGCCGGCGCTGCCGCTTGTGCCGCCCGCGCTCAGGTTCAGCGTGCCCACCAGCAGTCGGCCCTGGCGCACGCGCCCGGGCAGCACGTTGACCTTGCCGACGAAGTCGGCGACGAACGGCGAAGCCGGCTCGCGGTAGACCTCGAGCGGCGTGCCGATCTGCTCGATGCGGCCGTGGTTCATGACGACGATGCGGTCGGCCACCGACAGCGCCTCTTCCTGGTCGTGCGTGACCATGATGGTCGTGACGCCGAGCTTTTGCTGCAGCGCGCGGATCTCCTGGCGCAGCCGCACGCGCTCGAGAGCGTCGAGCGCCGACAGCGGCTCGTCGAGCAGCAACAGGCCGGGCGAGGTGGCCAGCGCGCGCGCCAGCGCGATGCGCTGCTGCTGGCCGCCGGACAGTTGCGCCGGGTACTTCGCTTCGCTGCCCGGCAGCCCGACCAGGCGCACCAGTTCGCTCACGCGCTCCTTGATGCGCGCGCGCGGCACGCGGCGGTTGACGAGGCCGTAGGCGACGTTGTCGGCGACGCTGAGGTTGGGAAACAGCGCGTAGCTCTGGAACACGATGCCGTAGTCGCGCTCGGCCGGCGGCAGGCGCGAGATGTCGCGCCCGTCCTGGCGGATCTCGCCGCGCGTCTGCGCCTCGAGCCCGGCGATCACGCGCAGCAGCGTGGTCTTGCCGCAGCCCGAGGGGCCGAGGAAGCACATGAACTCGCCCTTGCGCACCTCGAGGTCGATGTGCTCGAGCGCGACGAAATGGCCGAAGGCCTTGTGGATGCCGCGCAGTTGCAGCGCGAGGTCGGCAGTCATGGGCGGGTGCAGGGCAGCGATGCGCTGCGCCGCTGCTGCGCACGGCCGCAGCGGCGCGGTTCGCTCAGCGCTTCTCGGACTTGGCGTTGTAGCGCTTGTTCCACTCGGCCAGGTAGCGCTCGCGGTTGGCGGCGGCGACCTCGAAGTTCATCTTGATCAGGCGCGACTCGTAGTCGGCCGGGATGTTGGCCAGCTTCGGTGCGACACCGGGCTGCGCGGTGACGGCGAAGTTCTTGCCGTACAGGATCATCGCGTCCTTGCTGCTGGCCCAGTTGGCGAGCTTCTTGGCCGCTTCGAGATGCTTGGTGCCCTTCATGATCGCGAAGGCCTCGAGATCCCAGCCCAGGCCTTCCTTCGGGAACACCAGGTCGATCGGCGCACCCTTGGCCTTGTTGCTGTGACCGCGGTACTCGAACGAGATGCCCACCGTGTACTCGCCGGCGGCGGCCATGTTGCAGGGCTTGGAGCCCGAGTGCGTGTACTGCGCGATGTTGTCGTGCAGCTGGTCCATGTACTTCCAGCCGCCGCCCTTGCCGTCGTCGTCGCCCCACATCTGCAGCCAGGCCACGACGTCGAAGTAGCCGGTGCCCGACGACGCCGGATTGGGCATCACGATCTGGCCCTTGTAGACCGGCTTGAGCAGGTCCTTCCAGGTCTCGGGCTTGGGGATGTGGCGCTTGCCGGCCTCGATGGTGTTGAAGCACACCACGGCGCCGTAGACGTCCATGCCCCACCAGGCCGGCGGATTCTTCTTGTCGCGGTACTGCGGCATGATGGCGTCGAGGTTGAGCGGCGCGTACGGATCGAGCATGCCGAGCTTGTCGAACAGCGCCAGACCCGAGGCGGCCACGCCCCAGATCACGTCGGCCTGCGGGTTGGCCTTCTCGGCCAGCAGCTTGGCGATCACGACGCCGGTGCTGTCGCGCACCCACTTGATTTCGATGTTGGGCTCGACCTTGGTGAAGCCGTCCTGGTAGGCCTTGATCTGGTCGGTCTCGAGCGCCGTGTAGACCAGCAACTGGGTCTTCTGCGCGAAAGCGGCGCTGCCGGCCAGCGTCAGCGCGATCGCGGCCAGGGTCGGGATGAAACGCATGTCGGCTCCTCTGCTGCGGTGGTTGTGGATGGCGGCCCTCGACGGCGCCAGCATCGTCGCTTGCCGTGACACGGGTGTGTCGGTGCGGTGCGGGTGGACGGCGGACGAGGTGGCGCGCATGCTGCCCGGCCGGCCGCGAAGTGTCAACGGTAGTTTGTCGATTGTTGACAATTTCGCCGGCCGGCGCTCCAATCGCGTCGATGAAAACCCTGAGCGCGCCGCCATCGCCTGCTGCCTGGCCCGGCGCGGCGCAGGGCGCGGCCGGCGGCGCGGCGCCGACGATCGCGCTGCTGCAGTCGAGCTCGCTGGCCAGCGCGGTGCAGTCCGAGCTCGAGCGGCTGATCCTGTCGGGCGAGCTCGCGCCCGGCGCCAAGCTCACCGAGATGGCGCTGGCCGCGCGCCTGGGCGTGTCGCGCGGGCCGCTGCGCGAGGCCTTCCGCATGCTCGAGGAGGCCGGCCTCGTGCGCACCGAGAAGAACCGCGGCGTGTTCGTGCGAGACATCCCGATCGACGAGGCGATCGAGATCTTCGACCTGCGCGCGGCGATGGACGAGCTGGTCGGCCGCCAGCTCGCCGAGCGCATCACGCCGGCCGCCTTGAAGGAGGTGCGCGCGATGGTCGACGACATGGAGCGCGCCGTGAAGGCCGGCGACGCGCGCAGCTACCACCTGCTGAACCTGCGCTTCCACGACCGCCTGGTCGAGATGGCCGGCAACGGCAAGCTGACTGCCATCTACCGCAAGCTGATCAAGGAGCTGTCTCTGTTCCGGCGTCTCAACCTCGCCGACGGCTGGCTGATGCCGATCTCGGCCGGCGAGCACCGCGCGATCGTCAAGGCGATCGCCGCCGGCGACCCGGCCGCCGCCGGCAAGGCGATGTTCGACCACGTCATGGAGAGCAAGGAGCGCACGGTGAAGAACCACTTGAAGCGCCAGGGCGCTGCTGCCGCCGCCCCGCAACCGATCCCCCCGTCCACCGGAGCCGCGCGTGCTCACCGTCAACGCTAGAAGCTATCGCCTGCCCAAGGCGCCCACCGTCGTCGTCTGCGTCGACGGCTGTGAGCCCGACTACATCGCGCAGGCGGTGTTCGCCGGCCGCATGCCGTGGATGAAGCGCGTGCTCGCCGAAGGCACGGCCCTGGTGGCCGACTGCGTGGTGCCGAGCTTCACCAACCCGAACAACCTGTCGATCGTGACCGGCGCGCCGCCCGCGGTGCACGGTATCTGCGGCAACTATCTCTACGACAGCGCCTCGGGCACCGAGGTGATGATGAACGACCCGAAGTGGCTGCGCGCGACGACGCTGCTGGCCGCGCTCGGCGACGCCGGCCAGCGCGTGGCCGTCGTCACCGCCAAGGACAAGCTGCGCGCGCTGCTCGGCCACGGCCTCGCGATGTCGCGCGGCGTGTGCTTCTCGTCGGAGAAGGCCGACCGCGCGACGCGCGCCGAGCATGGCATCGACGGTGTGCTCGAGCTCGTCGGGCTGCCGCTGCCCGACGTCTACAGCGCGGCGCTGTCGGAGTTCGTGTTCGCCGCCGGCGTCAAGCTGATGCAGCGCGCCGCGTTGCGCCCGCAGGTGATGTACCTCAGCACCACCGATTACGTGCAGCACAAGCACGCGCCGGGCGAGGCCGAAGCCAACGACTTCTGCGCGATGATGGATGGCTATCTCGGCCAGCTCGATGCGATGGGCTGCGTCATCGCGCTCACCGCCGACCACGGCATGAACGCCAAGGTCAGGCTCGACGCCTCGCCCGACGTCGTCTACCTGCAGGATGTGCTCGACGGTTGGCTCGGCGCGGCGACGGCGCGCGTCATCCTGCCGATCACCGACCCCTACGTCGTGCACCACGGCGCGCTCGGCTCGTTCGCCACTGTCTACCTGCCGGCTGGCGCCGATGTCGCGGCCAGCGCGGCGCGCATCGCCGCGCTGCGCGGCATCGAGCAGGTGCTGCCGCGCACCGCCGCCGCGGAGCGCTTCGAGCTGCCGGCCGACCGCATCGGCGACCTGGTCGTCATCGGCGAACGCTCGGTGGTCATCGGCACCTCGGCCGCGCGTCACGATCTGTCGGCGCTCGAGCTGCCGCTGCGCTCGCACGGCGGCGTGTCCGAGCAGCGCGTGCCGCTGGTCCTCAACCGCCGCATCGAGGGCATCGACCGGCAGCGCCGCTGGCGCAACTTCGACGCCTTCGACCTCGCGCTCAACCATGCCCAGTGAGACCGCCGCCATGACGACCCGCATCGAAGCGCTGCGCATCGCCGGCGAGAAGGTCGGCGCCGAGCGCGGCGGCGAGCGCGCGATCGAGGTGCGCAACCCGTTCACGCGCCAGCTCGTCGGCACCGTGCCCAAGGCGAGCGTCGACGAGGTGCGACGCGCCTTCGCGATCGCCGCCGGCTACCGCGCGAAGCTCTCGCGCGCCGAGCGCGCCGCCATCCTGAACCGCGCCGCCGACGCGGTGCGCGCGCGCCGCGACGAGATCGCCGCGCTCATCACCGCCGAATCGGGCCTGGCGCTCGAGGACACCCGCTACGAGGCCGGGCGCGTCGCCGACGTGCTGCTGTTCGGTGCCATCGAGGCACTGCGCGACGACGGCCAGACCTTCTCCTGCGACATCACGCCGCACGGCCGCAAGCGCCGCGTGCACACGCTGCGCGAGCCGCTGCTGGGCGCCATCAGCGCGATCACGCCGTTCAACCACCCGATGAATCAGGTGGCGCACAAGGTGGTGCCGGCGGTGGCCACCAACAACCGCATGGTGCTCAAGCCGAGCGAGAAGGTGCCGCTCGCGGCGCTGCTGTTCGCCGACATCCTGTACGAGGCCGGGCTGCCGCCCGAGATGCTGAGCGTCGTCACCGGCGACCCGCGCGAGATCGCCGACGAGCTGATCACGAATCCGCAGATCGATCTCGTGAGCTTCACCGGCGGCGTGGCCATCGGCAAGGCGATCGCCGCCAAGGTGGGCTACCGGCGCGTCGTGCTCGAGCTCGGCGGCAACGATCCGATCATCGTGATGGACGACGCCGACCTCGACGAGGCGAGCACGCTGGCGGTGCAGGGCAGCTACAAGAACTCGGGCCAGCGCTGCACCGCCGTCAAGCGCATGCTGGTGCACGAGGCGGTGGCGGCGCGCTTCACCGATCTGGTGGTCGACAAGACGCGCGCCTGGGCCTATGGCGACCCGACCGACGCGAAGACGAGGATGGGCACGGTGATCGACGAGGCGGCGGCGCGCCTGTTCGAGGCGCGCGTCGACGAGGCCGTCGCGCAGGGCGCGCGCGTGCTCGCCGGCCACCGGCGCGACGGCGCGCTGTTCGCGCCGACCGTGCTCGACCGCGTGCGTCCTGCGATGACCGTGGTGCGCGAGGAGACGTTCGGCCCGGTGTCACCGATCCTCACCTTCGCCAGCGTCGACGAGGCGGTCGCGCTCGTCAACGGCACCGCCTTCGGCCTGTCGTCGTCGGTGTGCACCAACCGGCTCGACGTCATCACCCGCTTCGTCGACGAGCTGCAGGTGGGTACCGTCAACGTGCGCGAGGTGCCGGGCTTCCGGCTCGAGCTCACGCCCTTCGGCGGCATCAAGGATTCGGGCCTGGGCTACAAGGAAGGCGTGCAGGAGGCGATGAAGAGCTTCACGAACCTCAAGACCTACACGCTGCCCTGGGTCTGAGGACGCCGCTGGCCCCGTGCTCTGATCGCGCGCTATGGTGCACCTGCTGAACCTGCTGGCGGCCATCGCGCTGCTCGTCTGGGGCACGTCGATCGTGCGCACCGGCATGATGCGGCTGCTGGGCGCGAACCTGCGCACCGTGCTCGCGCATTCGTTCCGCAACCGCTTCACGGCCATGCTGGCGGGCATGTCGGTGACGGGCCTCGTGCAGTCGAGCACGGCCACCTGCCTGATGCTGGCCAGCTTCGCCGGCAAGGAACTCGTCACCACCGGCGCCGCGCTGGCCGTGATGCTGGGCGCCGACATCGGCACCGCGGCGATGACGGTGGTCTACGCCTTCGACCTGTCGTGGGTGTCGCCGCTGTTCATCTTCAGCGGCGTCGTGCTGTTCATCTCGCGCCAGAACAGCGTCGCCGGCCAGGTGGGGCGCGTGCTGATCGGCCTGGGCCTCATCACGCTCGCGCTGCAGCTCATCGTCGGCGCCACCAAGCCGCTGACGCAGGCGCCGGCGGTGCGCGCACTGCTCGTCTCGCTGCCGAGCGAGGTGATGCTCGACATCGTCGTCGGCGCGCTGCTCACGGTGCTGGCCTACTCCAGCCTGGCCATCGTGCTGCTGACGGCGACCTTGGCCGCGTCGGGCCTGCTGCCGGTGTCGGTGGCGCTCGGGCTGGTGATCGGCGCCAACGTCGGCAGCGCGGTGCTGGCGCTGTTCTCCACCAGCGGGCAGCCGGCCGCGGCGCGGCGCGTGCCGCTCGGCAACCTGATGTTCAAGCTGGTCGGCACGGCGATCGCGATCCCGCTGGTGCCCGAGGCGCGGGCGCTGCTCGGGCAGTGGATAGTCGACGTGCAGCAGCAGGTGGTGGGCTTTCATCTCGTGTTCAACGTCGTGCTGGCGGCGGTCTGCGTGGCCTTCACCGGCGCCGTCGGCCGCCTGACGGCGCGCTTCATCCCCGATCCGCGGCGCGGCGTCGACGAACGGCGCAGCCATCTCGACGCGGCCGCGCTCGGCACGCCGTCGCTGGCCATCGGCTGCGCGGCGCGCGAGGCGCTGCACCAGGCCGACGTCGTCGAGACCATGCTGCGCGGACTGCTCGAGGTCATCCGCAGCAACGACCTGGCGCTGGCCGAGCGGCTGCGCCGCATGGACGACCAGGTCGACGAGCTCTATGCGTCGATCAAGTTCTATCTGACGCAGATCTCGCGCGAGGCGCTGGCCGAGCGCGAGGGCCGGCGCTGGACCGACATCGTCAGCTTCACGATCAACATGGAGCAGGTGGCCGACATCATCGAGCGCGTGCTGCTCGACGTGGAGGAAAAGAAGATCCGCAAGAGCCTGGCCTTCAGCGAGGCGGGCATGGCCGAGATCTGCCATCTGCACGAGCGGCTGCTGGCCAACCTGCGGCTGGCGATGAGCGTGTTCCTCGACGGCCATGTGCGCGACGCGAGCAAGCTGCTCGAGGAGAAGGCGCGCTTTCGCGAGCTCGAGCACGAGTACGCGGCCAACCACATCGCCAGGCTGCAGGACAACACGGCGCAGAGCATCGAGACCAGTTCGCTGCACCTGGACCTGATCAGCGAGTTGAAGCGCATCAACTCGCACCTGTGCGGCGTGGCCTATCCGATCCTCGAGTCGGCCGGCGTGCTGGCGGCGACGCGGCTGCGCCAGTCGCAGCTCGCCGGGCTCGACGAGTCCGGAGCGTGAGGCGCATGAGGCGCCGCTGATGCCCGACGCCGCGAGCGTGCCGCTGGCGCTCACCTGGCCGCTGGTGGGCGCGGTGCTGTGCGGCGCACTGCTGCATGCCGGCTGGAACGCGCTCGTCAAGAGCTCGGGCGACAAGCCGCTGGACACCGCGCTCGTGCACCTGATGGGCGCGCTGGTGGCGCTGCCGTTCGCCGTGTTCGTCGGAGCGCCGATGCGCGAGGCCTGGCCCTTCATCGGCGCCTCGCTGGTCGTGCACGTCGGCTACTACATCGCGCTGGCCGGTGCCTACCAGCACGGCGAGCTCGGCATGACCTACCCCATCATGCGCGGCTTCGCGCCGCTGTTGGTGGCGCTGGGCAGCGCGACGGTGGTCGGCGAGGCGCCGAGCGCCGCCACCTGGGCCGGCGTGCTCGGCATCACCGCCGGCGTCGCGCTGGTTGGCCTCGGCCACGCCGGCGACGCGCTGCACCACCGCAAGGCGCTCGCCTTCGCCTTCGCCAACGCCTGCATCATCGCCGTCTACACCTTCGTCGACGGCCTGGGCGTGCGCACCGAGCTGCGCGCCGGCGGTGCGGTCTTCCACTATGTGCTGTGGCTGTTCGTGCTCGACGGCATCGCCTACCCGCTGCTCGTGTGGCGGCGGCGTTCGCCGGCGGGCCGGGCCGCGGCGCTGGCCTACGCGCGCGGCCGCTGGCCGCTGGCGGCGCTGGGCGGCTCGGCGTCGATCGGCTCCTACGCGATCGCGCTGTGGGCGATGACGCGCGCCCCGGTGGCCAGCGTCGCCGCGTTGCGCGAGACCTCGGTGCTGTTCGCCGCGCTGCTCGGCACCTTCATGCTGCGCGAGCGCTTCGGACTGCGCCGCGCCGCCGGCACGCTGGCGGTGGTGGCCGGGGTGATGGCGTTGCGGCTGGGCTGAGGCGCCACCGGGACCGCAGCGGCAATCGAGGCAAAGGGACACTCACGTCATGGACCACAAGCTTCCCGGCCACGCGCGCGTGGTCATCGTCGGCGGCGGCATCGCCGGCTGCTCGACGGCGTATCACCTCGCCAAGCTCGGCATCACCGACGTGCTGCTGCTCGAGCAGGGCAGGCTGACCAGCGGCACCACCTGGCATGCGGCCGGGCTGGTCGGCCAGATGCGGCCCAATCGCAGCCAGACCCGCATGAGCAAGTACGGCATCGAGCTGTATGCCGCGCTCGAAGCCGAAACCGGGCTGGCCACCGGCTGGAAGCAGTGCGGCAGCGTCAACGTCGCGCGCACGCCCGAGCGCATGCAGGTCCTGAAGAAGCAGGCGGCGCTGGCGCGCGGCTTCGGCGTCGAAGTCCACGTCATCGATGCCAGGGAGGCCGGAGAGCGCGTCCCGGTGCTGCGCACCGACGACCTGCAGGGCGGCCTGTGGATCCCGGGCGACGGCAAGGCCAACCCGGCCGACCTGTGCATGAGCCTGGCCAAGGGCGCGCGCAATCGCGGCGCGCGGCTGCTCGAAGGCATCGAGGTCACCGGCGTGACGAGCGAGCGCGGCGCGAACGGCATGCGCGTGGCCGGCGTGCGCACCGGCGCGGGCGAGGTGCGCTGCGAGCTGCTCGTCAACTGCGCCGGGCAATGGGCGCGCCAGTTCGGCGCTCTCGCCGGCGTCACGGTGCCGCTCTATTCCGCCGAGCACTTCTACATCGTCACCGACCGCATCGAAGGCGTGCTGCCGACGATGCCGGTGACGCGAGACCCCGACGGCTACATCTACTACAAGGAGGAGGTGGGCGGTCTCGTGATGGGCGGCTTCGAGCCGCGTGCCAAGCCGTGGCGCGTCGATCCGATCCCGAGCAGCTTCCAGTTCCAGCTGCTCGACGAGGACTGGGAGCAGTTCGAGATTCTGATGACGAACGCCATCCATCGCACGCCTTGCCTCGAGACGGCCAAGATCAAGATGCTGCTCAATGGCCCCGAGAGCTTCACGCCCGACGGCAACTTCATCCTCGGCGAGGCGCCCGAGCTGCGCAACTACTTCGTCTGCGCCGGCTTCAACTCGGCCGGCATCGCCAACAGCGGCGGCGCGGGCCGCCTGGTCGCCGAATGGATCGCCGGCGGCGAGGCGCCGGCCGACCTGTGGGACGTCGACATCCGCCGCTTCGCGTCCTTCATGGCCAACCGAAAGGCGCTGGCCGAGCGCACCGGCGAGACGCTCGGCCTGCACTACGCGATGCGCTGGCCGCGCCAGGAGCTCGAGACGATGCGCCCGCTGCGCACCTCGCCGCTGCACGATCGGCTGGCCGCGAAGAACGCCGAGTTCGGCAGCAAGAACGGCTGGGAGCGCGCCAACTACTTCAAGCCCGCGGGGGTCGCGCAACCGCCGCACACGCTGCTGCGCCCGGGCTGGCTCGACTGGGTGATCGACGAGCAGCGCGCCACGCGCGACGCGGTGGCCGTCTACGACCAGACCAGCTTCGGCAAGCTGCTGCTGCAGGGCCGCGATGCGCTCGCGCTGCTGCAGCGCCTGTGCGCCAACGACATCGACGTCGAGTGCGGCCGCATGGTCTACACGGCGCTGCTCAACGAGCGCGGCGGCTTCGAGAGCGACCTGACGGTGATGCGGCTCGCGCACGAGCGCTTCCTGCTCGTCACCGGCTCGGCGCAGCCGACGCGCGACGCCGACTGGATCGGCCGCCACATCGGCGAAGGCGAGTTCGCCGTGCTCACCGACGTGAGCGCGCTGTGGAGCGTGATCTCGGTGATGGGCCCGAATTCGCGCGAGCTGCTGGCGCGCGTCAGTCCCGACGACCTGTCGCCCCGGGCGCTCGCCTTCTCGCACACCCGGGAGATCGACCTGGGCTGCGCACGCGTGCGCGCCGCGCGCATGAGCTACGTCGGCGGGCCGGGCTACGAGCTGTACGTGCCGGTGGAGATGGCGCGCCATGTCTACCTCGCGCTCGAGGAGGGGGGTGACGGCCTCGGCCTGCGCGACGCCGGCTACTACGCCATCGACGCCTTGCGCATCGAGGCCGGCCGCCGCGCCTGGGGTGCCGAACTCGGCCCCGACGAGACGCCGTTCGAGGCCGGCCTGCTGGTCGGCGTCAGGCTCGACAAGCCGGCCGCCTTCATCGGTCGCGACGCGCTCGTCGCCGC
This sequence comes from Burkholderiales bacterium, assembly GCA_028869005.1. GTDB lineage: Bacteria > Pseudomonadota > Gammaproteobacteria > Burkholderiales > Burkholderiaceae_C > Rubrivivax. The sequence goes on along the minus strand of JAGWTJ010000044.1, from coordinate 2,979 downwards.
GCAGGGGCGGCCGCTGACGAAGAAGCTGCTCACCTTCGTCTTCGACGACCCGGCGGTGTACGCGTGGGGCGGCGAGCCGATCGAGATCGACGGCGTCGCAGTGGGGGAGCTGAGCTCGGTCGGCTGGAGCCCCGCAGCCGGCGCCTGCGTCGGCCTCGGCTATGTTCGCGGTGCGGCGGCGCGCTTGGCGCATGCCGGCACGCCGGTGCGCATCGATCTGTGGGGTGAGGCGGTCGGTGCGCGTGCCTTCGATCGGTGGCCGCGCCGGTCAGGCAGCGCGTGAAGTCAGGCAGCGCCGCTGAGGCCACCGTAGACACCGAGCACCGAGAGCACGCCAACGACGGCCACGACGAACCAGAGGTAGGCTCCGCACAGACGACGCTCGGCCGGCAGCGCCTTCACCGCCAGCAGCACGAGCAAGCCGAGCACCAGCGGCAACAGCAGCGCGTTCATCACTTCGACGGCGACTGCGAGCGCGACCAGATCGGGGACGACGCCGACCAGCAGCGCCCCGCCGATCACCGCCGCCGAGAAGATGGCGTAGAACCACGGCGCCTCGAGCGGACGATGTTCGAGCGAGTGCCGGTAGCCGCTGACTTCGCCGAAGCCCCAGGCGACGGCGAGCCCCACGACGATGGCCGCGACCATGGCCGCGCCCAGCATGCCAAGCCCGAACAGTGTTCGTCCCAGCGTCACGCCCAAGGTCGGCACGAGCGCATGCACCATCTGAGCGACCGACGTGAGCGGGGTGGGCGAGCCCGTGGTCGCGAGCGCAGCCGCGGCGACCACCAGCACGGCCGCCATCACCACCTGCGTGAGCAGGGCGCCGAGCGCGGTGTCCCAGCGCGCAGCGGCATAGTCCGATGGGCGCAGCTTCTTGTCGGTGACGGCCGACTGCTGGTAGAAGACCATCCACGGCATGATCACCGCGCCGATGTTGGCCGCCACCAGGTACCAGTAGCCGTCGTCGTGCAGCGGGACATGGCCGAGACCTTCGAGCAGCGCCGCCGGCCGCACCGGGGCGTGCAGCGCGACCCACACGAACGCCAGCTCGAACAGTCCGAGCGCGATGGCCACCCGCTCCACGCGCCGATAGGTTCCGGTCCACACGACGACGAGCAGGAACGCAGTCGCCAGCGCCAGGCTCCAGTTGCGCGGTACTCCGAACAGTTCGCCGACGCCGGCCACGCCGGAGAACTCGGTGACGATGGCACCGAAGGCGGCCACCGCGAGTCCGCCCACGGATACCCAAGCCCAGGTCGCGCCGAAGGTCTCCCGGATGAGTTCGCCGTGGCCCTTGCCGGTGAAGATGCCGAGCCGCACGGTGAGCTCCTGCACGACGTACAGCACCGGCACCAGCAGAAGCTGCAACGCGAGCAGCTTGTAGCCCCACTGCGCGCCGCTTTGCGCCGCCGTGACGATGCTGCCGACATCGGTGTCCGCGAGCATCACGACCAGACCGGGGCCGAAAGCTGCGACCGGCAGTCTCCAGCGGCGCCGGGGCTCTCTGGCCGGAGCTAGAGAGGCAGCAATCACCGACGGCGTCGCGTTCATGAAGGCGGAGAGGATTCGTCGTCGAGCATTATATGCGAACAATTCGCATTCGTAATATATCTGAGACTATGGGTCGACAGGTGAGTTCCACGATCGCACCCCGCGCGTGCGCGCCTCCGCTATCGTGGCAACGTGTTGCAACGGCTCGAGACCTTCGTTCCGCCGCCGGTGGTCGCCGCCATCACGGCCGTCCTCATGTGGCTCGGCGCTGCGGCCGGCGCAGGCGCGTCGGCAGGCTGGCCGCTGCGCCTGGGCCTCGCGCTGGCCGTGGCGTTTGCCGGCGCGGCGATCGCGGTGACCGGCGCGCGTACCTTCAAGCGCGCCAGGACGACGCTCGACCCGCGCCAGCCGCGCAAGGCCTCGTCGCTGGTCACTGGCGGCATCTATCGCGTGACGCGCAACCCGATGTACCTCGGACTCACCTGCGTGCTGCTCGGCCTTGCCCTGTGGCTGTGGTGGTGGCCGGTGCTCGCCGGACCGATGCTGTTCGTCACCTACATCACGCGCTTTCAGATCGGGCCCGAGGAACGCGCGCTCGCGGCGGCGTTCGGCGCGCAGTACGAAGCCTATTGCCGGCGCGTGCGGCGCTGGCTGTGAGGCCCGCGTCGGCCTGGCCTTCCCTCAGCGACCGAGCGCGACCGCCGTCCCCATGAACAAGAGCCGGCTGGAGGCCTTCAGCGACGGCGTGCTGGCCGTCATCATCACCATCATGGTGCTGGAGATGAAGGCACCACACGGTGAGACGCTGGACGCGCTGATTCCCGTCGTGCCGGCTTTCCTCAGCTACGTGCTGAGCTTCCTGTACGTCGGCATCTACTGGAACAACCATCACCACATGCTGCAGGCCGCGCGGCGCGTGTCGGGCGGCGTGCTGTGGGCGAATCTGCATCTGCTGTTCTGGCTGTCGCTGCTGCCGTTCGCCACCGCCTGGATGGGCGAGAACCACTTTGCCGCGCTGCCCAGCGCCGCCTACGGCGTCGTGCTGCTCATGGCCGCCGTGGCCTATGCCCTGCTGCAGCAATGCATCATCGTCATCGAGGGGCCGCAGTCGCTGCTGCGACGCGCTGTCGGCTCCGACTGGAAGGGCAAGATCTCGCCGCTGCTGTACCTCGTCGCGATCGGTGCGTCGTTCGCGCTGCCGACGCTCGCGCAGGCGCTGTATGCGCTCGTCGCGCTGATCTGGCTGGTGCCCGATCGACGCATCGAACGGGTGGTCGGCCGCGCCGACTCCTAGGGCCGCGCTGTCAAGCGCCGTTGCCCGCGCGCATCAGCGTGCTCTTGCCGAACAGGCTCTCGATGAGGTCGACGGCGAGCTCGGCGGTCTTGTTGCGCACGTCGAGCGCCGGGTTCAGTTCCATCACGTCGAGGCTGGCCAGGCGGCCGGTGTCGGCGATCATCTCCATGCACAGCTGCGCCTCGCGGTAG
>JAGWTJ010000294.1 GCA_028869005.1 Burkholderiales bacterium | reverse complement strand
GCCGAAGCCGCCTACCGCATGATCCAGAACAACCTCGACCCCGAGGTGGCCGAGAACCCCGACGCTCTGGTGGTCTACGGCGGCATCGGCAAGGCGGCGCGCAACTGGGACTGCTTCGAGGCCATCCTCGAGGCGCTCAGAAAGCTCGAGCCCGACCAGAGCCTGCTCGTGCAAAGCGGCAAGCCGGTGGGCGTGTTCCGCACCCATGTCGACGCGCCGCGCGTGCTCATCGCCAACAGCAACCTGGTGCCCAAGTGGGCGACCTGGGAGCATTTTCACGAGCTCGACCGCAAGGGCTTGATGATGTACGGCCAGATGACCGCCGGCAGCTGGATCTACATCGGCAGCCAGGGCATCGTGCAGGGCACCTACGAGACCTTCGTCGAGGCCGGCCGCCAGCACTACGGTGGCGACCTGGCCGGGCGCTGGATCCTCACCGCGGGCCTGGGCGGCATGGGCGGCGCGCAGCCGCTGGCAGCGAGCTTCGCCGGCGCCTGCAGCCTGAACATCGAGTGCCAGCAAAGCCGCATCGACTTTCGCCTGCGCAGCCGCTACCTCGACGAGCAGGCCGGCGATCTCGACGATGCGCTGGCGCGCATCGCCAGGTACACCGCCGAGAAGAAGGCGGTCTCGATCGGCCTGCTGGGCAATGCCGCCGAAATCCTGCCCGAGCTCGTCAAGCGCGCCAAGGCTGGCGGCATCAGGCCCGACCTCGTCACCGATCAGACCAGCGCGCACGACCTCGTCAACGGCTATCTGCCGGCCGGCTGGAGCGTCGAGCAATGGAAGACCGCGCAGCTCGACTCGAGCCAGCACGCCGCGCTCACCGCTGCCGCCGCACGGAGCTGCGCGGTGCACGTGCGCGCGATGCTCGAGTTCCAGGCGATGGGGGTGCCCACGGTCGACTACGGCAACAACATCCGCCAGGTCGCGCTCGACCAGGGTGTGGCCAACGCGTTCGACTTCCCGGGCTTCGTGCCGGCCTACATCCGGCCGCTGTTCTGCCGCGGCAAGGGGCCGTTCCGCTGGGTGGCGCTGTCGGGCGACCCCGAGGACATCCGCAAGACCGACGCCAAGCTCGAGGAGCTGTTCCCCGCAGACAAGCACCTGCATCGCTGGCTCGACATGGCCGGCGCGCGCATCGCGTTCCAGGGGCTGCCGGCGCGCATCTGCTGGATCGGTCTGGGCGAGCGGCATCGCGCGGGCCTGGCCTTCAACGAGATGGTCAAGAGCGGCGAGCTGAAGGCGCCGATCGTGATCGGCCGCGACCACCTCGATTCCGGCAGCGTCGCCAGCCCGAACCGCGAGACCGAGAGCATGAAGGACGGCAGCGATGCAGTCAGCGACTGGCCGCTGCTCAACGCGCTGCTCAACACCGCGGGCGGCGCCACCTGGGTGAGCTTTCACCACGGCGGCGGCGTCGGCATGGGCTACTCGCAGCACGCGGGCGTGGTCATCGTCTGCGACGGCACCGACGCCGCGGCCAGGCGCATCGAGCGCGTGCTGTGGAACGACCCGGCCACCGGTGTCATGCGCCACGCCGACGCCGGCTACGGGGAGGCGCAGCAGTGTGCGCGCGAGCACGGCCTCGTGCTGCCGATGCTGGGGCGCTGATGCGGCTCGCCCCCGGACGCCTGACGCTCGAACAACTGCACGCCATCCACGGCGGCGGCGTCGCGCTCGAGCTCGACCCCGCCGCGCGCGCCGCGATCGACGCCAGCGCCGCGCTCGTGCAGCGCGCCGCGGCCGGCAGCGCGCCGGTGTACGGCGTCAACACCGGCTTCGGCAAGCTCGCCTCGACGCGCATCGGCGCCGACGACCTCGATACGCTGCAGTGGAACCTGATCCGCTCGCACAGCGTCGGTGTCGGCGCGCCGCTGGCGCCCGCGGTGGTGCGGCTGATGCTCGCGCTCAAGGCCGGCAGCCTGGCGCGCGGCCACTCCGGCGTGCGCCAGGGGGTGATCGACACGCTCGTCGCCGTGCACAACGCCGGCCTCGTGCCCTGGGTGCCGGGCCAGGGCTCGGTCGGCGCCTCGGGCGACCTCGCGCCGCTGGCGCACATGACGCTGGCGTTGATGGGCGAGGGCGAGTTCCTCGTGCCCGACGGCGAGCGGCGCCACGGCGGTGTGCGCAGGCCGGCGGCCGACGTGCTGCGCGAGGCCGGCATCGCTCCGCTGCGCCTTGCCGCCAAGGAGGGCCTGGCGCTCATCAACGGCACGCAGACCAGCACGGCGCTGGCGCTGCACGCCTTCTTCGAGTTCGAGCATGTGCTCGAAGGCGCGCTCGTAGTAGGCGCGCTCACGGTGGACGCCGCACGCGGCAGCGACGGCCCGTTCGATCCGCGCATCCACGCGCTGCGCGGCCAGCCGGGGCAGATCGACGTGGCGCAGTACTACCGCGCGCTGCTCGCCGGCAGCGGCATCCGGATGAGTCACGTGGAAGGTGACGACCGCGTGCAGGACCCGTACTGCCTGCGCTGCCAGCCGCAGGTGGTGGGCGCCTGCCTCGACCAGTTGCGCCACGCGGCGCTGGTGCTGCTGCGCGAGGCCAATGCCGTCACCGACAACCCGCTGGTCTTCGCGTCTGCTGCCGATGGCGCCGAGGGCACGATGATCTCCGGCGGCAACTTCCACGCCGAGCCGGTGGCGCTGGCCTGCGACGCGATGGCCACCGCCATTGCCGAAGTCGGCGCGATCGCCGAGCGCCGCATCGCGATGCTGATCGACAGCAACGTCTCGCGCCTGCCGCCCTTTCTCACGGCCGACGCCGGGCTCAACAGCGGCCTCATGATCGCGCACGTCACCGCCGCCGCGCTGGCCAGCGAGAACAAGTCGCTCGCGCATCCGGCCAGCGTCGACAGCCTGCCGACCAGCGCCAACCAGGAAGATCACGTCAGCATGGCGACCTACGCCGCGCGCCGGCTGCAGCCGATGATCGACAACGTCGCCCACATCCTCGGCATCGAATGGCTGGCCGCGGCCGCCGGCATCGACTTCCTGCGCCCGCTGGCGAGCAGCGCGCCGCTCGAGGAGGCGCACGCGCTGTTGCGCGCCGCCAGCCCCGCGTTCGAGCGCGACCGCTATCTCGCGCCCGACATCGAGGCGGCGAGCGCGCTCGTGCGCGGCGGCGCGCTGTCGCGCGTGTTCCGCACGCTGCCGGGGCTGCCGGCGCTGTGGGTGCCGGCGTGAGGGCTTTGAGATCTCCGATGCTGCCCTACGATGCGCGATGATCCGCGCCTCCAACCAACCCCCCTCAACCAGGAGCGAGTGAACATGAAGAAGCTTCCCCTCGGCGTGGCGCTGTGCGTCGCCAGCCTGTCCTTCGCCGCGACGGCGCAGGACACCAAGGTCGGCATCGCGATCAGCGGCTGGACCGGATTCGCACCGCTGACGCTGGCCAAGGACGCGGGCATCTTCAAGAAGAACGGCCTCGACGTGACGATCAAGAAGGTGCCACAGAAAGACCGCCATCTGGTCATCGCCTCGGGCGACGTGCAGTGCGCGGCCACCACGGTCGAGACCTGGGTGGTGTGGAACGCCAACGGCGTGGCCACCACGCAGATCTTCCAGCTCGACAAGAGCTTCGGCGCCGACGGCATGGTCACCAAGCCGGGCATCGCCAAGATCGCCGACCTGAAG
>JAGWTJ010000043.1 GCA_028869005.1 Burkholderiales bacterium | reverse complement strand
CGCCGCCGTTGGCGCACGAGCCCATGCTCAGCACCCAGCGCGGCTCGGCCATCTGGTCGTAGACCTTGCGCAGCGCAGGCGCCATCTTGTTGCACAGCGTGCCGGCGACGATCATCAGGTCGCTCTGGCGCGGGCTCGGGCGGAACAGCATGCCGAAGCGGTCGATGTCGTAGCGCGCGGCGCCGGCGTGCATCATCTCCACCGCACAGCAGGCCAGGCCGAACGTCATCGGCCACAGCGACCCCGTCTTCGACCAGTTGATCAACTTGTCGATCGAGGTGGTGACGAAGCCTTCCTTCAGAACGCCTTCGATGCCCATGTCGTACTGCTCCTGCCGGCTTTCCCGTCGCGTCGCCTATTCCCAGTTCAGGGCGCCCTTCTTCCACTCGTAGGCGAAGCCCACCACGAGGATCGCGAGGAAGAGCATCATGGCCAGGAAGCCCGAGGTGCCGATGTCGCGCAGCGCGACCGCCCACGGGAAGAGGAAGGCGATCTCGAGGTCGAACAGGATGAACAGGATGGCCACCAAGTAGTAGCGCACGCCGAACTTCATGCGCGCGTCCTCGAAGGCCTCGAAGCCGCACTCGTAGGGGCTGTTCTTCTCGACGTCGGGACGGTTCGGTCCGAACACGAAGCCGATCACCTGAGGCGCCACGCCGACCGCCGCACCCACCAGGATGAAGAGGATCACAGGCACGTAGGGTTGGAGGTCCATCGCAGCTTCTTAGTTTCTCGTCAGCGGTTCGTCAGCTTGCACGTAGCCGTAAAAAAACGCGCCTGGCGCCGCACTCGCTGCACCGTGGCACGCCCTGTTCGCGCTGCGTGTCTCACCCGTTCCACTGCCTTGGTGCCGACGGCGAGACTCGAACTCGCACAGCTTTCGCCACTACCCCCTCAAGATAGCGTGTCTACCAGTTTCACCACGTCGGCACGACGTATTCACAGAGCACCATCGGTCCGCGTGGCGTAAGGGGAATGGCTTGTGCGGACCGTCTGGCATTCTAGCCACAAAGGACCGCGTTTCCGCCCCGTGCGCAACGTCGCGCTACTTGCTCGGGATGGCGCCGCCGGAGGCCGCCGGTGCCGTCGTGGCGGGTGTCGTCTGTGTCGCTGCCGGTGCGGGCGGCACGGCCGGAATGGCGCCCGGCGCAGTCCCCGGAATCGAGCCCGCTGTCGGCGCAGGCGCGCTGGCGGCCACCGCCGGAGCGGTGGGGCGATCGAGCACGCTGGCGCCGCTGGCTGCGCCGCGGTTCGCGCCGCCGGCATAGGCCAGCGCCAGCGTGCACACGAAGAACACCGTCGCGCACACCGCGGTCGAGCGCGACAGGAAGTTCGCGCTGCCCGAGGCGCCGAACAGGCTGCCCGAGGCGCCGCTGCCGAACGAGGCGCCCATGTCGGCGCCCTTGCCGTGCTGCACGAGCACGAGGCCGATCATCGCCAACGCCGACAGCAGTTGCACGGCGAGAACGAGCGTCATCCAGAATTGCATGATCGAGGGGACTCCGCGGAAAAACGTGGTCAGGCAGCGTGCCGTTCAGCGCGCCGCGTTGCAGATGACAGTGAACTCCGCGGCCTTCAACGACGCGCCGCCGATGAGGCCGCCGTCGATATCGGGCATGGCGAATAGTTCGACCGCGTTGTCGGCCTTGACGCTGCCGCCGTAGAGCAGGCGCACTCCGGCGGCGTCGGCGCCGGCCGCCTGCAGTTGGGCGCGCAGCACGGCGTGCACGGCCTGTGCCTGATCGGGCGTCGCGGTGCGGCCGGTGCCGATGGCCCACACCGGCTCGTAGGCGACGACCATCTGCGCCGCACGCGCGCCGAGCGCGGCGATGACAGCGCCGAGTTGACGCGTGACCACCGTCTCGGTGCGGCCGCCGTCGCGCTCGGCAAGCGTCTCGCCGACGCAGACGATGGGCGTGATGGCGCGCGCCAGCGCGGCCTGGGCCTTGGCGGCGACCAGCGCGTCGCTCTCGGCGTGATATTGGCGCCGCTCGGAGTGGCCGACGATGGCGTAGCGGCAGCCGTACTCGGCCAGCATGGCGGCCGACACTTCGCCGGTGTAGGCGCCTTGCGCGTGCGCCGAGACGTCCTGCGCGCCCCAGGCGATGTCGCTGCCGGCGAGCTGCGCCGCGGTCTCGCCGATGAAGACGCAGGGCACGCAGACGGCGACATCGGCCGCAAAGGGCCGCGCTGCGGCGAGGGCCGCGAGCAGTTCGGCATTGGCCGCGCGGCTGCCGTGCATCTTCCAGTTGCCCACCACGAGCTTGCGTCTCATGTTCGCCTCGCGTCTCACCAGGTCAGGACGATCTTGCCGACATGCGTGCCCGACTCCAGCAGCGCATGGGCCGCGGCGGCGTCGGCGGCCGCGAACACTCGGTGGATCACCGGCTTCACACGGCCCGCCTCCACCAGCGGCCACACCTCGGCGCGCAGCTCGCGCGCCAGCGCGGTCTTGTAGGCCACCGAGCGCGGCCTGAGCGTCGAGCCGGTGATCGCCAGGCGCTTGCGCAGCACGAGCGCGGCGTCGATGCGCGCCGCGCTGCCGCCTTGCACGGCGATGATCGCGAGACGGCCGTCTTCGGCCAGGCAGCGCAGTTCGCGTTCGACGTAGTCGCCGGCCACCATGTCGAGCACGACATCGACGCCGCGGCCGCCGGTCAGGCGCAGCGCCTCGGCGGCGAAGTCCTGCGTGCGGTAGTTGATGGCATGGTCGGCGCCGAGCGCCAGACATGCGGCGCACTTGTCGTCGCTGCCCGCCGTGACGATGACGCCACTGCCGAGCGCCTTGGCCAGCTGGATCGCGGTGACGCCGATGCCGCTAGCCCCGCCCTGTACCAGCAGGGTCTCGCCCGGTTGCAGTCGGGCGATCGCAAACACGTTTTGCCAGACGGTGAAGAAGGTCTCGGGCAGGCTCGCCGCCTCGACCATCGTCAGACCCTTGGGCAGCGGCAGGCACTGGCCCGCGGGCGCGACGCAGCGCTCGGCGTAGCCGCCACCGGCGACCAGCGCACACACCGCATCGCCGAGCGCCAGGCCCGCAGCCGCGAGATCGGCCGGCGCGCCCGCCACCACCGTGCCCGCGATCTCCAGGCCAGGCAGGTCCGACACGCCGGGCGGCATCGGATACAGGCCCTTGCGCTGCAGCAGGTCGGGCCGGTTCACGCCCGAAGCCTGCACGGCGACGAGGAGTTCGCCCGCCGCCGGCACCGGATCGGGCCGCTCGGCGGGTTGCAGCACCTCGGGGCCACCGAAGCGCGTGATCTCGATCGCGCGCATCGTTGCGCCCTCAGCCGCCCTGCTCGTCGCTTCGGCGCGCCGTTTCGGCCGGCGCGTCGGACGCGGCACCGGCAGGGTCGCGCGACTCGCCGCGCGGCTCACGGGCTTCACGCGGCTCGCGTGGCTCACGTGCTTCGCGCGGCTCGCGCTCGCGACGCGGGCCGCGGTCACCGCGGCCGCCGCGATCGCCACGGTCGCGATCACCGTACTCGCGGCGCGGGCGCTCCTCCTCGACCCAGCCCTCGGGCTTGTCGAGCAGCGCCTTCATGCTCAGCTTGATGCGCCCCTTGTCGTCGGTCTCGAGCACCTTGACCTTGACGATCTGGCCCTCGGCCAGGTAGTCGCTCACGTTCTCGACGCGCTGATGCGCGATCTGGCTGATGTGCAGCAGGCCATCCTTGCCCGGCAGGATGTTGACCAGCGCGCCGAAGTCCAGCAGCTTGGTCACCGGCCCCTCGTAGACCTTGCCGACCTCGGCCTCGGCCGTGATCTCGGTGATGCGCTTGATCGCGTGCTGGGCCTTGTCGGCGTCGGTGCTGGCGATGGTGATCGTGCCGTCCTCGGCGATGTCGATCGTGGTGCCGGTCTCCTCGGTGAGCGCGCGGATGGTGGCGCCGCCCTTGCCGATCACGTCGCGGATCTTCTCGGCGTTGATCTTCATCGTGTACAGGCGCGGCGCGAACGGGCTGAGCTCGTGCTTGGCGCCGCCCACGGCCTCGACCATCTTGCCCAGGATGTGCAGCCGCGCCTCCTTGGCCTGCTCGAGCGCGACCTGCATGATCTCCTTGGTGATGCCCTGGATCTTGATGTCCATCTGCAGCGCGGTGATGCCGCTGGCGCTGCCGGCGACCTTGAAGTCCATGTCGCCGAGGTGATCCTCGTCGCCGAGGATGTCGGTCAGCACGGCGAAACGATTGCCTTCCTTGATGAGGCCCATCGCGATGCCGGCCACGTGCGCCTTGAGCGGCACGCCGGCGTCCATCAGCGACAGGCAGCCGCCGCACACCGAGGCCATCGACGAAGAGCCGTTGCTCTCGGTGATCTCGCTCACCACGCGCAGCGTGTACGGGAAGTCGCTCTTGTCCGGCAGCACGCCGATCAGAGCGCGCTTGGCCAGACGGCCGTGGCCGATCTCGCGCCGCTTGGGACTGCCCACGCGCCCGGTCTCGCCGGTGGCGAAGGGCGGCATGTTGTAGTGGAGCATGAAGTGATCCTGGAACTCGCCGGCCAGCGCATCGATGCGCTGCGCGTCGCGTTCGGTGCCGAGCGTGGCCACCACCAGCGCCTGCGTCTCGCCGCGCGTGAAGAGCGCGCTGCCGTGCACGCGCGGCAGCAAGCCGGTGCGGATCTCGATCGGACGCACGGTGCGCGTGTCGCGGCCGTCGATGCGCGGCTCGCCGGCCAGGATCTGGCCGCGCACGATGCGGCTTTCGATGTCGAACAGCAGGCCCTCGACCTTGACGCTGTCGAACGCCACGCCTTCGGCCTTCAAACCCTCCATCACGCCCGCGTAGGCGTCGCGGCAGGCCTGGGTGCGCGACTGCTTGCTGCGGATCTGATAGGCGGCGCGCAGCTTTTCCTCGCCCAGCGCCGCGACCTTGGCGACGAAGACCTCGTCGCGCGCCGGCGCCTGCCAGCTCCACTCGGGCTTGCCGGCGTCGCGCACGAGCTCGTTGATGGCGGCGATGGCGATCTTGCCCTGGTCGTGGCCGTAGACGACGGCGCCCAGCATCACCTCTTCGCTCAGCTGCCGCGCTTCGCTCTCCACCATCAGCACGGCCGCCTCGGTGCCGGCGACCACGAGGTCAAGCTGGCTGTCGGCAAGTTGTCCCTTGCCGGGGTTGAGCACGTACTGGCCGCCCACGTAGCCCACGCGCGCCGCGCCGATCGGGCCGTTGAACGGGATGCCGCTCACCGCCAGCGCCGCGCTCGACGCGATCAGCGCCGCGATGTCGGCCTGCACCTCGGGGTTGAGGCTGAGCACGTGCACGACGACCTGCACCTCGTTGAAGAAGCCGTCCGGGAACAGCGGTCGGATCGGCCGGTCGATGAGGCGGCTGGTCAGCGTCTCGAGCTCGCTCGGGCGACCTTCGCGCTTGAAGAAGCTGCCAGGGATCTTGCCCGCGGCGTAGGTCTTCTCGATGTAGTCGACGGTGAGCGGAAAGAAGTCCTGCCCCGGCTTGGCCTCGGTGCGCGCGACCACGGTCGCCAGCACCACGGTGCCTTCGATGTCGACGACGACGGCGCCGCTGGCCTGGCGCGCGATCTCGCCGGTTTCGAGGACAACCTTGTGCGGGCCCCATTGGAAGGTCTTGGTGACCTTGTTGAAAATGCTCATGCGTGCAGCTCCTGGTGTGTCGGGCGGCAGGCGATGGCATTCCAGCGCGGCCCGCGCGCAGGGCGAGCGGAGCTTCGTTGGAATGACACGGCAGCGTGCAACCCGTGGATGACGAAAACCGAAGGCGGCGGGACGCTTACGGTCCCGCGCTTCGTCCTTACTTGCGCAGACCGAGCTTGCCGATCAGCGCCGTGTAACGCTCGGCATCCTTGTCCTTCAGGTACGCCAGCAGCCGCTTGCGCTGGTTGACCAGCTTGAGCAGGCCACGGCGGCCATGGTGGTCCTTCAGGTGGGTCTTGAAGTGCGGCGTCAGCTCGTTGATGCGAGCGGTGAGCAGCGCGACCTGCACTTCGGGGCTGCCGGTGTCGGCGGCGCTGCGGGCGTTGGCCTTGACGATGTCGGCCTTGGCGGCGGTGGCGAGAGGCATGGGACGGTCTTCCTGTGGCAACAGTCGAAAACCGACCGCACCGTCCGTCGCCGAAAGGCATCGGCGCTGGCGCGAGGGTTTCCGCTCGGACTTGCGAACGCCGGTGAAACCGACCGGCGTCGTGCTGTCCCTGCGATCGCATGACTGCAGGGAGCCGCGCATTATAGCGGCCACGCTCCCGGCCTGCACCCGGCCGGCTCAGGCCGTAGTTCGCGCCAGTTCGGCGAGCGGCCAGCGCGGGCGCACGTCGAAGCTGCCGTCGCGCGAGGCCTGCGCCAATCCGCTGGTCGAGCGCATTGCCGCGGCCAGCGCGATCATCGCACCGTTGTCGGTGCACAGCGCGAGCGGCGGGTAGAACACGCGCGCACCGCGGCGCGCCGCTCCGGCGTCGAGCTGCTCGCGCAGGCGCACATTGGCACCGACGCCGCCGGCGACGACCAGGCGCTCGAGCCCGGTCGCATCGAGCGCGCGCAGCGACTTGGCGACCAGCACCTCGACGATCGCCGCCTGCGTCGCCGCCGCGAGGTTGGCGCGGTTCTGCTCGCAGACGTTCTGGCCGAGCCGCCTGGTCTGGGTCAGCACGGCGGTCTTCAGGCCGGCGAACGAGAAGTCGAGGTCGCCGCTGCGCAGCATCGGGCGCGGCAGCGTGAACGCCGATTCGTCGCCGAAGTCCGCGAGCCGCGCCAGCGCCGGCCCGCCCGGGTAGCCCAGGCCGAGCAGCTTGGCGGTCTTGTCGAACGCCTCGCCGGCGGCGTCGTCGATGGTCTCGCCAAGCAGCTCGTAGCGGCCGACGCCGTCGACCCGCATCAGTTGCGTATGGCCGCCGGAGACGAGCAGCGCGACGAACGGGAACTGCGGCGCGGGCTCGGCGAGAAAGGGCGACAGCAGATGCCCTTCGAGGTGGTGCACGCCGAGCGCGGGCTTGCCCAGCGCTGCCGCCAGCGCCACCGCGACACCGGCACCGACCAGCAGCGCACCGGCCAGTCCCGGACCGCGCGTATAGGCCACGAGATCGACGTCGGCCAGCGCGGTGCCCGACTGCGCGAGCACCTGGCGCGCGAGCGGCAGCACGCGGCGGATGTGGTCACGCGAGGCGAGTTCCGGCACCACGCCGCCGTAGGCCTCGTGCATGAGAGCCTGCGTGTGCAGGGCCTGGCCGAGCACGCGCGGTGTGCCGCCGGCCGCCAGCTCGACCAGTGCGACACCGGTTTCGTCGCACGACGACTCGAAGCCGAGCACCTTCATCGGGGCCGTCGCGGCGTGTCGATGTTCGCGCCAGGGCGCAGTGCACAACGGCGGTGCATGGCGCGCATGCAGCGCTGCGCTGCGCGGCTCAGACCCGGAACGACTCGCCGCAGCCGCAGCGGTCCTTCTCGAGCGGGTTGCTGAACTTGAAGCCCTCGTTCAGCCCTTCACGCACGAAGTCGATCTCGGTGCCCTCGACGAAGGGCAGGCTCTTGGCATCGACCAGCACCTTCACGCCGAGCTGCTCGTACACGGCATCGTCGGGCCCCACCTCGTCGGCGTACTCGAGCTTGTACGCCAGTCCCGAGCAGCCCGAGTTCTTGACGGCAAGACGCACGCCGACGCCCTTGCCGCGGCGTCCGATGAAGCCCGCGACATGGCGGGCGGCGCTTTCGGTGATGGTGACGGTCATGAGGAGCCTCTGGTCGGATGCGGTGCGAGTCGTCGTGTCACGGCATTGTCGTCGCCTGCGGCGCGGCGCGTGCGTTCGTTGCCGCGTTCGTTGGCGCATTCGTCGGCGCGGCCGCCGCGCGCAGACGCGCCACCGCCTGCTGCAGCCGTGCGACGGCCTGGTCGATGTCCTGCATGGTGGTGAAGCGGCCGAGCGTCAGGCGCAGGCTCGAGTGCGCGCGCTCGTCGCTGCAGCCGAGCGCCCGCAGCACGTGGCTGGGCTCGGCGCGGCCGCTGCTGCAGGCACTGCCCGTGCTCATCGCCACGTCCGCACAGGCGAGCATCAGGCTTTCGCCGTCGACACCCGCGAAGCTCAGGTTCAGGTTGTGCGGCACGCGCTGCACGAGGCCGCCGTTGACCTCCACCCCGCCCATCGCCTCGAGGCCGGCCAGCAGCCGGCGTTGCAGGACATGGATGCGTGCGAGTTCGCCGCCCATCTCCTCGGCGGCGATGCGGAACGCCTCGCCCATGCCGACGCACTGGTGCGTCGCCAGCGTGCCGCTGCGCAGTCCGCGCTCGTGGCCGCCACCGTGCATCTGCGGTGCTAGCCGCACGCGCGGCTTGCGCCGCACGTAGAGCGCGCCGATGCCCTTCGGGCCGTAGCTCTTGTGCGCCGTCAGGCTCATGAGGTCGACCGGCAGCGCGGCGAGGTCGATCGCAACCTTGCCGCTGGCCTGCGCCGCGTCGACATGGAAGACGACGCCGCGCGCGCGGCACAGCGCGCCGAGGGCGGCGATGTCCTGCACGACCCCGATCTCGTTGTTCACCAGCATGACCGAGGCGACCGTGGTGTCGGCGCGCAGTGCCGCGGCGAAGCGCGCCGGGTCGAGCCGGCCGTCCGGCTCCACATCGAGGCAACTCAGCTCGAAGCCCTGGCGCTCGAGCGCACGCATCGTGTCGAGCACCGCCGGGTGCTCTGTCGTGACGGTCACGAGGTGCCGGCCGCGCTCGCGCAGCGCGTGCGCCGCGCCGGCGAGCGCCAGGTTGTCGCTTTCGGTGGCACCGCCGGTCCAGACGATCTCGCTCGGCTCGGCGTGCACGAGCCGTGCCACGTGGGCGCGCGCCTGCTCCACCGCATCGGCGGCCTCGCGACCCCAGGCGTGGCCGCGACTCGCGGGATTGCCGTGGCGCTCGCGCAGCCACGGCAGCATCGCGTCGACGACGCGCGCGTCGCACGGCGTCGTGGCGGCGTTGTCGAGGTAGACGGGCGCGTGCCGCGTCATGCGCCGGCGACCCGGATCAGCGCGCTCGGCAGGCGCTCACTTGGCAAGCGTCGAGCCGAGCGCGAACACCGAGTTCGGCCCCGTCACCTTGATCGGCTTGACGACCGGCACCGACGAGATCGCGCGCTTGACCGGCGCGCCGTCGACCGCGACGCCCTTGGCGAGCTGCTCGTCGACCAGCTTTCCGAGAGAGATCGAGCCGAGGTATTCGATCATCCTGGCGTTCAGGCTGGCCCACAGGTCGTGCGTCATGCACTTGCCGGCATCCGGGCCCATGCAGTCTTCCTTGCCGCCGCAACTGGTGGCGTCGATCGGCTCGTCGACGGCGACGATGATGTCGGCCACCGAGATGTCGGCCGCGTCGCGGCCGAGCGAATAGCCGCCGCCGGGGCCGCGTGTGCTCTCGACGAGCGTATGGCGGCGCAGCTTGCCGAACAACTGCTCGAGGTACGACAGCGAGATGCGCTGGCGCTGGCTGATCGCCGCCAGCGCCACCGGCCCGGTGTGCGCACGCATCGCCAGATCGATCATCGCCGTAACCGCAAAGCGCCCCTTGGTTGTGAGTCTCATCGAAGTCTCCCTGGCGCACGGCGCCTGTTGGAACTGCGTCGGACTGCGGCCAGCATGCGATGGCGGTCGGTGTCCGCAACCTATCCCGGAGCGCGCCGCGTCGGGTGGACCGGCACGACACGATTTCCGAGTAGCCCACTCAAGTATAACAAAAACCCACTAATTTGCTCGACATTTATCCGCGCGCTTCAGGTCGGCCGCTGTGGCGCTGCGGCAGTGGGGAGAGCACCCGTCTGGCGCACAAGTTCCCTGACCAGACCGTCGCAGGCGGCCTCGATGAGGTCGAGCACCTCCTCGAAGCCCGCCGGCGCGCCGTAGTACGGGTCGGGCACGTCGGTGCGCCCGCATTGCGGGGCGTGCTCCAGGAGCAGCGACGTTCGCACCGGTGAATCGGGCGGCAGTCGCTTGCGCACGACGCGCAGCACGCTCTCGTCCATCGCGATCATCCATTGGAATCGCGTGAAGTCGGCGTCATCGAGCCCGCGCGCGCGCAACGCCGACAGGTCGTAGCCGCGCGGCGCGGCGTGCCGGACGGCGCGCGCGTCGGGCGGCTCGCCGCGGTGCAGGTCGCTGGTGCCGGCGGAGGCCACCGCCACCGCACGCTGCAGTCCGGCCGCGCGCAGCTTGGTGCGCAGCACGACCTCGGCCGTCGGCGAGCGGCAGATGTTGCCCATGCACACCAGCAGCACGCCGGTGACACCGGGCGTGCCGGGCGTGGCGTCGGCGGCGCGTCGCCCGAAGAGCCGGCGCAGCACCATCAGGGCGCACCCGGCGCGTCGCCGCTCCGGGCGGCGGCGGCGCGCGCGATCGGCACCACCTGTTCGTCGTGCACGGCGGCGCCGAAGGCCTGCTCACGCAGCAGTGCGAGCTGGTCGCGCACGCGCGCGGCCTGCTCGAACTCGAGGTTGCGCGCATGCTCGAGCATCTGGCGCTCGAGCAGCTTGATGCGCTTGCCCAGATCCTTCTCGCTCATCGCCTCGACCTCGGCCGCCGCCTGCGCCGCCTTCAGGTCGTCGCGCGCGGTCTTGTCGCTGACCACGCCGTCGATCAGGTCGCGGATCTTCTTGCTCACGCTTCTGGGCGTGATGCCGTGCGCCGCGTTGTAGGCGATCTGGCGCTCGCGCCGGCGCTCGGTCTCGCCGAACGCGGCCTTCATCGAGTCGGTCATCTTGTCGGCGTAGAGGATGGCCTTGCCATGCGCGTTGCGCGCGGCGCGGCCGATGGTCTGGATCAGGCTGCGCTCGGCGCGCAGGAAGCCTTCCTTGTCGGCGTCGAGGATGGCCACCAGGCTGACCTCGGGCAGGTCGAGTCCTTCGCGCAGCAAGTTGATGCCCACCAGCACGTCGAACGCGCCCAGCCGCAGATCGCGCAGGATCTCGACGCGCTCGACGGTGTCGACGTCGCTGTGCAGGTAGCGCACCTTGACGCCGTTGTCGGACAGGTACTCGGTGAGTTGCTCGGCCATGCGCTTGGTGAGCGTGGTGATGAGCACGCGCTCGTCGGCCTCGACGCGGCCTCGAATCTCCTGCAGCACGTCGTCGACCTGCGTCGACGCCGGCCGCACCTCGACCTCGGGGTCGACCAGGCCGGTCGGCCGCACGAGTTGCTCGACCACCTGGCCGGCGTGCGTCTTCTCGTAGTCGGCCGGCGTGGCCGAAACGAACACCGCCTGATGCATCTTGCGCTCGAACTCGGCGAACTTGAGCGGCCGGTTGTCGAGCGCGCTCGGCAGCCGGAAGCCGTACTCGACGAGCACCGACTTGCGCGCGCGGTCGCCGTTGAACATGCCGTTCAACTGCCCGATCAGCACATGGCTCTCGTCGAGGAACATGAGGGCGTCGCTTGGCAGGTAGTCCACCAGCGTCGGCGGCGGCTCGCCGGGCGCGGCGCCCGACAGATGGCGCGTGTAGTTCTCGATGCCCTTGCAGTGACCCACCTCCTGCAGCATCTCGAGGTCGAAGCGCGTGCGCTGCTCGAGGCGCTGCGCCTCGACCAGCTTGCCCGCCGCCACCAGCTCGGCCAGGCGCTGGCGCAGCTCGTCCTTGATGGTCTCGATGGCGGCGACGACGCGGTCGCGCGGCGTCACGTAATGGCTGCTCGGGTAGACGGTGAAGCGCGGCACCTTCTGCCGCACGCGGCCGGTGAGCGGATCGAGCAGCGCGAGCGTCTCGACCTCGTCGTCGAACAGCTCGATGCGCAGCGCAAGCTCGCTGTGCTCGGCGGGGAAGACGTCGATCGTGTCGCCGCGCACGCGAAATGCGCCGCGCGCGAAGTCGATCTCGTTGCGCGTGTACTGCATGCGCACGAGCTGCGCGATGACGTCGCGCTGGCCGACCTTGTCGCCCACACGCAGCGTCATCACCATGCGGTGGTAGTCGGCCGGGTTGCCGATGCCGTAGATGGCGCTCACGCTGGCCACGATGACGACGTCGCGCCGCTCGAGCAGGCTCTTGGTGGCCGACAGGCGCATCTGCTCGATGTGCTCGTTGATGGCGCTGTCCTTCTCGATGAACAGGTCGCGCTGCGGCACGTAGGCCTCGGGCTGGTAGTAGTCGTAGTAGCTGACGAAATACTCGACCGCGTTCTTCGGGAAGAACTCGCGGAACTCGCTGTACAGCTGCGCGGCCAGCGTCTTGTTGGGCGCGAAGACGATCGCCGGCCGCCCGAGCCGCGCGATCACGTTGGCCATCGTGAAGGTCTTGCCCGAGCCGGTGACGCCCAGCAGCGTCTGGTAGGCGAGGCCGTCGCCGATGCCCTCGACGAGCCGGGCGATCGCCTCGGGCTGGTCGCCGGCCGGCGCGTAGGGCTGCAGGAGCTGGAACGGCGAACCGGCGAACGACACGAATTCGCCGCCGCCGCCGGCGGTGTCGGTCATGGCCTGCGCGGTGGCGGCTTCGCTCATCGTGGAATGCGGACCCGAAAAGTACAATCGACTAGCGTAGCCGATCTGCCGCGCACGCTGCGGCAGGCGTTGCGACATCCCTTGCGGCTCCTCCTGCAGCGGCGCCCCCGGCGCGACGCGCAAGCGGTGCGGCCGCCCCCTTCAGGAACCCTCTTGCCCATGTCTTCCAGCCTCTTTGCCGGCGTCGAGCTGGCACCGCGCGACCCGATCCTGGGCCTCAACGAGCAGTTTGCCGCCGACACGCGCGCCGACAAGGCCAACCTCGGCGTCGGCGTGTATTTCGACGATGCGGGCAAGCTGCCGGTGCTGGCCTGCGTGGCCGAGGCCGAGCGGCAACTCCTGACCCACCCGAAGCCCAAGGGCTACCTGCCGATCGACGGCATCGCCGCGTATGACCGGGCCGTGCAGGATCTCGTGTTCGGCCACTTCGCGAGCGGGCGCGCGCTGCTCGAAGCCCGGCGCGTGGCCACCGTGCAGGCGCTCGGCGGCACGGGCGGGCTGAAGCTGGGCGCCGACCTGCTCCGGCGCATCGATGCGGCGGCCGGCGTCCTCATCAGCGACCCGAGCTGGGAGAACCATCGCGCGCTCTTCTCCAACGCCGGCTTTGCCGTCGACAGCTACCCCTACTACGACCCGGCGACGCGCGGCGTGCGCTTCGAGGCGATGCTGGCGGCGCTGCACAGCGCTGCCAGCGGCACCATCGTCGTGCTGCATGCCTGCTGCCACAACCCCACCGGCTGCGACCTGACGCCCGCGCAATGGCAGCAGGTGGTCGCCGTCTGCGGCACGCGCGCACTCGTGCCGCTGCTCGACATGGCCTATCAGGGCTTCGGCGACGGCATCGAAGAGGACGGCACGGCAGTGCGCCTGTTCGCCGAGTCCGGGCAGGACTTCCTGGTCGCCACCTCGTTTTCGAAGAGCTTCTCGCTGTACGGCGAACGCGTCGGTGCGCTCAGCGTGGTCTGCCGCGACGGCGACGAGGCGGCGCGCGTGCTGTCGCAGCTCAAGGTGCTGATCCGCACCAACTACTCCAACCCGCCGACCTTCGGCGCCACGCTGGTCGCCACCGTGCTCGGCACGCCGGCGCTGCGCCGTCTGTGGGAGGAGGAACTGGCAGGCATGCGCGTGCGCATCCGCACCATGCGCGAGCAGCTGGCGGCGCGGCTGCGCGCGGCGGGCATGCAAGGCGACCTGGATTACGTCACGCGCCAGAAGGGCATGTTCAGCTACACCGGCCTGACGGCAGCACAGATGCAGCGGCTGCGCAGCGAGTTCGGCGTCTATGGCGTCGACTCCGGCCGCATCTGCGTGGCGGCACTCAACAGCCGCAACCTCGATCGCGTCGCCGCCGCGATCGCCCGCGTCGCAGCGTGAGTCGCCGCCCGGGGCCACCGATCGGCCGATCGAGCGAGATCGCGGTCTCTCGACGGGCGTTTTCGGGCCTTTCGAGGCCGCATCTGCGGCACACCATCGGCGTGCCGTCCAGCGCGGTTTGCTGCACCGCAGAATAATCCACGGACCCTCCGGGGCGTCCACCGGCGTGTCCGCTCCGGGCGGCGCCACCCGCAGTTCGATCGAACGACACCCATGCTCTACCAGATCTACGAGACCCAACGTGCGCTGATGGCGCCCTTCGCCGAGTACGCCAGCGCCTCGGCCAAGCTGTACCGCCACCCGCTGTCGCCGTATGCGCAGGTACCGATGTCGCAGCGCCTGTCGGCGGGTTTCGACCTGCTGCATCGGCTGGCCAAGGAATACGAGAAGCCGCCCTTCGACATCACCTCGGTCGATGTGGCAGGGGTCGCCGTCGCCGTGCAGGAGCAGGTGCCGATCACCAAGCCGTTCTGCCGCTTGCTGCGCTTCAAGCGCTTCACCGACGACCCGCGCGCGCTCGAGCGCATGAAGACGCAGCCCACGGTGCTGGTGGTGGCGCCGCTGTCCGGGCACCACGCGACGCTGCTGCGCGACACCGTCAAGAGCCTGCTGCGCGACCACAAGGTCTTCATCACCGACTGGACCGACGCGCGCATGGTGCCTCTGGAAGAGGGCCCGTTCCACCTCGACGACTACGTGGCTTACGTGCAGGAGTTCATCCGCCATATCGGCGAGCACGTGCACGTGATCTCGGTGTGCCAGCCGACGGTGCCGGTGCTGGCGGCGGTCAGCCTGATGGCCAGCGGCGGCGAGTTCACGCCGCGCTCGATGACGATGATGGGCGGTCCGATCGACGCGCGCAGGAGCCCGACCGCGGTCAACAACCTGGCATCCAACAAGAGCCACGGCTGGTTCGAGACGAACGTGATCTTCCGCGTGCCGCCCAACTTTCCCGGCGCCGGCCGGCATGTCTATCCGGGCTTCCTGCAGCACGCCGGCTTCGTGGCGATGAACCCCGACCGCCACATGTCGAGCCACTACGACTACTTCCGCGACCTGATCCGCGGCGACGGCGGCAACGCCGAGTCGCACCGCCAGTTCTACGACGAGTACAACGCCGTGCTCGACATGCCGGCCGAGTACTACCTCGACACGATCAGGACGGTGTTCCAGGACTTCGCGCTCGTCAACGGCACCTGGTGCATCGACGGTCGCACGGTGCGGCCGCAGGACATCACGCGCACCGCGCTGCTGACGATCGAGGGCGAACTCGACGACATCTCCGGCACCGGCCAGACGCGCGCCGCGCACGATCTGTGCACCGGCGTGCCCGAGACGCAGCACTTCCACTTCGACGTGAAGGGTGCAGGCCACTACGGCATCTTCTCGGGCCGGCGCTGGCGCGAGACGGTGTACCCCGAAGTGAGGGACTTCATGGCGCGCCACGATCGTGCCGACGGCGCCGAGCAAGCCGGGCGCCGCAACGGCCAGCGGGTGGACGGCCGCGTCGCCAACGTCGGCCGGGCAGCCGGGACGCGCCAGCGCAAGGCCGCTCGATAATTCCACGGTGCCTGCCGCCGCTTCCGTACCGTCCATCGCTTCGGCCCAGTCCGTCGCTGCGGATCTGGCCGAACGCATCGACGCCGCGCTGCCGCAGACGCAGTGCACCCGCTGCGGCTACGCCGATTGCCGACATTACGCCGACGCCATCGCCGACGGCGCAGCCGACATCAACCGCTGTCCGCCCGGTGGCGCCGAAGGCATCCATCGCCTGGCGACGATCACCGGCCGCGCGCCGCTGCCGCTCGACGCCGCCTGCGGCCTCGAAGGCGTGCGCGCGCTGGCCGTCATCGACGAAGCCTGGTGCATCGGCTGCACGCTGTGCATCCAGGTCTGCCCGGTCGACTGCATCGTCGGCGCCAGCAAGCTGATGCACACCGTGATCGACGCGCAATGCACCGGCTGCGAGCTGTGCGTGCCGGCCTGCCCGGTGGACTGCATCTCGATGCAGCCGGCGAGCGGTGCGTGCACCGGCTGGGCGGCCTGGAGCGCCGCGCAGGCCGTGGCGGCGCGCTCGCGCTACACGCAGCGGCGCCTGCGCGCCGAGCGCGAGACACGAGAGAGCGACGCGCGCCTCGCCGCCAGGGCGGCCGACCGCCTGGCCGGGCACGTGGCACGTGCCGGCGCCGATGAAGCCTGAGGACATCGAGCCGTTCTTCGCCGTGCTGGCTGCGGCCAACCCGCAGCCGCGCAGCGAACTCGAGTACACGAGCGTGTTCGAACTGCTGGCCGCGGTGCTGCTGTCGGCGCAGACCACCGACGCCGGCGTCAACAAGGCGACACGGCGCCTGTTCGCCGAGGCGCCGACGCCGGGCGCGATGCTCGCACTCGGGCGGGAGGGCCTCGAGCAGCGCATCCGCACGATCGGTCTGTATCGCAGCAAGGCTGCACACCTGCTCGCCACCTGCCGCATCCTCGTCGAGCAGCACGGCGGCGAAGTGCCGCGCGAGCGCGCGGCGCTGGAGCGGCTGCCGGGGGTCGGGCGCAAGACGGCCAACGTGGTGCTCAACGTCGCCTTCGGCGAGCCGACGATGGCTGTCGACACGCATGTCTTTCGCGTCGCCAACCGCACCGGACTGGCGCCCGGGCGCAACCCGCTCGAGGTGGAGCAGGCGCTGCTACGCCGCGTGCCCGAGCGCTACCTCCGCGACGCCCATCACTGGCTCATCCTGCACGGCCGCTACGTGTGTACCGCACGCTCGCCGCATTGCAGCACCTGTGCGGTGAGCGCCTGGTGCGACTACGCCGCTTCTACAATCGGCGCCGGGTCGGCGGCTGCAGATTAGCGGGACAAGCGTTGACATGGCCAAGCTCGAGGATCTTGCCGAACGGGTCGATCGCCTGGTGCTGCGCCACCAGGAGCTCAAGCGCACGAGCAACCTCATCGCGCAGCAACTGGCCGCGGTGAGCGGCGAGCGCGACAGCCTGCGCTCGCGGCTGGCGGCGGCGCGCGCGCGCATCGACGCACTGCTGGCACGGCTGCCGACCGAGGAGCGCGAGCGCACCGAGACGCCCACCGCGCCGTCCGGACGGGGCCACACATGAAGCAGCTTGAGGTCTCGATCCTCGGCCAGGTCTACCTGCTGGCCTGCCCGGACGGCGGCGAGGCGTTGCTGGGCGCCGCCGTGGCCGCCGTCGACAAGGAGATGACGGCGATCCGCGACGCCGGCAAGGTCAAGGCGCGCGAGCGCATCGCCGTGCTTGCCGCGCTCAACCTCGCCTACCAGCTCGCCGAGCGCGGCGAGCGTGGCGACACGCACGGGTCGCCGGCGTCGCGCGCGCCAGCCGACGGCCAGCCGCTCGAACTCGACGCCCTGCTGGCACGCATCGATGCCGCGCTCGCCGACGACGGGCAATTGCTCTGAGTAACCGTAGGCAGTGGCCGCCGGCGTGACATCGCGCGCCGCATGGCGCGCGGGTCGGCGCTCTATACTGGCCTCGTCCGCCGCGCGTTGCGGATCTTTTGATTTCTTCGAACCGATGCTCGTCGAGCAGGGCTTGGAACATCGCCGGGCTGGTGCGATCGTCTCGCGTCAGATGAACCCGAGGCCCGAGCTGACCTCGCCCACCTGAATCCCCTGGGTTCAGGAATGCGGCTCACGACTCGCGGCGGACACCTCTCTCGAAAGCCTCGATGCCCGCTCAGTACTGGCTGATGAAGAGCGAGCCCGACGAGGTCTCGGTCGACGACGTCCAACGCATGCCGCAGCACACGGTGCCGTGGTTCGGCGTGCGCAACTACCAGGCGCGCAATTTCATGCGCGACGAGATG
>JAGWTJ010000293.1 GCA_028869005.1 Burkholderiales bacterium | reverse complement strand
GTGATCGCTGCGGCGTCGGCAAGGATCGGCTCGATCAGGTTCATGGCGTGGCGCTCGCGTAGGGCCGGAGTGCAGGGCGGGAGTGCATCTTAGGCCGGTCGGCGAGAGGCTGCCGGCGCCGCGGCGCTTACCATCGGCCGTCGCGGCGACGCGCGCGACGCCGCATGGCCGAATCCTCCCGATGACAGATCCCGTCCGCCACCTCGACTTCGGCCGTGTCAGCGTGTTCCTCGGCGACAAGTCGGGCAAGTATCCCGACGGCAACCAGGTCGTCGTGCGCGGCAGCGACACGCGTGCCGCCTTCGACACGCCGCTCGTCGCGCACCGCATCGGCGCCGAGTTCGCCGCGAGCGAGCTGGTCGTGCTCGGCCACGCGCACGAGGATCACATGGCCGGACTGCCGCTGCTGCCGCGCGCGCAGGTGCAGGTGCACGAGCTCGACCTCGACGCGGTGCGCAGCTGGGACGGGCTGCGCCGCCACTACGGGCTCGACGAACCGCTGGCTTCGGCCATGCACGACAAGATCCGGCGCGAGTTCTTCTACCAGCCGCGCCCCGACGCCGTCGGCTATCGCGACGGCGCGCTCTGGGAGCTCGGCCGCTGCCGCGTGCGCGCGCTGCACATGCCGGGCCACACCGCGGGCCACAGCGTGCTGCTGGTCGAGCCCGAAGGCGTGGCCTTCCTCGGCGACATCGACCTGAGCGGCTTCGGGCCCTACTACGGCGACGCGACGTCGAGCCTGGCGGCGTTTCGCCGCACGCTGGCGCGCGTGGCCGAAGTGCCGGCCGGCACCTGGGTCACGTCGCATCATCGCGGCGTCTACACCGACCGCGTCGCGTTCCGCGCGGCGCTCGCCGCGTTCACCGCACGCATCGACGAGCGCAGCGAGCGGCTGCTGGCGATGCTGGACAGCGGCCCGAAGACGGTCGACGAGCTGGTCGCGACGCGTCTCATCTATCCGAGCGATTACGCCGAGATCTGGATCGATGCCGCCGAACGCCGCACCATCGAACAGCATCTGGAGGAGCTGCAAAGCGCCGGCCGCGTCCGCGCCGACGCGCCGGGGCGCTTCGCGCGCTGCTGAGCACGGCCGAGCACTGCCCGGCGCGGTATCGTCGAGTGATGGATCCCACACGCATCCCTGGCGACCCGAGCGCGACTTCCTTCGTGCGTCGGCTGCTGCAGCTCGCGCTGTGCGCGGCCTGCGCGCTCGGCGCGACCGGCGCGCTGGCCTGGAGCCGCCACGCGCTGGCCACGGGGCCGGCGCTGGCGGCGCTGCCCGAGTTCGCCGGCCTGCCTGCGGTGAAGGTCGAATCGCTCGCGTCGTTCCTCGCTGCCGAGGGCGCCAGTCTCGAGCAAGTGCTAGCCGACGAGGAGCGCTGGGCGCGCGAACACGTGCCCACCTACCCGCCGCGGCCCGATGCGCTGCGCTTCACGGCGGCCGGTGCCTCCGACGCGGCCGAGCTGCGCCGCCGCTTCGTCGCTGCGCTGCGCATCGCGCCCGACCTGCCGCTCGCGCTCTTCCTGCAGCGCGATCCGGGGGCCACCGCATCCGACGGCAGGCCGCCGCTGGCCGAGCGCGAAGTGACCACGCTGCCGCGCGACGCGTCGATCGAGGCCAGCCGCTTCGTCGCGCTGCGCGAAGGCGAGCCGGTGCGGCCGATCGAGGTCGCGACCACCGCTTCCGACGAACCCGACTACGGTCTCGACCTCGGACTGTGGGAAGACAACGGCACGCCGCAGGGCCGCATCTACGGCTTCGGCAAGCAGCCGTTCGGCAACCCGGCGCTCGACTTCGGCACGCAGGCGCCACTTCACATGGGCTTCTATCACGAGGCGCGGATCATCTATGCGGCGGCCGGCTTCCTGAAGCGCACCTATCCCGAATACCGCATCCACCTGTGGCGCACGCTGGCGCGGCACGCGCTGGCCACCGGGCACGACTACTGGGGCTGGCGCTTCGCCGGCTGGGCCATGCACTACGTGCAGGATCTGACGCAGCCCTACCACGCGCGCGTGCTGCCCGACGTGAGCACCGTGCGCATGCTGTGGATCAACGGGCTGTACATGGCCGGCTGGCCGAGCGCGCGCGAGCACGCGGTGACACTGGTGTCGAACCGCCATCTGGCGCTCGAGAACTTCGAGCGCACCGCGCTCGAAGCGGGTCATCGCGATCGCCGTGTCGTGCCCGCGTGGTTCGACGCACTGGCCGGTGCCGGCGTGGCGGCCGACCCGGAGTGGAGCGACGACAGCCCGCGGCGCGTGGTGTCGCTGCGTGCCGCCGACGCCGCCGACGCGCTCGACCGCACGCTGGCCGCGACACTGCCGGCGCACTATGTCGACGACCCGTCGTTCGACTTCGGCGCGTCCGAGCACGGCATCGATCTGTTTGCCTCGCTCGCGCGCGACGACGCCGGCGCGCGCGACGCGCTGGTGCGGGCGATCGCGCCGCGCATGGCCGACTTCGGCGCCTACACGCGCGCCGTCGCGCGCAGCCTGCTCGCCGCGCGTCGATGAGCCGCGTCGTGCCCGGCTCGCGGCGCGACGCGCACGCGCACCTGCCCGGCGCGCTCGCGACGGCGCTGCGCCGGCTCACGCGGTTCGGGCGGCTCGGCCTGTTCGGGCTGCTCGGCGTCGGTCTCGGCGGCTGCAGCACGCTCGAGTACTACGGCCAAGCGGTGCAGGGACACCTCGAGATCGTGCATCGCGCGCGCCCGGTGGCCGACTGGCTGGCCGATCCGGCCACGCCGAGCGCGCTGCGCGCGCGCCTCGAGCTGAGCCAGCGCCTGCGCGACTTCGCCACCCGCGAGCTGAAGCTGCCCGACAACAGGAGCTACCGCAGCTACGCCGACCTCGGCCGCAACGCCGCCGTCTACAACGTGGTGGCGGCGCCCGAGCTGTCGCTCGTGCTGAAGACCTGGTGCTTCCCCATCATGGGCTGCGTCGGCTATCGCGGCTACTTCGCACGCGACGCCGCCGAGCGGCTGGCGGCGCAGTTGCGCACCGAAGGCTGGGAGACCAGCGTCTACGGCGTACCCGCGTACTCGACTCTCGGCAAGACCGATTTCCTCGGCGGCGATCCGCTGCTCAACACCTTCGTCGACTGGCCCGAGGGCGATCTGGCGCGCCTCATCTTCCACGAGCTGGCGCACCAGGTCGCCTACGCCGACGACGACACGACGTTCAACGAGTCGTTTGCCGTCAGTGTCGAGCGCATCGGCGCCGGACGCTGGCTGGCGCGCTACGCCAGCCCCGAGGCGCGCGCCACCGACGCGCTGCTGGCGACGCGGCGCGACGAGTTCCGCGCGCTCACTGCGCGCACCCGCGAGGCGCTGGCGACGCTCTATGCGAGCCGGCTTGACGACGACGACAAGCGCCGGCGCAAGGCGGCGTTGTTCGCATCGATGCGCGAGGAGTACGCGCGTGTGAGGCGCGAAAGCTGGGCCGGATTTTCCGGCTACGACGCCTGGTTCGAGCACGCCAACAACGCGGCGCTCGCCGTGCAGGCGGCGTACACCGAGCTGGTGCCGCAGTTCGAGCGCTTGTTCGAGCGCGAAGGCGGCGACTTCACGCGCTTTTACGCCGAGGTGCAGCGGCTCGCGGCCTTGCCGAAGGCCGAGCGGCGGGCCAAACTCGCCGCGGCGGCGAGTGCGACCGCGCGCGCGTCG
>JAGWTJ010000292.1 GCA_028869005.1 Burkholderiales bacterium | reverse complement strand
CCACTGCGCGAGCAGCGCCGGCAGCTCGGCCGGCGAGCGGCGATGGCGGCGCGCCAGGCTCACCCAGGACGCGATGCGCGCGTCGAGTTCGGCCAGGCGTTCGGGATCGGGCTCGCCGCGGCCGAGATAGCTGCCGAGCGTGTGTGCGGCGTCGTCGATCTGCGCCTGCGCGGCGGCGATCACTTCGGTGACGTTGCGCAGTTCGGGGTCGTAGCCGACGACGCCGGCCAGCGCGTCGGCGGCGCGCGCCAGCGCACTGCCGGCGTTGGCGTCGTCGTCGGCCAGCGCGCCCAGCGCGGCGCGTGCGCCGTCGAGCAGCGCCTGACCGTGCGCCAGGCGCGAGTGCTCGGTGTTCAGCGGCTCCCATTCGTCGGCGCCGGGCGCCAGCTTGTCGAGCTCGCCGATCTGCCACGCCAGGCGCTCGCGCTCGCGCTCGAGCGTGTCGTGGCGCGCACGCGCGTCGGCGAGCGCGGCGGCGGCCTCGCGCCAGCGGCGCCAGCCCGCATCCATGTCGGCCAGCGGCCCGCTGCGCGCATCGAGCCCGGCCTGCGCGTCGAGCAGCGCACGCACCGCCGCCGGCCGCGTCAGGCTTTGCCAGGCGTGCTGGCCGTGGATGTCGACCAGCGCGTCGGCGGCCTCGCGCAGTTGCGCGATGGTGGCCGCGCTGCCGTTGATCCAGGCGCGGCTCTTGCCCTGCGCGTCGATCACGCGGCGCAGCAGCAGCGTGCCGTCGTCGGCGGCGAAGCCCTGCTCGTCGAGCCACGCGGCGAGCGCGGCCGGCGCGTCGAACTCGGCGCTCACCTCGGCGCGTGCGGCGCCCTCGCGCACCAGCGCGGCGTCGCCGCGGCCGCCGAGCGCGAGTTGCAGCGCGTCGACCAGGATCGACTTGCCGGCGCCGGTCTCGCCGGTGAGCACGGTGAAGCCGGGGCCGAACTCCACTTCGAGCGCAGCCACGATGGCCACGTCGCGCAACGAAAGCCGTCGCAGCATCTAGACCACGCCCTCGTACCAGCGCAGCTTGCGCCGCAGCGTGGCGTAGTAGCTCCAGCCGCGCGGGTGCAGGAAGCGCAGCTGGTGGGCCGAGCGGCGCACGCGCACCTGGTCGCCGATGGCCAGGCTCTCGAGATGGTGCATGTCGAAGTTGGCCGTCACGCCCTTGCCGGCGACGATGCCGATGTGCACCTCGCCGTGATCGGGCAGCACGATCGGTCGGTTGGACAGCGTGTGCGAGGCGATCGGCACCATCACCAGGCCGCCGATCGCCGGATGCACGATCGGCCCGCCGGCCGACAGCGCGTAGGCGGTGGAGCCGGTGGGCGTGGCGACGATCAGGCCGTCGGCGCGCATGTTGGCGACGAAGTCGTCGTCGACATCGACGCGCAGCTCGACCATGCCGGCGCTGGCGCCGCTGCGCACCACCACGTCGTTGACCGCGAGGCCCTCGTAGATGCACGCGCCGCCGTGCCAGACGTCACCTTCGAGGATCGAGCGGTGCTCGCTTTCGAAGTCGCCGGCGACGATCGGGCCCAGCGCCTCGGTCACCTGGCCGGCCGCGATGTCGGTGATGAAGCCCAGGCGTCCCTGGTTGATGCCGATCAGCGGCACGTGATAGCGCGCCAGCTCGCGCGCGATGCCGAGCATGGTGCCGTCGCCGCCGACCACCACCGCCAGATCGCAGCGCCGGCCGAGCTCGTCGGCGGCGAGCGCGCCGAAGCCGTGCACGCCCGTGGCCTCGGCGGTGGCACGCTCGAACGACACTTCGAGGTGCTGGGCGACGAGGTAGCGCGCGATCTCCTCCAGCACCGGGCCCAGCGCGCGCGACTCGGGCTTGCCCACGATGGCCGCGTGAGTGAAGCGTGCCGGCATGCGGCGCATTAGACCATAGGGCCCGTGCGCGACCTGCCCTGTCGAGCATGCCGGCGAAGCCGCCGGCAGCGGCCGGTTCGTACAATGAACGCCGGCTTCGATGACGGGCCAACGACGATGGACGACCGTTCGCGCACGCTGCTCAAGACGCTGGTCGAGCGCTACATCGCCGATGGCCAGCCGGTGGGCTCGCGCACCCTGTCGCGGGCCTCGGGGCTCGATCTGTCGCCGGCGACGATACGCAACGTCATGGCCGACCTCGAGGAGCTCGGCCTCATCGCCAGCCCGCATACCAGCGCCGGGCGCGTGCCGACGGCGCGCGGCTATCGCCTGTTCGTCGACACCATGCTCACCGTGCGCGCGCTCGAGACCGAGGCGGTGAGCGCCGATCTGGCGGCGGCGCGCGAGCAGCTGCATCCCGACCAGCCGCAACGCGTGATCGCGCAGGCGGCGTCGCTGCTGTCCAGCCTGAGCAGCTACGTCGGCGTGGTCAGCGCGCCGCGCAAGGCGGGCGTGTTCCACCACATCGAATTCCTGCGCCTGGGCGAGCGACGCGTGCTGGTGATCCTGGTGGCGCCCGACGGCGACGTGCAGAACCGCGTCATCTTCACCGCGCACGACTACGGCGCCGCCGAGTTGCAGGAGGCCACCAACTACCTCAACGCGCACTACGCCGGCCTGACGATCGAAGAGGTGCGCGAGCGCTTGAAGCGCGAGATCGACGCGCTGCGCGGCGAGATCGCCGCGCTCATGCAGGCCGCGGTGGAAGCCGGCAGCGAGGCCATCGCCGAGAGCAGCGACCATGTCGTCGTCGCCGGCGAGCGCAACCTGCTCGGCGTGCAGGAGTTCGGCAACGACATGGGCAGCCTGCGCAAGCTGTTCGACGTCTTCGAGCAGAAGACGCAGCTCATGCGGCTGCTCGACGTCAGCAGCCGCGCCGAAGGCGTGCGCATCTACATCGGCGGCGAAAGCCAGGTCGTGCCGTTCGAGCAGCTGTCGGTGGTGACGGCGCCGTACGAGGTCGACGGCCAGGTCGTCGGCACGCTCGGCGTGATCGGCCCGACGCGCATGCAGTACGAACGCATGATCCAGCTCGTCGACATCACGGCGCGGCTGGTGGGGCATGCGCTGTCGATCAAATGAGCGCACCTGCCCGACGGCAGCGTGGCCGCCGGCGCATTGAGCACCGATCTCTAGAATCGCGCGCTCGGGGCCGTTAGCTCAGTGGTCAGAGCAGGGGACTCATAATCCCTTGGTCGTTGGTTCGATCCCAACACGGCCTACCACCACACGTTCCTCTAGCGCACGCGGATGCGCGTCAGCTCCTCGCCCTGCGGGTCGACCACGTGCACCGCGCAAGCGATGCACGGATCGAAGCTGTGCACGGTGCGTTGGATCTCGAGCGGCTGTTTCGGGTCGTGCAGCCGGTGACGGTCCATCAGCGCGGCCTCGTAGGGTCCGGGCTGCTGCGCGGCGTCGCGCGGGCCGGCGTTCCAGGTGCTGGGCACCACGGCTTGGTAGTTGTCGACCAGGCCGTCGCGGATCACGACGTAGTGGCACAGCGCACCGCGCGGTGCCTCCGTGAAGCCCACGCCCCGGCTCTCGCGCGGCCAGCTCGACGGCTCCCACAGCGCGGCGTTGTGCACCGAGAGGTCGCCGCCCTTGATGTTGGCGATGAGCTGGTCGAGCCAGGCCTCCATCTGGTCGGCCAGGAGCTTGGCCTCGAGCGTGCGCGCCGCCGTGCGGCCAAGTGTCGAGAAGATCGCTTCGAGCGGCAGGTCGAGCGTGCGCAGCGCCTGGCC
>JAGWTJ010000291.1 GCA_028869005.1 Burkholderiales bacterium | reverse complement strand
CGCCGAGGGTGTGTCGCGCATCGCTCTGCTGACCGGGCGCGCAGCCGCGTTCAGCGGCGGCGCGCGACGCCTGCCGCCCGGTGCCTGGCTGGCCGACCGCGACGACCTCGACGAGGTGATGCGCAGCTTGCGCGAATTCCGCGGCGTCTCGGCGATCGTCTACGACCAGATCTGCGCCACCGAGAAGCGCCGCCTGCGACGGCGCGGCACGCGCTTTGTCGACGAGCCGGCGGTGCTGATCAACGAGCGCATCTGCGACGATTGCGGCGACTGCTCGGTGCAGTCGCATTGCAGCGCGGTGCGCCAGGTGGGCACGCCGTTCGGCCCGAGGCGCCGCATCGACTCGTCGACCTGCAACACCGACCTGTCGTGCGTCGACGGCTATTGCCCGAGCTTTATCACGATCGAGAACGCGCAGTTGCGTGCGCGCAGTGCGCCGCCGCGGCTGTCGGCGCCGCCGCCCGAACGGCTCGCCGCATTGCCCGAGCCGCGCCGCGCTGCGCTGCCGCTCTCGCGGCCGTTCGGCATCGTGCTGGCCGGGGTCGGCGGCTCGGGGCTGGTCACCACCGCCGCACTGCTGGCCGCGGCGGCGCTGCGCGAGGGCCTGACCGTCAGCCAGCTCGACAACACCGGGCTGGCGCGCAAGGGCGGCGAGGTGACGACGCACCTGCGGTTGAGCGCAGGCGCGCCCATCGAGGGCAGCACGCGCATTCCCGAGTCGGGCGCCGACCTGCTGATCGGCGGCGACCTCGCGTCGGCGGCAGCGCCGCGCGTGCTGGCGCTGCTCGCCGCAGGCGCGCGCGCGGTGCTGACGACCGATGCCACGCCGATGCTCGAGCAGGTGCTCGATCCCGACCTGCCGATGCCCACGCGGGCTTGGCATGCGAGCGTGCGCGCGCGACTGGGCGCAGACGCCATCACGGGCGTCGACGGCACGGCCATCGCCACGCGGCGGCTGGGCGACACGCTGTACGCAAGCGTGGTGGTGCTGGGTGCCGCCGTGCAGAGTGGCTTCGTGCCGGTGTCGCCCGCTGCGGTCGAGCAGGCGATCCGCGAGCACGGCGTTGCCGTCGAACACAACCTCGCCGCGTTCGCATGGGGGCGGCTGGCGGCGATCGGGCCTGAGGCGGAGGAGGCGGACGAGACGTTCGACGCCCCTTCGGCGGTTGGCGGCCGGAAGTCGCCGGCCGCTGCCGGGCACGGCCGGGCGTGGGACGACTGGCAAGCTGCGGCGTCCTTCTTCGCCGACGAACTCGTGCGTTACCAGGACCGATCGTTGTCCGAGCGCTACCTCGCGCTTGTGCGGCGCGTGGCCGATGCGGAGCAGCAGGCCGGCGGCACTGCCGGCAGCCTCGCGCTGGCAGCGGCGCGCAACGTCTACGACGTGCTGGCCGTCAAGGACGAGTACGAGGTGGCGCGTCTGGCCACCGATGCCGCGTTCCTGGCATCGCTGCGCAGCGAGTACGGCCCTGGCGCGCGACCGCATTTCCACTTCGCGCCGGCGTGGCTGGCGCCACGCGCGACGGCCGACGGCCGGCGCCGCAAGTTGCGCTTCGGCCCGTGGATCATCGTCGTGCTGCGCGTGCTCGCGCTCCTTCGGCCGCTGCGCGGCACGCTGTTCGATCCGTTCGCGCACCAGGCCGAGCGCGTGGCGCAGCGCCGCTTCACGACGCTGTACTGCGACGGACTGGCACGCGTGGCCGACACGCTCGACGCGGGCGGCGTCGTGGCGGCGCTCGAATTCGCGCGGCTGCCCGAGCAGGTGCGGGGCTACGGCCCGGTGCGCATGCCACGGCTGCAGGCGGCGCTGCGGGCCGCCGAGGAGTCGCTGCGCCGCCTGGATGCGCGAGGCGTTGGAGCACAGGAAAAGGGGACGCGATGAGCGAGTTCGCACTGGTGTATACCTTCGAACGTGACGCAGGCATGCCGATGCCGCAGCCGGATGCCGTCGTGAGTGCGTTGCAGGGCGTCGTGACGCCGGCGGAGTGCAGCGGCTTCGACGTCTACGTGCCGCATCCGGAACACGATCGGTTCGACTTTTTCCGCGACGGCGCGCCGCCGCTGGTGATCGTCGAGTGTCGCGCGCACTCGCTCCCGGCGCTCGAGCGCTACGCGGGCGACGCCCGGCTGCAGGCGGCACTGGACCACATCGCGTGCGCCCCGTCCGGCGGCCACGACGTCGCGCTCGGCCGTTGGCGCGCCGGCATCTTCCGCGTCGAGTGCGAGCTGGCGGCCACGCCGCAGCAGGCGGCAGCGGCCGCTTTGGCGCTGGTCGTGCACTACTACGGGCCGGTCGACGACGCCGACGCCTTCGTCGCCCACTACGTCGCCAACCATCCGCCGCTCCTGGCCCGTCTGCCCGCCGTGCGCGACGTGCGCTGCTACGTGCCGGCGGCCGCCGCACCGACCGGTGTGGCTGGTCTGGCCGATCTGGCCGCCGACCCGGCCATCATCCGCAACGAGGTGTGGTTCGACTCGATGGACGCGTTGCTGGAGTCGCTGCGCTCGCCGGTCGTGGCCGAGATGCGTGCCGACGCCAGGGCCTTCGCGCGCTACGGCCATGCCACGCATTACCCGATGCGGCGCATCAGGCTCGCCGGTGCGGCGCGCTCGCCGGACAATGGCCGCGCGCTTTCGGCGAGCGATCGGCCGCGCGCTTTCGACGAAGGATCGACATGAGCGGATGGCCCGTGGTTGCCGTCTTCTGCGGTGCCGGAGTGGGTGCCTTGCTGCGCTGGTGGCTGGGCGGCTGGCTCAATCCCGCGTTCCCGACGATCCCGATGGGCACCGTCGCGGCCAACCTAACCGGCGGCTTCCTGATCGGCTTGGCGAGCGCGTACTTCAACCACCACGGCACGGTGGCCCCCGAATGGCGGCTGTTGATCATCACCGGCTTCCTGGGCGGCCTGACCACGTTCTCGACCTTCAGTGCCGAGGTCGTGACGCTGATCGCACGCCAGGAGTACGCCTGGGCGCTCGGTGCGGCCGGGCTGCACCTGGGCGGCTCGCTCGCGCTCACTGCGCTCGGCATCGTCGTCGCCAACGCGCTCTTCGTCAGGGTGTAAGGCGGCAGCGCAGGGGTGCGCAGCGACGCTGATTCGGCGCGAGAATGCCGACCGTCCCTCATGCCGAACGAAGGAGTTCCGCGTGCAAGGCGTCTACCTCAAGTTCTACGTGCAGGAGAGCCGACGCCATCACGGCGTCCTCGCCTACGAATGGCTGCTCGAACAGGCCAGGAAGATCGGCATCCCGGGCGGTTCGGCCTTTCGCGCCATCGCCGGCTACGGGCGCGATGGCCGGTTGCACGAGGAGCATTTCTTCGAACTCGCGGGCGATGTACCGATCGAGGTCGGCTTCGCCCTCGGCAGCGAAGATGCGCAACGCCTGCTCGCGCACCTGGCGGGTGAGAAGCTGAACCTCTTCTACATCAAGCTGCCGCTCGAGATGGGGCAGGTGGCCGACGCGTCCTGAAGGCACGCCGGCCGCATCGACCGGACGTCCTGTCGCAGGAGGCCTTGCGTGCGAGGAGGGCGCCCGATGCAT
The DNA here is from genome assembly GCA_028869005.1 of Burkholderiales bacterium. GTDB lineage: Bacteria > Pseudomonadota > Gammaproteobacteria > Burkholderiales > Burkholderiaceae_C > Rubrivivax. The sequence continues at coordinate 206 of JAGWTJ010000291.1, read as the reverse complement.
TCGACCCATGCCTGGTTCGTCTGGGCGCTGCTGTCGGCCGTGTTCGCGGCCGCCACGGCGATCTTCGCCAAGATCGGCATCCAGGGCGTCGACTCCGACCTCGCGACCCTGGTGCGCACGGCCATCATCATCGTCGTGTTGACGGCCTTCGTGATGGCGACGGGGAAATGGAGCAACCCCTTCGAGCTGCCCTCACACACGTGGAT
>JAGWTJ010000290.1 GCA_028869005.1 Burkholderiales bacterium | reverse complement strand
GCCAGCAAGTGGGCCGTGGAGTGGCGGATCAGTTCCAGGCCTTCGGGCTGCTTGTCGGTGATGATGGCCAGCGACTCGTCGGCACTGATGAGGTGGCTCGTGTCCACCAGGCGGGCGGCATCGCCCTGCCCCACCTTGCCGCCCAGCGCGGCCTTGGCCAGGCCGGCGCCGATGCTGGCGGCCACCTCGGCCACCGTGACGGGCCCGGGGAACTCGCGGCGCGAGCCGTCGGGCAGCGTGATCTGGATCATGTCAATCCTCGGGGATCGCCGTCGAATGCGACAGGCGACAAAAAAGCGCGGGGGTGGCCGCGCTTGGTCTTCGGGACGGGAAATGAGACCGACGTGACAGCGCGGCCGGCTAGCTGCCGGTGTTGGACCTCGTAGTCCGCGGTGTCATAACCATGCTGCCTTTCCCGTCCTTGATGGGTGGTCGATGTGAAGCTTGGATTCTACCCGCCACGCACGCCTCCTGCACCGCGAGTGCCCGAGCTTTGCGTTCACAATCACCGCGCCCATGACCGAACCCTTGTCCAGCGCTGCCGCCCACGCGCCTCTGAGCTACGAGCAGGCCGGGGTGCGATACGACCTCATCGATCCGCTCAAGGTCGCGGCGCAGCGCGCTGCAGCCGCCACCGCGACTCAACTGTCGGCGCACGGCATGACGGAGGTGAGTGCGTCGCGCGGCGAATCGGCCTACGTCGTCGACGCCGGGCCCTTCTACCTCGCGAGCATCGTCGAGTGCCTGGGCAGCAAGGCGCTGGTCGCCGATGAAATGCGGCGCCTCACCGGCCGCAGCCATTACGCGGCGATCGCGCAGGACACGATCGCGATGGCCGTCAACGACCTGGTGACGGTGGGCGCGACGCCGCTGGTGGTCCAGGCCTACTGGGCGGCAGGCGGCAGCGACTGGTTCGCCGACGCCGAGCGCGCGCACGAACTGGTGCGCGGATGGCAGGCCGCCTGCGAGCGCTGCAGCGTGGCCTGGGGCGGCGGCGAGACGCCGGCGCTGGCCGGCATCGTCGAGGCGGGGCGCATCGATCTGGCCGCAGCCTGCACCGGCATCGTGCGGCCCAAGTCGCGGCTGAGCCTGGGCGACGCGCTCGGGCCCGGCGACGCCATCGTGCTGCTGGCCTCGAGCGGCATCCACGCCAACGGCCTGAGTCTTGCGCGAAGGCTCGCCGAGCGGCTGCCGCAGGGCTATCTCACCGAAGTCGCGCCGGGCCTCCTCTACGGCGAGGCGCTGCTCGCGCCGACCCTGCTCTACGCGCCCGTCACCGAGGCACTGGCCGCGGCCGGCGTGCCGGTGCACTACGCCGCCAACACCACCGGCCACGGCTGGCGCAAGCTGCTGCGCCACCCCAAGCCGCTCGGCTACCGGGTGCACACGCTGCCGCCGGTGCCGCCGGTGCTCGAGTTCATCGCGCGCGCGGCCGGCCACCACGCGGCCGAGGCCTACGGCACGCTGAACATGGGAGCCGGCTTCGCGCTGTTCGTGCCCGGCCATGAAGCCGAGCGCTGCGCGGCGGTGGCGCGCGCGACCGGCGTGGCCGCGTGGGTGGCCGGTCGGGTGGAGCCGGGACCCAAGCGCCTCGTCATCGAGCCGCTCGACGTCGTCTACGAGGCCGACGCACTGGCGCTGCGCTGAGCGCCGGCGCGGCCAATGCAGTGCCGGCGACCGGGGTCTTGGGGCCGCCCCGCTTGCCGTCGCGCCGCAGGTCTGCGTAAATGCGGCCGCAACCCATTGACGGAAGCCGCACATGCTCGAGTCGCTCGTCATGCATCGCCTCGACACCCTGCCCGAGAGCGCCGCCGGGGCGTTGGCCGTCGTGCTGCCCGGGGGCCGGCGCCTGGGCTCCCGTCAGGCCGAAGTGACGCTGCAACTGCACAACCTGCTGACGCTGCGCCACCTGGCCAGCGGCCGCATCGGCAATCTGGCCGGCGACTATGTCGAGGGCCGGCTCGACATCGACGGGCCGATGCGCCGTGTGGCCGAGGTGGCCGCAGGACTGGTCGGCGGCGACCCCACCGAGCCGGCGCACGGGAGCCAGATCACGCGCCGCCGCGCGCTGCTGTCGCGCTGGCGCCATCGCAAGGCGGCCGACGCGCGCCAGGTGCGGCAGCACTACGACGTCGGAGACGACTTCTTCGCGCTGTGGCTCGACCCGCGACGCGTCTACTCCTGCGCCTACTGGAGCGAACAGACGGCGGGCGTGGCACAGGCGCAGGAGGCCAAGCTCGATCTCGTGTGCCGCAAGCTGATGTTGCGTCCGGGCGAGCGCTTCCTCGACATCGGCGCCGGCTGGGGCGGTCTGCTGCTGTGGGCGGCCGAGCATTACGGGGTGCGCGGCACCGGCATCACGCTCAGCCGCAACCAACACGCGCATGTCAACCGCATCATCGAGGACAAGGGCCTCGGCGGCCGCGTGCGCATGCTGCTCGTCGACTATCGCGACCTGCCCGAAGACCAGCCGTACGACAAGATCGCCTCGGTCGGCATGGTCGAGCACGTCGGCCGCGCGCTGCTACCGACCTACTTCGCCAAGATCCGCCGCCTGCTCGCGCCCGGCGGCCTGTTGCTCAACCACGGCATCACCGCCGGCGGCACGCGCAACGCGCAACTGGGCAGTGGCATCGGCGAGTTCATCGAGCGCTGGATCTTCCCCGGTGGCGAGCTGTTGCATATCTCGCACGTGCTCGAGGTGATGGCCGAACAGGGACTGGAGGGCCTCGACATCGAGAACCTGCGGCCGCACTACGCGCGCACGCTGTGGGCCTGGAGCGACGCCCTGGAAGCGCAACTCGACGCGGCGCGCGCCATCACCGGCGAGCAGGTGCTGCGCGCCTATCGGCTGTACCTGATGGGCAGCGCGCTGGGGTTCGAACGCGGCTGGATGGGGCTGCACCAGACGCTTGCCACGCGTCCCAGCGGCGCGATGGACGGCGGCGTGCTGCGCGGCGCTCAGAGCGTCTATCCATTTCGGCGCGACTACATCTACCGCCGCGGCTGAGTGTCGCTGCCGGCCGCATTCGAAGCGGGCCGCCACACCGCTCGCCTACAATCGCAGGCGACGGGCCTCCCCGCATGGAAGCGCGCCCAACCGGGTCAGGTGGGGAACCAAGCAGCCCTAAGCGTTGCGACCAGTGCCGGGGGTAAGGCTCGTCACCCTCGCCTCCAATGTGGCCGGTGCGGCCAGTGCGACCGGCGGCGGTCGACGGAGTCGAATCGCAGCGCGACGCAGGGTGCGCGCCTCAGGCACCGCGCGTAAACGCCACCACCAGCTTATCGCGCAGCCCGCGCAGCAGCGCCAGCTCCTCCGCCGCCAGCTGCAGACTGTTGGCGTCGGCCTTGTCGGCGTAGACGAGACCGATCGGCGCGCCCTTGACCATCAGCGGCAGCAGCAAGAACGTGCCCGCACCGACCGACTTGCGGTACCAGGGCGGCAGCCTGGCGGCGACGGTCGCGGCATCGGCCACGTGCAGGTCGGCCCCCTTCAGACACAGGGCCGAGAACAGATCTCCTCCGGCCTGGGGCACGATGTCGAAGCTGTTCGCCGCCACCGGGCCGAGCGCGAAGCGGCCGTGCAGCGCGCCGCGCGCATCGCGCAGGCACAGCACGACGGCGCGCAGCGCGAGCGCGCGGTGCATCGTCTCGAGCACGAGGCTCAGCAGTTCGTTCAGCCGCAGGCTGCGGTCGTCGAGGGCCCGCTCGACATCCTTCAACGTGGCCTGCAAGGACGCCAGCGCGGACGGCCCGGCGCC
>JAGWTJ010000289.1 GCA_028869005.1 Burkholderiales bacterium | reverse complement strand
GTCGTCGATGCGGCCGATGCAGAACGGATAGCTGCGCAGCACGGCCGGGATGTAGCGCGCGCGCCAGGTGCCGCCGTCGAGAAACAGGTTCTGCCCCTGCAGCAGGCCGAGCACCGCGATCGGCGCGATCTGGTCCTTGCCGTCGGGCTCCTTGCCGACGCGCACGAACACGATGGGGAAGTCGCGGCAGACGTCGGCGAACTCGGCGGCGGCGACGAAGATCGCGTTCAGCCGGACCGCCACCGACCAGTCGGTGACGGGCATCGCCAGGCGCAGCGTGCGGTGCCGCGCGCTGTCCAGCGCCACCGGGTTGTGGTGCAGGTTCTGATCGATCAAGTCGTTTCTCCGGGGGGTTCGGTGCGGCTGGCCAGCACCTTGTCGATACGCTTGCCGTCGAGATCGACGACCTCGAAGCGCCAGCCGCTCCACAGCACCGCGTCGGTGACGCGCGGCAGGCGGCCGAGCAGCACGATGATCATGCCAGCCAACGTGTTGTAGCGGGCCAGGTCTTCGTCGGGGAGTTCCTTGATGTCGAGCCGGTCCTTGAGCTCGGTGGCCGGCATCAGGCCGTCGATCAGCCAGCTGCCGTCGGCGCGCTGCGTGGCCCAGGCGTCCTCGCCGGCCGGTGCGGTGAACTCCCCGGTGATCGCCTCGAGCAGGTCGTGGTCGGAGATCACGCCCTGCACGGCGCCGTACTCGTCGACGACGAACACGAGCTCGGCATTGCTGGCACGGAAGTGCTCGAGCAGTTCCATGCCGCTCAAGGTCTCGGGCACGAAGACCGGCGGCTGCAGGTGCTCGGCCAGGCTCGGCGAGTGGCCGCGCGCCGTCTGTGCCAGCAGCCGTTGCACGCCGAGCACGCCTTGCACTTCGTCGAGCGAACCGCGGCACACCGGATAGCGCGTGTGGCCGCTGGCGATGATCTGATCGAGCACGTCGACGATCGGCGCGTCGATGTCGAGCCAGACGATCTCGGCGCGCGGAATCATCATCGAGCCGATCTGGCGCTCGTCGAGGCGGAACACGTTGCGCACCATCTGGTGCTCCTGCTGCTCGATGACGCCGGCATCGACGCCCTCCTCCAGGCTGGCGGCGATCTCCTCCTCGGTCACCTGACGGGCGACGTCGCGAATGCCGGCCAGATGCAGCATCGCCTGCGTGGCGACGGTGAGCAGCGCCACCAGCGGCCGCGCCGCGACCGACAACGCGTTCATCGGGCGCGCCACCAGGCGCGCGATCGTCTCCGGATAGAGCTGGCCGAGCCGCTTGGGCACGAGTTCGCCGAAGATGATCGTCAGCACCGTGATCAGCAGCACCACGAGCGCGGTGGCGACGACGCCGGCCGCGCGCTCGGACAGCCCCGGGTCGCGCACCAACCAGGCCGCCAGGGGCGCCGAGAAAGCGGCCTCACCGACGATGCCGTTGAGCACGCCGATCGACGTGATGCCGATCTGCACCGTCGACAGGAACTTGGTCGGATTGCCGTGCAGCGCGAGTGCCGCGCGCGCACCGGGCAGCTGCGCGTCCACCTGGACCTGCAGCCGCGCCTTGCGGCTGGCGGCCAGCGCCATCTCCGACATCGCGAAGACGGCGTTGAGGGCGATGAGAAAGACGAGGAGCGCGACGTCCATGCGTCCGGCTGTGCGTGTGCGGCGGCCCAGCAGGGGAGCGGCAGCGTAGCAGAATCACCCGATGGTCTATCTGCTGGGCGACGTGCAGGGCTGCCTGCAGCCACTCGAGCGGCTGCTCGCCGAGATCGACTTCTCGCCGTCCCGCGATCGCCTCGTGGCGCTCGGCGATCTGGTCAACCGCGGCCCGCAGTCGCTGGCCACATTGCGACGCCTGATGGCGCTCGGCGACGCTGCGCAATGCCTGCTCGGCAACCACGATCTGCATCTGCTGGCCGTGGCGCACGGGGCGCGGCCGATGACGCGCAGCGACACCTTCGGCGACGTGCTCGCGGCAAGCGACCGCGCCGCGCTGCTCGACTGGCTGCGCACCCGGCCGCTGGCGCTGACGGCCGAGGGCTGGCTGTGCGTGCACGCCGGCCTGCCGCCGCAATGGACCGTCGAGCAGACGCTGGCGCTGGCCGCGGAGGTCGGCTCGATGCTCGCCGGCGACACGCTTGCCGAGTTCCTGCCGCGCATGTACGGCAACCAGCCATCGAGGTGGAGCGACGCGCTCGCCGGCGCCGAGCGCTGGCGCTTCGTCGTCAACGCACTCACGCGCCTGCGCTTTTGCACCGACGACGGCACGCTCGACCTCGCCACCAAGGAAGGCGCGGCGGCGGCCCTGCCCGGCTATCGGCCGTGGTTCGACGTGGCCGGCCGGCGCAGCGCCGGCGCGCGCATCGCCTTCGGCCACTGGAGCATGCTCGGCCTCGTCGTGCGAGCCGACCTGCTGGCGCTCGACACCGGCTGCGTGTGGGGCGGCAAGCTCACCGCCGTACGCATCGACGGCGGCCGCCAGGAGGTGGTGCAGGTGGCCTGCCCGCAGGCGCAATCGCCGTCGTGAGCACGCCCAGGCCGACGACCTGCGTCGTCCGCCCACCGAGGGGGTGAGCCAACTCGGGAGCGACCCGTCGTCGACTCATGCGCCCGGGCTTTCGAGGGCAGCAAGCGCCGCATCTACACTCGCGGCACGCCGGAGAGATGGCAGAGTGGTCGATTGCACTGGTCTTGAAAACCAGCGACGGGCAACCGTCCGTGGGTTCGAATCCCACTCTCTCCGCCAATGAAGCGTCGAGGCGCACCCGAAATTCGCTGATTTCGCGTACGGCACCCGTTGCCTCAGCAACAGCGCGGCCCACAGCCGCAACCCGATGCAGTGGGCGCTGCGGTCTCGGCCACCGCTCCCGCAGTGAGAGGCTTGCGAGCCCGCACAAAGCCGCTGGCGAAGCGGCCGTCCACGCTGCGTGCCAGCTGCTGCAGCTGCTCGGACTGACCCGCCAGGAACTCCTTCGCGTCGTCGGCCGTGTAGACCCGCGTCACTTCGATGGCGGCGTCCTCGAAGCCCGCCGCTTGCAGCTTGGCGACGTAGTCCGTGTCGCGCAACGCGCCGGCTACACAGCCGATCCACAGCTCCATGTTGCGGCGGATCGATTCGGGCACCTCGCCGCGCACCACCACGTCGGAGACCGCGAATCGCCCACCCGGCTTCAAGACGCGGAGGGCTTCGCGCAGCACGCGATCCTTGTCAGCCGACAGGTTGATCACGCAGTTGGAGATGATCACGTCGACCGAGTTGGCCGGCAGCGGGATGTGCTCGATCTCGCCCTTGAGGAAGTGCACGTTGGTCAGCCCGCTCCTGACCTTGTTCTCCTGCGCCAGCGCGAGCATCTGGTCGGTCATGTCCAGGCCGTAGGCCGTGCCGGTGGGCCCGACGCGCTTGGCCGACAGCAGCACATCGATGCCGCCACCGGAGCCCAGGTCGAGCACCGTCTCGCCGGGCTTGAGTTGCGCCAGCGCGGTTGGGTTTCCGCAGCCCAACGACGCCAACATCGCTTGCGCTGGCACATCGGCTGCCTGGGCCTGGTCATAGAGGTTGGAGGTGATCGGGTCCCATTGCTCAGGCGACGCGGAAGACCCGCCGCAGCAGGCATTGCCGCGACCTTCGGCCACGCGCTCCGCAGCCGCGCCGTACTTCTGCTTCACCACATCCTTCACATCGGCCGTCTCGTTCATCGCGTTCTCCATTATCGATTTCAGCCACAACAGGTGATGCGCCGGGGCTCCACCGCCTTGTTGCGGGTGCAGCACTCGGCGTACAG
>JAGWTJ010000042.1 GCA_028869005.1 Burkholderiales bacterium | reverse complement strand
ACGGCAGCGCCACGCCGCCGCCGCTGGCGATCGCCGAGATCGAGGCCGCGCGCGCGACGCTGCGCCGCGCCGACCAGGCGCGCGAGCAGGCCGAGCAACGGCGCCAGGCGAGCGACGCCGAATACCGGCGCCGGCTCGAGCGCGCCGCGCTCGCGCTGCAGGCCAGCGAGGCGACGCTGCGCGGCGTGTTCGATTCGGCCTCCGAGGCCATCGTCACCGCCAACGCCGTGCAGTTCATCGTCATGGCCAACCCGGCGGCGGCGCGCATGTTCCGCTGCCCTGCCGAGCAACTGGTCGGGCGCCCGCTGGCCAGCCTGCTGCCCGAGCGCCATCGCCGCGTGCACGAGGAGCGGGTGCGCCGCTTCGGACACGGCGACGACAGCGCCCGGCGCATGCGCCCCGAGCGCGAGGTGATCGCGCTGCGCGCCGACGGCGAGGAATTCCCGGCCGAGGTCGGCATCTCGCATGTGCACATCGACGGACGCGAGCTGTACACCGCCATCGTGCGCGACATCACCGAGCGCCATCGCGCCGAGGCCGCGCTGCTCGCCAGCAAGACCAAGCTCGAGACGGCGCTGGCCAGCATGAACGACGCCGTGATGATCACCGACGGCGCGGGGCGCATCGTCGAATTCAACGACGCCTGCGTGCGCTTCCATCGCTTCGCGAGCCGCGACGCCTGCCGCGCCACGCTCGCCGCGCAGGCCGAGCTGATCGAGGTCAGCCTCGGCGACGGCACGCTGGTGCCGGTCGACTCGTGGGTGGTGGCGCGCGCGCTGCGCGGCGAGACCGTGTCGCAGGCGGAGTACCGGCTGCGCCGCAAGGACAGCGGCGAGCGCTGGTTCGGCAGCTACAGCTTCGCGCCGATCCGCGCCGCCGACGGCAGCGTCGCCGGCGCCGTGATCAGCGCGCACGACGTCACCGAACTCAAGCAGTCGCGCGCCGAGGTCGAGGCGTCGAATCGTGCGCTGCAGCGCCTGCTCGCGGTGCAGGATCGCGTGCAGGAGGACGAACGTCAGCGCATCGCGCGCGAGCTGCACGACGACCTGCAGCAGACGCTGGCCGCCATCACCATGGAGGTGGCGGCGGCGCGCCGCGACGCCGGCGCCGATGCCAGCGCCACGCTGGCGCGCATCCACGCGCTGGCCGGCGCCGGTATCGCCTCCACGCGCCGCATCGTCAACGACCTGCGGCCGCGCATCCTCGAAGACCTGGGCCTCGGACCGGCGCTGGAGGCGCTCGCGGCCTCGTTCGCGCAGCGCAGCGGCCTGGCCTGCGAGTTCCACACCGACCTCGGCGAGCCCGACGAGACGGCGCAGGCGCCGGCGCTGGCCACCTGCCTGTACCGCGTCGCGCAGGAGGCGCTCAACAACGTCGGCAAGCATGCCGGTGCGCGCCGCGTGCGCATCACGCTGATGCGTCTGACGCCCTCATCGGCGCGCCGCGGCCGGCTGCGACTCGAGATCGCCGACGACGGCCGCGGCCACGCGCCCGAGGACCTGGCCAAGCCCGGCAGCTACGGGCTGCTCGGCATCGGCGAGCGTGTGCGCGCCTTCGGCGGCACGCTGCGCGTCGTGGCACCGCCCGAGGGCGGCACGACGATCGAGGTGGAGGTCGAACTGCCGGCCGACGGCGCGTAGCGCCGCCGCGAGCCCGTTGACGCGTGCAGCGCTCAGCGCACGCGCCGCAGCCCGAGCGCCATCACCGTGGCGACGACGACCAGGGCGCCCAGCAGCTGGACCGCGGCGATCTTCTGCCCGAGCAACACCCAGGCCAGCACGAGCGCGAACACCGGCTCGACGTTCATGATCGGCGAGTTGCCGACCACGCCCAGCCGCGGCAGCACCGTGAACATGATCGTGAAGGCGGTGCCGTACAGCAGCGTCAGCGCCGCCAGGCCCCACCAGCCCGCGGCCGCGCGCGGCAGTTGCGCGCCGCCCTCGACGACGACGAGCGCGCCGGCAAGCAGCGCCACGATGGCCATCGTGGCCGCGGTGCGCAGACGGCCGTCGAGCCGGCCGGCTTCGTGCTGCGTCAGCACGAGCGCCAGGCCGAACAGCGCGGCCGCGCCGACCGCGAACGCGACACCGGCCCCGATGCGGCTCCATTGCGCGCTCGCGCTCAAGCCCGACGCGGCACCGAACACGTCGAGCGCGAGCGCCAGCCCGACCAGCAGCACCGGCATCGCCAGCAGCACGCGGCGCTCGGCACGGTGGCGGTACAGCAGTCGCGCCCACAGCGCCGTCCACAGCGGATAGGTGTTGAACGCCAGCAGCGCCAGCGCCACCGGCAGCCGCGCCACTGCGGAGTACAGGCACCAGCTCTGCACCGCGACGAGCACGCCGATCACCGGCAGCGCGCGCCGCTCGCGTCGCTCGAGTCGGCACGGCACGCGCTGCAGCACGAGCAGCAGCCCGACCGCCAGCGCCGTCGCACCGCTGCGCAACATCACCGCGGTGGCCACGCTCACGCCGTGGTCGAAGGCCAGGCGCGCAGCCACGTGATTGGCGCCCATCATGAAGGCGATCAGCAGCAGCGTCGCGAATGCGGTGCGCGGCAGTGCGGCGACGGAGGGCATCGCGGCATTGTCGCGGACCACGATCAGGCCTCTGTTCGCCCGCCAGTTCCGCGCCTCGCGCGGCGCAGCCCGACCCTAGGATCGGAACGCCCCCTTGCGCCCGTTGCGCGCATTTCGCGCGCTGCCCCGCCAGCTCGCTGTCCTGCCGACCCGCTGCCACGTTGCCCGATGTCAGACCTGTCCGACCCGCCGCTAGCCCTCGTCGCCGCGACCGGCGCTGAATTCGCCTGGCCCACGCCGCCGCTGGCCTGCTATCCGGCGCCGTCGCTGCCGCGCACTCCGCTCGGCTGCCAGATCGAGGGCGTCAACGGCAAGGTGCTGCAGGGGCGGCTCGTCGGCTTCGATCCGGTGCGCGCCGTCGTGCACCTGCGCATGAACGGCGCGCGCGCGCCGCTGCCGCTGCGCTTCGAACAGTTCCGCCGCCTGCGGCTGCTCGACCCGCTGCTGGCGCTGCCCACCACCGGCGAAGCCGGTGCACCAGTTGCCGGCGAGACCGAAGCGGCGCTGCCGTTCACGGTACAGATGACCGGCGGCGCCGCATGGACCGGCCGCACGGTCACGTACCGCGAGGAGCCGTGGGGGCTGTTCGTGTTCGAGCCGGTCGACGAGACCGGCACGCTGCGCCGCACCTTCGTGCCGCGCTGGGCCTACGAGAAGCTCGAAGTCGGATCGCGCATCGGCGAAGTGCTGGTCGCGCAACGCTCGGTCACCGCCGCACAGGTCGACGCGGCGCTGGCCGAGCAGCGCGAGCTGCGCGAGCGCCGGCTCGGCGAGCTGCTGCTGGTGCGCCAGCTCGTCACGGTCGACGAACTGATGACGGCCATCGAGCAGCAGGCGCGCATGCCGATGGTGCGCATCGGCGAGGCGCTGACCACGCTCGGCTTCATCGACGAGGTGCAGCTCGAGGCGGCGCTGGTGCAGCAGCGCGCCGATCGCGGCATGCCGCTCGGCGAGCTGCTGGTGCGCCAGGGCCTGGTGACGCGCGCCGACCTGCAGACGGCGCTGGCGCGCAAGATGGGCTATCCGCTGGTCGACGCCGCGCAGTTCCCAGTCGAGACCGACGCCGTCCACCGCCTGCCCTACGCCGTGGCGCACCGCCTGCCGGCGCTGCCGCTGGTCGTGCGCGGCGGGCGACTCGTGGTGGCAATGGAGGACCCGACGCACCGCGGCCACAACGACGAGCTCGAGTTCGCCGCGCAGATCAAGGTGGTGCCGGTGCTGGCGCGTGCCGGCACACTGGGCGAGCCGATCGAACGGGCCTACGAGAAGATCGGCGCCGAGGTCGGCGCGCGGCGCATCCCGGGCGCGGGCCTGACGCTGGATTTCGAGCCCGGCGACGCGAGCCGCCTGGCGGCCTCGCTCGAACAGGGCGCGGGCAGCGACGGCGACGACGGTCCGGCCATCGAGCAGAGCGACAACTCGCTGGTGCGACTCATCAACTCGATGATCGTCGAGGCGCACGCGCAAGGTGTCTCCGACATCCACGTCGAGTGCCCGCCCGGGCGCGACAAGGTGCGCATCCGCTTTCGCAAGGACGGCGTGCTGCGGCCCTACCTCGAGCTGCCGCCGAGCTACCGCAGCGCGATGATCGCGCGCATCAAGATCATGTGCGACCTCGACATCGCCGAGCGCCGCAAGCCGCAGGACGGCAAGATCGCCTTCGGCCGCTTCCTCGCCGGCAGCCGCCTCGAGTTGCGCGTGGCCACCATCCCGACGCACGCCAACCACGAGGACGCGGTGCTGCGGCTGCTGACCTCGTCGCGCCCGCTCGCGCTCGAGGAACTGAACCTGACTCCGGCCAATCTCGAGCGGCTCGTCCAGGCCGTGCAGCGGCCCCACGGCATGATCCTGTGCGTCGGCCCCACCGGTTCGGGCAAGACGACCACGCTGCACTCGGCGCTCGCCTTCATCAACCGGCCCGAGCGCAAGATCTGGACGGCCGAGGATCCGATCGAGATCACGCAGCCCGGCCTGCGCCAGGTGCAGGTCAACCCGAAGATCGACTGGACCTTCGCCAAGGCGCTGCGCGCGTTCCTGCGCGCCGATCCGGACGTCATCATGGTCGGCGAGATCCGCGATCACGAGACGGCGCAGGTCGCCATCGAAGCCTCGCTCACCGGCCACCTCGTGCTCTCCACGCTGCACACCAACAGCGCGGCCGAGACGGTGACGCGGCTGCTCGACATGGGCATGGACCCGTTCAACTTCGCCGACGCGCTGCTCGCCGTGCTGGCGCAGCGGCTGGTGCGCCGTCTGTGCCTGGCCTGCCGCACGGCCGAACCGGCGAGTCCCGAGGACGTGGAGGAACTGCTGCGCGACTATCTGCACGCGTACGCGTGGGGCGGCGCGGACGACGGCGCGGCCAACGGCCACCGCGAGCTCAACCCGGCCCCGGCGCCCGACGCGCTGCTCGCCGACTGGCGTGCACGCTTCGGCAACGCCGAGGGACGCCTGCTGCGCTACCGCAGCGCCGGCTGCGCGCAGTGCGATCACACCGGTTATCGCGGCCGCGCCGGCATCCACGAGCTGATGTCGGTCACGCGCGGGCTGCGTCGGATGATCCAGACCGGCCAGCGCGCCGACGAACTGCTGCGCCATGCGCTGGTCGACGGCATGCGCACGTTGCGCCAGGACGGCATCGAGAAGGTGCTGGCCGGTGTGACGTCGATCGACGAAGTGCGCGCCAATTCCTGAGCGCTGGCGCGCACGCCGCCGAGCCTGGGTCGGCGGCGCGGGAGCGGCCCCTGCGGCGACGGCGCATCGCGCCCGGACCACAATGCCGCGGCCGGCGCCTGTGGTTGCGCGCCACGCGGGCCGACGCACGACATGAACTTCGAGCAGGACACCCTGGCGCTTCTGGCGCTTGCCGCGGCGCGGCGCACGCCGCCGCGCGTGCGCGCCCTGCATCTGCCGCTGGCGCAGCCCGACGATGCGCTCTCCGGCGCGTGGTGCGTGCTCGAACTCGACGACGGCACGCTCGGCCTGGGCTACGTGCGCCACGGCAGCTCGCTGGAGGCACTGCAAGCGCACGTCACGGCCGTCACCGGCGCCGATGCGCTGGCGCTGACGGCGGGTTTCACGGCCGCGCCCGACGCCGACGGCGGTACGACGCGCACGCTCGGCTTCGCCGCCGTGCACGCGCTGTCGAACTGGCTGTTCCGCGGCGCCGGCTGGGCACCGCCGCCGGCCGACGATTCGGTGGGCGGTCTCAGGCCCGAGGCGGGCGAGACGATCGGCATGATCGGCCTGTTCGGCCCGCTCGTGCCGCGCCTGCTGGCCAGCGGTGCGCAGTTGGTGGTGCTCGAGTTGCGGCGCGAGCTGCACGGCACGCGCGACGACGGCGTGCTCGTCACCGGCGACGCTGCGGCACTCGCCGAGTGCACGCAGGTGCTGGCCACGGGCACGGTGCTGCTCAACGGCAGCTTCGAGCGCATGCGCGCCGCCTGCGTCGCGGCGCAGCGCTTCGTGCTGATCGGCCCGAGCGCCGGCATCGTGCCCGACGCGCTGTTCGCGCGCGGCGTCACCGAACTCGGCGGCGCGTGGATCGTCGACCCGCTGTCCTACCTGCGCAGCCTGGCGCAGGGCACCAAGCCCGGTGCCGCGGCGCGCAAGTTCAGGCTCGTCGCTGCAGACTACCCCGGCGCCTCGGCGCTGATCGAGCGGCTCTAGCACTGCGGTCCCGAAGTACCGGGCGCGTGGGCGGCTGCCGCGCGGCGATGCGCATAGGCACAATGAGTCGTCCCCCGAATCCGCTGCCCGCCTCCACCCGTCCACCTCCACCGCGAGGGAAACCGCCATGACCGCTCCCGCGTCCCGCTTCCCGCTGCCGGCCCTCGCCGACCTGCCCGAGGACATCCGCACGCGCATCCTCGACGTGCAGGCCAAGTCCGGCTTCGTGCCCAATGTCTTCCTCGCGCTGGCGCACCGGCCCGACGAGTGGCGCGCCTTCTTCGCCTACCACGATGCGCTGATGGCCAAGACGACCGGCAACCTCACCAAGGGCGACCGCGAGATGATCGTCGTCGCCACCTCGGCGGCCAACGACTGCCTGTATTGCGTGGTGGCGCACGGCGCCATCCTGCGCATCTACGAGAAGAAGCCGCTCGTCGCCGACCAGGTGGCGACCAACTGGCGCAAGGCCGACATCACGCCGCGCCAGCGTGCCATGCTCGAGTTCGCGCTCAAGGTCTGCCTGCGCTCGGGCGAGATCGGCGAGGCCGACTACGCGACGCTGCACGCGCACGGCTTCGACGACGAGGACGTCTGGGACATCGTCGCCATCACCGCCTTCTTCGGCATGAGCAACCGCATGGCCAACGGCATCGGCATGCTGCCCAACGACGAGTTCTATCTGATGGGCCGTCTGCCCAGGGCCAAGAACTGAGCGACGCCCGCAGGCGCGCGGGCGCATCGCACCCGCGTCGTGGGCACTACGCCGACGCGATGACGGCGGGTAAGATGCCCTTCGTCGAATGGCATGCAAAGAGGTGCGACATGAGCAAGCGGCCGGAAATCATCGTCTCGTCACGCGACGCCGAACGGCTCGAGAACCTGCTGGCTGCGCTGCCCAGAACCGGTCTGATCGGCCGCGCCGAACTCGAAGCCGAGCTCGAGCGCGCCACGGTGGTCGAACCCGAGAAGGTGCCTCCGACCGTCGTCACGATGAACTCCACCGTCAAGTTCGCCGTCGAATCGTCGAGCGAGGACTTCGAGCTGACGCTGGTCTACCCGAAGGACGCCGACACGAGCGGCAAGACGATCTCGATCCTCGCGCCGGTCGGCAGTGCCCTGCTCGGCCTGAAGCAGGGCGACGAGATCGCCTGGCCCAAGCCGGGCGGCGGGCTGATCAAGGTCACGGTCAAGGAAGTGATTTACCAGCCCGAGCGCGAGGGCTCGTATCACCGTTGAGCGGGCCGCCCCGCCACCCGTGACGATGGCGCTCGAGATCGCGGCGCTCGGTGCGCACGACCGGCCGGCCTGGGAGGCGCTGGCGCGCGGCTACAAGGCCTTCTATCGCACGCCGACCGGCGCCGCCGAGTTCGACGCCGCCTGGAGCCGCCTGCGCGACGCGCGCGACGTTCACGGACTCGGCGCGAGGCTCGACGGACGGCTGGTCGGCATCGTGCATTACCTGTTCCACGCCAGCACCTGGGCGCCAACGGTCTGCTACCTGCAGGACCTGTTCACCGACCCCCAGGCGCGCGGCCGCGGTGTGGCCAGAGCCTTGATCGAGGCGGTGGCGCAGCAGGCGCGCGCCGGCGGTGCGCAGCGCTGCTACTGGCTGACGCAGCAGGACAACCACACCGCGCGTGCCTTGTACGACAAGGTCGCGCGCTACAACGGCTTCATCCGCTACGACATTGCGCTCTGAATTGCAGTCCGGGCGCACCCGCTGCACTGTCTCGAGGTCCGACCCGGGCCAACGCCGGCCCCGACATCAGGAGGAACCACGCATGGCCGACACCTGGCTCACGACGCTCATCACGAACACGCCGCAGGAGGGCTTCGAGCTCGCCATTACGCTCAGTCGCCGCGGCGTCAAGTACACGCAGCCCGACCCGGCCGTGCTGCACAAGCTGCGCCCCGAATACGCCAACGACGCGGATGCGCTGACCGCCGCCTCGCAGGTGATCGCCACCCACTTCCAGACGGTCGCCGCGGCCAACGACTACTGGCGCAAGTAGCCGCACCGTGGCGCCGCGGCATGGCTGCGTGCGTGGGTTTCGATCGGGCGTCGATCGGCCTCGATCGGATCCCGCTCAGGCCTCGACGGCCGCGCCCATCGCCAGCGACTCGCACAGCGCTTCGAGCGCAGCCGCTTCGCGCGCCGGCAACTGGCCGGCGCGCAGCAGCGTCGCGCGCTGGATGCCGCGCAGGCGGAAGTACAGCTCGTCTTCCACCGCCTCGACTTCGGCGGCGTCGGCGCTGGCCAGCGCTCGCGGGTTCCACATGCCGCTCTCGTTCCATCCGGTGCGCAGCCGCCCGAGCAGGAACGCGGCGAGCGCCAGCGCCTCCTTGTGCGGCGCCAGCTCCGAGCGTGCGAACTGCGCGGCGACTCCCGCCTGCGCCGCTCCGAGCACCTGTCCCAGCGCGGCCAGGCGCACCTCGATGTCACCGTGCTCCATCGCGGCCGGCTGCGGAGGCAGCGCTACAGCGGCACGGCTGATCTGGCCGACCCAGCCGAGATCGAACTCGCCGGGCACCGCGCGCAACGCGATGCTCGCGTGCAGCAGCGTCTGGCCGGGGCTGCGCAGCGCGTTCAGCGTCGCCTCGGTCACCGCGATCAGGCGCCCGAGCGGCGAGAGCTGCGCGCCGGTCAGCGCGTGCGGGTAGCCCGAGCCGTCGAGCCGCTCGTGGTGTTCGGCCACCGCGCGCGCCAGCGCCGCCGGGTAGTTGGTGAGTTGCGTCAGCAGCAGGCGGCCGACGTGCGGATGCACGACGAGCTGCTGGTAGCTCGCGAAGTCCAGATCGCGATCGGCCTCGGCCTCGCCATGACGCGGATCGATGTACATCTCGCCGAGGTCGTGCAGCAGTCCGGCGAGCATCGCCAGGCGGATCCCGGGCGCGTCGCCGCCTTGCCCGGCCATCAGCACACCGGCCAGCGCCATCGCGGCGATGGCGTGGTCGAAGCTCGCACGCCGCGCCGTCTGCGCCGCAGTCAGCAGCAACTGCGCCACCGGGTGCAGCGGCAGCGCCGCCGCCTCCTTCACGAGCCGCGCGGCATGCGGCGCGACGAACGGCGCCAGCGCGTGCTCGCCTGCGGCCAACGCGTGCAGCGCGTCGACCAGCGTGGCCGTCGTCACGCCGTCCTCGGCGAGGAGGCAGCTCTCGAGTGGTGTGCGCAGGCGGCGGTCGAGCAGCTTGCGCTGCAGTTCGGCCGATACCGGCTTGTGAGCCGCCCACAGCTTGATGCCCGAAAGATCGAAGATGTCGTTCGCGGCAATGATGCGGCGCGTCTCGCTCGCCTCCAGGATCACGGCCAACGCATGCGGATTGGCGGTCTCGAACGCGGGCCGGGCGCTGTCGGTCGGGGTTGCGCTGTTCATCGAAAGTCTCCTCGGGGGTCGTCCAGCGCGATATCGGCCGCGCCCGGCCGAAACGGAGTGCCCGAGAGGATCGGTTACAGGGCGCGCCGCGTCAGAACTCCTCGGTGTCGACCTCGCGCAAGCCCTGCGCGCCGTAGCGCGCGCCCGAGACGCGGTGCGCAGCTATGCCTTCGTCCCAGCGCGCCAGCAGGTCCGGGCTCAGTTGGATCGCGGCGGCGCCGAGGTTTTCGCGCAGGTGCAGGGTGTTCGTCGTTCCCGGCAAGGCGATGACGTGCTCGCCGCGCGACAGCACCCACGCCAGCGCGAACTGCGCCAACGTGCAACCGACCTCGGCCGCGAGCTGCGCCGCGGCGTCGCGCAGCGCGAGATTGGCCGGCCAATGTTCGGCCTGGAAGCGCGGCATGCGGCGGCGGATGTCCTGCGCGTCGAGCGTCGCGGGATCGGGCGGACGCGAGGTGAACAGGCCGCGCGCCGTCGGGCTGAAGGCCACGAACGCGGCGCCGATCTCGCGGCACGCAGCCAGCACGGCGATCTCGGGGTTGCGCGTCCACAGCGAGTACTCGGTCTGCAGCACGGCGATCGGATGCACCGCATGCGCACGGCGCAGCGTGGCCGCCGACACCTCCGACAGCCCGAGCGCACGCACCTTGCCCGCGGCAACCAGGCGCGCCATTTCTCCGACGCTGTCCTCCACCGGCACGCTCTTGTCCCAGCGATGCAGGTAGTAGACATCGATCGCGTCGACGCCCAGGTGCCGCAGGCTGTCCTCGCAGTCACGGCGGATGGCCTCGGGGCGGCCGTCGATGACGCGCTGGATGCCGTCGGGCGTGCGCACGCCGGCCAGGCCGCCCTTGGTGCACAGCACGATGCGGTGGCGATGCGGCCGCAGCACGCGACCCACCAGCGTCTCGTTGGCGCCGAAGCCGTACAGCGCCGCGGTATCGAACAGCGTCACGCCGGCGTCGAGCGCCGCCAGCAACAGCCGCTCGGCATCGGCGGCGGCCGGCGGCGTGCCGTAGGCGTGGCTGAGGTTCATGCAGCCCAGACCGATGGGCGCCACGCTGAAGGCGCCCAGCCTGCGCGGCTTGGCGGCGGACAGGTTCGACTCGCTCATCCGAGCATCATTTCACGAACCGGCGCCGCCGGCGCGCCGCCGCGCGCCGGCCCGAGTGCCAAGGATGGCGCACAAGGCCCCGCGTTCAGGGGCTCACCCCGCAGTCGCGGGCTGTCGGCGGACATCGGCCTTCGCCGAGACTCGCAGCCACTTCGACACCGGTCCCCTCCGAACATGCAACGCCTTGCCAGAACTCTCGCTGCGGCCACGCTCGCCGCCACCGCCGTCGCCGCCCAGGCCGCCAGCGTGAAGGTCACGTTCGACTCGCCGATCTTCGACGGCACTCCGGCACCCAGCTACGACGCGGTACGCATCACGTTCCCGACGCTCGCCGGAACGGGCACCGAATCGCTGGACGTCGCGGCCGGCCGCTTTCACGGCTCGGCGTCGAATCTGGTCGGCATCGAGCCCGGCCGCTTCGTCGACAACGTGAACAGCCTGTGGATGTACTGCTACGACCTGTACGAGACGATCGGCAACGGCAGCGTCGTCACCTACACCGTGGATTTCGCCGGCGCGGCCGATCGCACGCTGGCTTTCCTCGGCGCCGTCAACGCCGTGCGCAACAGCGGCGCCGCGACGCCCGACCCCTACGCCTGGCTGCACCCGAGCACCGCCTACGAGGCCGCGGCGATCCAGCTCGGCATCTGGGAGAGCAAGTACGACAGCGGCTGGAACATCGACTCGGGCGCCTTCAGCGCGAGCGGCATCGAGAGCGCCACGCGCAGCGCGCTGGCCGGCTACTTCGCCGCGCTGGCCACCGCCGCGCCGCTCGATCGAAGCTACACGATGGTGCTCGAGGCGCGCGGTGCGCAGGACATGATCACCGGCGACCCGCCCGGCACCGTGCCCGAGCCGGGGACGCTGTCGCTGCTGCTGGCGCCACTGGCGCTGCTGGCGCTCGGAAGGCGTCGCTCGGGCGCGCGCGTCGGCTGAACGACCGGCGCTCACAAGGTGTGAAAGAACCGTAGCGACCGGGTCGAGGTCGCTTCGAGAAGCGCAGCCGTACGCACGTACGGCGAGCATCGCAGGCGCGAGATCGGCCCGCGCAGTAGGTTCTCTCACACCTTGTCAGCCCGCGAGCCGGCGCTCGAGGTCGTGCAGCACCTCGTAGCACGGCAGCACCTGCGCCACGCTCGCGTTCGGCTCGCGTTGCTCGCGGATGGCGGCGAAGAACTCGCGGTCCTGCAGCTCGATGCCGTTCATCGACACGTCCACGCGGCTCACGTCGATCTTCTGCTCCTTGCCGTCGAACAGATCGTCGTAGCGCGCGATGTAGGTGCCGCTGTCGCCGATGTAGCGGAAGAAGGTGCCGAGCGGCCCGTCGTTGTTGAAGCTCAGGCTCAGCGTGCACAGCGCGCCGTTGGCCGCCTGCAGCTGGATGCTCATGTCCATCGCGATGCCGAGCGTCGGGTGCACCGGCCCCTGCAGCGCGTGCGCCTTGACGATGGGAGCGCCGGCCTGGTAGGCGAACAGATCGACGGTGTGGGCGGCGTGATGCCACAGCAGATGGTCGGTCCAGCTCCTGGGCTGGCCGAGCGCGTTCATGTTGGTGCGCCTGAAGAAGTAGGTCTGCACGTCCATCTGCTGGATGTGCAGTTCGCCGGCCAGGATGCGCTGGCGCACCCACTGATGGCTCGGATTGAAGCGGCGCGTGTGGCCGCACATCGCCACAAGGCCGGTGCGCCGCTGCGCATCGACCACACGATAGGCGTCACGCAGCGAATCGGCCAGCGGGATCTCCACCTGCACGTGCTTGCCCGCCTCCATGCAGGCGACGGCCTGCGCGGCGTGCATCTGCGTCGGCGTGGCGAGGATGACGGCGTCGACCTCCTTCAGCGCCAGGCTGGCGGCCAGGTCGGTGCTCACGTGCCGGATGCCGTACTTGTCGGCCGCCTCACGCGTCTTGTCCAGTTCGCGGCCGACGAGCGAGACGACTTCGACATCGGCGATCTGCTTGATCGCGTCGAGGTGCTTGAGGCCGAAGGCGCCGGCGCCGGCAAGGGCCACTCGGATGGTCATGGAGGTTCCAGGTTCGATGTGGGCGGTCGTGCGGGCGTGCGGTCGCGCAGGCGCAGCATCAGTCTTCGAGGATCAGGTGACCGACCGCCGTGTTGCTGGCCGGCACGTGATAGAAGCGGTGCGCCACGCGCGGCGGCGATCCGCCGGCGCCGTCGGCCATCGCGCCGCGCGCGATCAGCCACATCACCAGCTCGATGCCCTCGCTGCCGGCCTCGCGCACGTACTCGATGTGCGGCATCTCGGCCAGCTTGGCCGGCTCGGCGATCAGGCGATCGAGGAAGCGATTGTCCCACTCGGCATTGATGAGCCCGGCGCGCGGCCCCTGCAACTGGTGACTCATGCCGCCGGTGCCCCAGATCTGCACGTTCAGCGGCCCGTCCCAGCGCTCGACCGCGCGCCGGATGGCCTGGCCGAGCGCGTAGCAGCGCCGCCCGCTGGGCACCGGGTACTGCACGACGTTGACGGCGAACGGGATGACCGCGAACGGCCAGGCGTCGCGCGTCGCATCGAGCTTGCCGCACATCAGGCCCAGCGGCACCGTCAGGCCGTGGTCGACGTCCATGCGGTTGGCGATGGCCAGATCGAAGTCGTCCTGGATCACGCTTTGCGCGATGTGGGCGGCGAGCTCCGCATGGCCCTTGACGCCGGGCACCGGGCGCGGGCCCCAGCCCTCGTCGGCAATGGCGAACTCGGCCGCGGTGCCGATCGCGAAGGTCGGGATCAGCTCGAGACTGAAGGCATTGGCGTGGTCGTTGTAGACGAGGAACACGACGTCGGGACGGTGCTGCGTCATCCAGCGGCGCGAGAACTCGTAGCCACTGAACACCTTCTGCCAATACGGCTCGTGCTCCTTGCCCAGATCCATCGCCGCGCCGATGGCGGGCACGTGGCTGGTGTAGACGCTGGCGCTGATACGGGCCATCTCAAGCTCCCGAGCGCGCGCCGCGCGCCGCCTGCCCGGCCGCGCCTTGCGGCTGGCGCTGCGGCTGGGCGTCGCCGTCCTCGCCCAGGCGCCGGTTGCCTTCGATCGAACGGCCGCCCTTGACCATCATGTCGCGGTACTCGGTCTCGGTCATGCCGGTCATGCTGCCGGCCATCTGCTGGAAGCTCAGGCCGTCGGTGGCGCCGATCTTGGCCAGGAAGTAGACGTTGCCGCCGAGCGCGATGCAGCGGTTGAGGTCGCGCGCCAGCACGGCGCGCTTTTGCTCCTCGCTCATCGGCCACTCGTCGAGGTAGGCGCGCTCGCCGGCCTTGAAGCGCGCACGGTTCGCCGCCTTCATCAGGCTCATGCAGAACTGGTTGAGCGCGTAGCCCTTGCGCCCCTGCTCCGCGTCGAAGATCGTCGTGCCGGGAATGTCCCGGTAGGGTTTGTCGAGTGCCATCGTCTCACTCCTCGGGCCAGTACAAGCGCATCGGGTTGGTGACCAGCAGCTTGCGCTGCAATTCGGCCGTCCGCGCGATGTGCGGGATGAAGTCGACCAGCAGGCCGTCGTCGGGCATGTGGTTCTTCAGGTTCGGATGCGGCCAGTCGGTTCCCCACAGCACGCGCTCGGGGAACTCCTCGACGATGCGGCGCGCGAAGGGCACGACATCGCGGTAGGCGTTGCGTTCGCCGTCCAGCGCCGGCGGGCCGGCCAGCGACAGCCGCTCGGGGCAGCTCACCTTGCTCCAGACGTTGCCGTGCTCACGCATGAACTTCAGGAACAGCGCGAACTCGGGCCCATCGAGCGGCTTGCTCACGTCGGGGCGGCCCATGTGGTCGACCACCACCGTCGTCGGCAGCGCGCCGAAGAAGTCCCACAGCTCGGGCAGGTCCTGCGCCTCGAAGTAGATCACGACGTGCCAGCCGAGCTGCGCGATGCGGCCCGCGATCTCCAGCAGCTCGTCGCGCGGTGTGAAGTCCACCAGGCGCTTGACGAAGTTGAAGCGCACGCCGCGCACGCCGGCCGCATGCAGCGCCTGCAGTTCGGCTTCGGTGACCGTCCGGCGCACCGTCGCCACGCCGCGCGCCTTGCCGCCGGAGGCCCGGCAGGCATCGGTCAGCGCGCGGTTGTCGGCACCATGGCAGGTGGCCTGCACGATGACGTTGCGCGCGAAGCCCAGATGGTCACGCAGCGCGAACAGCTGGCGCTTCGATGCGTCGCATGGCGTGTACTTGCGTTCGGGCGCGAAGGGGAACTCGGCGCCGGGCCCGAACACGTGGCAGTGCGCGTCGACGCTGCCCGGCGGCAATGCGAAGCGCGGCTTACTCGGGTTCGCATGCCAGTCGAGCCAGCCGGCGGTCTTGACGAATTCCATCAGCGCTTGCTTTCCAGGTGAGCGAGGATGCGGTCGGCCTCGACGCGCCAGTCGGCGCTGCGCGCGAAGCCGCTCGCGCCGCGCTGTCCGAACACGCCCTGGTCGGCGAGGTCGGCCATCCAGGCCTGGCGCTCGGCCGTGCCGGCCGCGCTGCACGGCGCGAGGCCGGCTTCCTCGACCGTGACGGCGACTTCGCGCACCTCCTCGCTGCGTCTGCGCCCATGCTCGATGACGCGCTGGAAGAAGTAGGCCGCCTGCCGCTCCCAGTCGATGCCCGGAAAGGTCTCGGCCAGCGAGGCGAGCACCGCGTCCTCGACGCCGTAGTGGCGCGCCGCGGTGAAGCTCTCGATGACCATCGCCTCGAAGCCCTTGATCATCACGCTGCGGCACATCTTGGTGGCGCTGGCGACTCCGAGCTGCGCGCTCGCCACCTTCGGCGCGAAGCCGAGCGCTTGGAGCCGCGGCGCCAGCGCCGCGGCATGCGCGCCGCCGAGCAGCAGCGGCACCTTGATGCGATACGGCGGCACCGAAGTCATCACCGCGCCTTCGACATAGCGAGCGCCGGCGCCGTCGACGACGGCAGCGGCACGCACCTTGGCGCCGGGCGACGCCGAGTTGAGGTCGAGCACGAAGGCGTCGCGCGCCAGGCCCGGGGCGATCGCCTCGGCCACCGGCACCGCCTGGCTGGCGGTGACGGCCGAGACCACCAGTTCGGCCTCGCGCACCGCAGCCACGGGCCCGTCGGCCAGCGTCACGCCGCAGCGCAGCGCGTGCTCGCGCATCGGCTCGCCCGCCGCGCCACGCAGCTTCAGATCGAAGGCGGCCGTGGCGTGGCCGCGCTCACGCAGATCCTCGGCCAGGATGCGGCCGACTTCGCCGTAGCCGATGAGCGCGATCTTCATCATCGTCAATCGATGTAGCGCAGGCCGGCCTTCTCGAGCGGCTCGCGCATCTTGTACATGTCGAGGCCGAGCACCCCGGACGCCAGCTTGGCGCGCTTGTCGCCCTCGTTGGCCTCGCGCCTGGCGGCAGCGTCGAGCGTGGCCGCCGCGCGCGTGCGCGGCACGCAGACCACGCCGTCGTCGTCGGCGACGATGACGTCGCCCGGATGCACCAGCGCACCGGCGCAGACCACCGGGATGTTGACCGATCCGAGCGTGGCCTTGACGGTGCCGCGCGCGCTCACCGCCTTGCTCCAGACGGCAAAGCCCATTTCGCCCAGCGTGCGCACGTCGCGCACGCCGGCGTCGATGACCAGCGCCTTCGCGCCGCGCGCCATGAAGCTGGTGGCCAGCAGGTCACCGAAGTAGCCGTCGCTGCACTCGGTGGTGACGGCGGCGACGACGATGTCGCCGGGGGCGATCTGCTCGGCCACCACGTGCATCATCCAGTTGTCGCCCGGCTGCAGCAGCACGGTGACGGCCGTGCCCGAGACGCGCGCGCCGGCGTGGATCGGCCGCATGTACGGCTGCATCAGGCCGACGCGGCCCATCGCCTCGTGCACGGTGGCGCAGCCGAAGGCGCCGAGCTGCTGCGCGACGTGCGCCGGCGCGCGCTGGATGCTGCGGTGGACGACGCCGAGTTCGTACATGGTGGTTCCTCGCGATGCCGGGCGCGCACTAAGAGCTTGCCCGTGAATGGGACGAGCTCTCAGCGACCCTGGCGCTTCAGGGCGGCGTCGAGCCGCGGGTACACGCGCCGCGCGTTGCCTTCGTAGATCCGGTGCCGGTCGGCCGCCGTGAGCTGCGTGCTCGCCTCGATGTAGCGCCTGGTGTCGTCGTAGTAGAACCCGGTTTCGGGATCGACGCCGCGCACCGCGCCGATCATCTCGCTGGCGAAGAGGATGTTGTCGACCGGGATCACCTTGGTCAGCAGATCGATGCCCGGCTGATGGTAGACGCAGGTGTCGAAGAACACGTTGCCGAGCAGGTGCTCCTTCAGCAGCGGCTTCTTCAGCTCCTGCGCCAGGCCGCGATAGCGGCCCCAGTGGTACGGCGCCGCGCCGCCGCCGTGCGGCACGATGAATTTCAGCGTCGGGAAGTCCTTGAACAGCTCGCCCTGGATGAGCTGCATCACCGCCGTCGTGTCGGCGTTGATGTAGTGCGCGCCGGTGGTGTGGAAGCACGCGTTGCAGCTCGTGCTGACGTGCACCATCGCCGGGATGTCGTACTCGACCATCTTCTCGTAGATCGGGTACCAGTGGCGGTCGGTGAGCGGCGGCTCCTTCCAGTGGCCGCCCGAGGGATCGGGGTTGAGGTTGATGGCGACGTTGCCGTACTGCTCGACGCACTTGACGAGTTCGGGGATGCAGGTCCTGGGATCGACGCCGGGGCTCTGCGGCAGCATCGCCGCCGGGACGAAGTTGTCAGGGAATAAGCGGCTGACCCGGAAGCACAGCTCGTTGCAGATCGCCGCCCAGGTGCTCGAGACCTGGAAATCGCCGATATGGTGCGCCATGAAGCTCGCGCGCGGGCTGAACAGCGTGAGGTCGCTGCCGCGCTCGCGCATCTTGGCCAGCTGGTTGGTCTCGATCGACTCGCGGATCTCGTCGTCGCTTATCTTCAGATCGCTCGCGCGCGGCATCGACGACGGATTGCCGATGGCAGCGATCTGCGCGTTGCGCCAGGTCTCGAGCGCCTTGGGCGCGGTCGTGTAGTGGCCGTGGATGTCGATGATCATGGTGTGGACTTCACGCCAGGGGCGATAGTGATGGCAGCCGGTTCCATGCCGTGACGGCGCTTGGCCGCGGCCGCCTCGTCCGAGTTGGCGAACGCCAGCCAGGCGCGCGCCGCGGCGGCTTGCGTCGAGTTCGCCGGCAGCGCCGCCGAGAAGGTGGTGACGTAAGCGACCTCGGGCGGCAAGAGCCCCAGCACGTCGATGCCCGGCTCGTGCATCAGCTCCGAGAGCTGCTGGAAGCCCAGCTCGCAGCGGCCCTCG
>JAGWTJ010000288.1 GCA_028869005.1 Burkholderiales bacterium | reverse complement strand
GGCCCTGGCGGTACAGGGCGACGACCAGCGCCAGCAGCAGCACCAGGATGCCGGCGCCCAGCAGCAGGTTGAGCTCGCGCGCGTTGCCGAAGCGTGCGAAGGAGGCGATCAGGGACTGGTCGATCTCGGCCAGCGTGTCGCCGCGCAGCTCGCCGATGATGCGGCGGATGTCGTCCATAGTCTGCTTGCCCGGGCCGCCCTCCGGCGCGTCGATGCCGGGGCTCACTCCCGTTTGCACGGCGCTCGCCAGCACGGCCAGCTTCCTGTCGACCCTCTGCGCCAGCTCGGCCAGCTTCGCGCGCTGTGCCGCGTCGCGCCAGTCGTCGGCGCGCAGCGTGGCCAGCGTTTCCGCCACGCGCAGGCCGCCATCCTGGTACGGCCCCAGATACACCGGATTGCCGCTCAGCAGATAGCCGCGCACGCTGCTCTCGGCATCGAGCAGTTGCAGCAGCAGCGCGTCGAGGTGGTGCAGCCGGTTGGCGTCGGCGCGCAGGCGCTCCAGCGCCGAGCGGCTCGAGCTCGATTGCCACTGACTGGAAGCGAGCCAGGCCAGGCCGAGGACCAGGCTGACCGCGAGCAAGGCCAGCAGTGCGCGCGCCGGTCGCGGCCGCAGCGGGAGTGCGGGTTTCAGTGACATGGGGGCGCATCCTCGAGTTGCCAGGCCGGCGGCACGATGTTAGCAGCATGCCGGCCGAGTCCGGGCCGCCCGATGCCGCCCGTCCACGCGCGAAAAGGGGATGGCGAACCATCCCCTTGCCTGATGTGACGCGCGGATCTACGGGCGAACCACGATGTCGTTCTTGACGCCCTTCACGCCCGAGGTGCTGCGCGCGATCTTTTCGGCGTGGCTCTTCTCCGTCGCGCTCTTGGCGAAGCCCGAGAGCTGCACCGTGCCGCGCAGCGTCTCGACGCTGATCGCCATCGCGCTCACGGTCGGGTCTTCCGCGAACTTGGCCTTTACCCGCGTGGTGATCGTGGCGTCATCGACGTATTCGCCCACGGTCGATTGGTCACGGGTGACGGCGCAGCCGACGGCGGTGAAGGCGAGCAGGCCGGACAGGGCGAGGGTGGCGGCAGTGTGTTTCATGTCGAGCTCCTTCCTGGTTGTGGATGTCGTTGCGCGGCATGTGCTCTTGTCGCGTTACGCCACTTCAATATAGACGAGGGATTGGCGGCGTCATGTCCGACGGCGCGGATGTCGCTGTAGGATTCGTCCTGCAGCGCGCTCCGCCGTTGCCCATCTCAGCTCCGAGACTCTTTCCCCGATGCGTTTCCTCCACACCGCCGACTGGCACCTCGGCCGTGTCTACCACGGCGTTTCCCTGCTCGAAGACCAGGCCCACGTGCTGCAGGGCTTCATCCGCCTCGCCGCCGACACGCGGCCCGATGCCATCCTGATCGCCGGCGACATCTACGACCGCTCGGTGCCGCCGGCCGACGCGGTGCGCCTGCTCGACCTGGTGCTGACCGAGCTGGTGCTGGAGCTGAAGATCCCGGTGGTGATGATCGCCGGCAACCACGATGGCCCGGACCGCCTCGGCTTCGGCTCGGAACTGCTGACGCGCGCCGGCCTCACCGTGCGTGGACCGGTGGATGTCGACGCGCCGCCGCTCGTCCTGCACGACGCTCACGGCGGCGTCGCCATCCATGCGCTGCCCTACGGCGAGCCCGCGGTGGTGCGCGGCGCCTGTGGCGACGAGGCGATCGCTGACCATCACGCGGCGCTGGCTGCGCAATTGCAGGCGGCGCGCGCCAGGCAGCCGGCCGGCATGCGCGCGGTGGTGGTGGCGCACGCCTTCGTGCTGGGAGGCAGCGCGAGCGAGTCGGAGCGGCCGCTGTCGGTGGGCGGGAGCGGCGCGGTCGGCGCCGACGTGTTCGACGGCTTCGACTACGTTGCGCTCGGCCATCTGCACCGGCCGCAGCAGGCCGGAAACGAGCGCATCCAGTATTCCGGCTCGCTGCTGAAGTATTCCTTTGCCGAGGCCGATCATGTGAAGTCGGTGAATCTGGTCGACATGGATGCGCAGGGCCGCTGCGCCGTGCAGCGCATCCCGCTCTTGCCGCGGCGCGACCTGCGCATCGTCGAAGGCGAGCTCGACGCGCTGATCGCCGCCGCAGCCAGTGATCCGGCGCGCGACGACTACCTGCTGGCGCGCCTCACCGACCGTGGCGCGCTGCTCGACGCGATGGGCAAGCTGCGCACCGCCTATCCCAACGCGCTCGCCATCGAGCGCCCGGACATGGTGGGCGACGGCCCGGGCCGCGCCGCTGCCGACCACCGCCGCATCCGCATGCAGGACCTCTTCGCCAGCTTCCACGAGGAAACCACCGGCCTCGCCCTCGAAGCGGAGGCCTCCGCCGCACTGGAACGCATCATCGACGGCCTGGAACACGAGGAGCGCCACGCATGAAGCCGCTCAAGCTCACGCTGCAGGCCTTCGGCCCCTTCGCCGGGCGCGAGGAGGTGGATTTCACCCGCCTGCCCGCCGGCGCGCTGTTCCTGATCTCCGGCCCCACCGGCGCCGGCAAGACGTCCATCCTCGACGGCATCACCTACGCGCTGTACGGCGACACCTCGGGCGGCGAGCGCAGCGCGCGCGAGATGCGCAGCCACCACGCCGACGACGCGCTGCAGACCGAGATCGAGTTCGATTTCGCCCTCGGCGAGCGCCGCTACCGCGTGAAGCGCGTGCCGGAGCAGGAACGCGCTGCGCTGCGCGGCTCCGGTCTCGTCAAGGTGCTGGCCAAGGCCGAGCTGTCGCGCCTGGACGGCGAGACCTGGACGCCGCTGGCGCAGAAGACCACCGAGGTGACGGCGCAGGTCGAGGAGCTGCTCGGCTTCAAGGCCGACCAGTTCCGCCAGGTCGTGCTGCTGCCGCAGGGCCAGTTCCGCAAGCTGCTTGCCGCCGGTTCGGGCGAGCGCGAGAAGATCCTCGAGACCCTGTTCGGCACCGCCACCTACAAGCGCCTGCAGGACGTGCTGAAGACCGAGGCCGCCAGCCTGCGCGAGCGCGGCGAGCAGGCGCGGCTGCGGCGTGAAACCCTGCTGCAGCAGGCCGGCGCCACCACGCCGGAAGCGCTGGCCGTGCAGCAGGCCGAACTGGCCGCCGCGCTCGCCACGCTGGTGGAGGAGGAGCAGCGCGCCCGCGACGAGGATGCCGCCGCGCGCGCCGCGCTGCAGCAGGGCCAGGCCAGCGCCGCGTTGTTCGCCGAGGCCGAGGCCGCCCATGCGGCGCTGCAGGCGCTGATCGCCCGCGCCGGCGAAGTCGAGGCGCAACGCGCACGGCTGCAACTGGCGCAACGCGCGCAGCAGGTGCAGCCCGCCGAAACCGCGCTCGCCGCCGCCCGGCGCACCGCCACCGAGGCGCGTGAGCGCGAGGCGCAGGCCGCCGCCGACCTTGTCCGCGCCACCGCGGCCCTGCAGCAGGCCGACGCAGGCCTGCAGGCGGAAACCGCCCGCGCCCCCGAGCGCGAGACTGCGCATCGCGAGCTGATGCGGCTCGACGCCTTGGGCGACGCGGTCGCACGCCTGGCCCAGGCTGAAGACGCACTGCGCGCGCATGAAGCAGGGCGCGCCGAAGCCGGGTGCAAGCTCGCCACCGCTGCCGCGCGGCGCGACGAACTGGCGGCGCGCCGCGGCACGCTCGTCGCCCGCATCGACGCGCTGCAGCCGCAGGCCGCGCAGGCCGAAGCGCTGGCCCTGCGCGTGCAGCGCGCCGAGCGCCGCGAACAGGCCGCCGTCGGCCTAGCCGCCAGCATCCGCCAACTGGCCGCGCAAC
>JAGWTJ010000287.1 GCA_028869005.1 Burkholderiales bacterium | reverse complement strand
GTAGTGCAGGCTCTCCTCCTGGATCTTGCTGCGCTGGTAGCCGGTCTCCATCGCGCCGAGCACGCCGCCTCGCTCGGCGATGCGCTCGAATTCCGCCAGCACCGCCTCCTCGACCAGTTCGGTCAACTCGTCGATGACGAAGGCGCCCTGGTTCGGGTTCTCGTTCTTGGCCAGCCCCCACTCGCGGTTGATGACGAGCTGGATCGCCATCGCGCGGCGCACGCTTTCCTCGGTGGGTGTGGTGATCGCCTCGTCGTAGGCGTTGGTGTGCAGGCTGTTGGCGTTGTCGTAGGTGGCGATCAGCGCCTGCAGCGTGGTACGGATGTCGTTGAACGCGATCTCCTGCGCGTGCAGGCTGCGCCCGCTCGTCTGGCAGTGGTACTTGAGCTTCTGGCTGCGCTCGTTGGCACCGTAGCGCTCCTTCATCGCCAGCGCCCAGATGCGGCGCGCGACACGTCCGATCACGGTGTACTCGGGATCCATGCCGTTGCTGAAGAAGTAGCTGAGGTTGGGCGCGAAGTCGTCGATGTGCATGCCGCGCGCCAGGTACGCCTCGACATAGGTGAAGCCGTTGGCCAGCGTGAAGGCGAGCTGGCTGATCGGGTTCGCACCGGCCTCGGCGATGTGATAGCCGGAGATGGAGACCGAGTAGAAGTTGCGTACGTCGTGGTGCACGAAGTACTCGGCGATGTCGCCCATCACCTTGAGGCTGAACTCGGTGCTGAAGATGCAGGTGTTCTGGCCCTGGTCTTCCTTCAGGATGTCGGCCTGCACGGTGCCGCGCACGTTGGCCAGCGTCCAGGCACGGATCTTGGCCGCCTCGTCGTCGGTGGGCTGGCGCTGGTTGTCGGCG
Source organism: Burkholderiales bacterium (assembly GCA_028869005.1). Taxonomy (GTDB): domain Bacteria; phylum Pseudomonadota; class Gammaproteobacteria; order Burkholderiales; family Burkholderiaceae_C; genus Rubrivivax. Next base: position 2,946 of record JAGWTJ010000287.1, on the reverse strand, counting down.
CGGAACTTGTCCTGCTGCTGGTCGATCGCGGCGTTCATGAACATCGCCAGGATGCTCGGCGCCGGCCCGTTGATCGTCATGCTGACCGAGGTGTTGGGCGCGCACAGATCGAAGCCGGAGTACAGCACCTTGAGGTCGTCGAGCGTGGCGATCGAGACGCCCGAGTTGCCGACCTTGCCGTAGATGTCGGGGCGCGGGTCGGGCTCGTTGCCGTACAGCGTGACCGAGTCGAATGCGGTCGACAGGCGCTTGGCCGGCATGCCCTCGCTCACCAGCTTGAAGCGGCGGTTGGTGCGAAAGGCATCGCCCTCGCCGGCGAACATGCGCGTCGGGTCCTCGTTCTCGCGCTTGAAGGCAAAGACGCCCGCGGTGTACGGAAAGCTGCCGGGAACGTTCTCGAGGAGCAGCCACTTCAGCAGCTCGCCGTGGTCTTCATACGCCGGCAGCACGACCTTGCGGATCTTGTTGCCCGACAGCGTGGTGTGCACGAGCGAGGTGCGGATCTCCTTGTCGCGGATCTTCACGACGTACTCGTCGCCCGCGTAGGCCTTCTTCATGTCGGGCCACATCGCGAGCAGCTTCCTGGCCGCCGGGTCGAGCTGCGCGGCGCGGGCCTTGGCCAGCGCCTGCACGGTGTCGCGCGCGCCGGACTTCGTGGCGTCGGCCTCGTGCAGCATGCGCGCCGTGGCTTCGAGTTGCTGCAACTCGCGCGCGATGCGCGCCTGCTCGCCGGCGCGGCGCTTGTAGCCGCGCACCGCATCGGCGATGTCGGCCAGGTAGCGCACGCGGGCCGGCGGCACGATCGGCACCTGGTGCGTGCTGTGGCGCGTGGCCACCTGCGGCAGCCGGCCCTTGCCGGTCTTCATGCCGAGCGCCGCCAGCCGCGGCAGCAGCGCCTGATAGAGCGCCGTCACGCCGTCGTCGTTGAAGCGGCTGGCCATGGTGCCGAAGACCGGCATCTTCTCGGGCGCGGTCTTGAACGCCTCGCGGTTGCGCTGCACCTGCTTGGCGACGTCGCGCAGGGCGTCGGCGGCGCCCTTGCGGTCGAACTTGTTGATGGCCACGAACTCGGCGAAGTCGAGCATGTCGATCTTCTCGAGCTGGCTGGCAGCGCCGTAATCGGGCGTCATCACGTACATCGGCACGTCGACCAGTGGCACGATCGCCGCGTCGCCCTGGCCGATGCCCGAGGTCTCGACGATCACGAGGTCGAAGCCGGCGGCCTTGCACGCCGTCACCACGTCGGGCAGCGCGTGGCTGATCTCGCTGCCGAAGTCGCGCGTGGCCAGGCTCCTCATGAAGACACGCGGTCCACCCGGCGCGCCAGCGCCGGATTGGCCGGTCCCCCAGGGCCCGATCGCGTTCATGCGGATGCGGTCGCCGAGCAGCGCGCCGCCGCTCTTGCGCCGGCTCGGGTCGATGGACACGAGCGCCACGTGCAGCGCGTCGCCCTGGTCCAGGCGCAGGCGGCGGATCAGCTCGTCGGTGAGGCTGGACTTGCCGGCGCCGCCGGTGCCGGTGATGCCGAGCACCGGCGTCTTCTTCGCTGCAGCGGCCTTGGCCAGCGCGGCCTTGAGCGCGGCGAGCCTTTCGGCCGCGGCCTTGTCGTCGGCGGCTGCCTTGCCGTTTTCGAGCGCGGTGATGGTCTGCGCCAGCGCGCGCCAGGCCTCGGGCGTGTGGCCCTGCAGCGCCGTCGCGTCCTTCGGCGCCTGCGCCGACAGGTCATGGTCGCAGCGCATCAGCATCTCGCCGATCATTCCCTGCAGTCCCATGCGCTGGCCGTCCTCGGGGCTGTAGATGCGCGCCACGCCGTAGTCCTGCAGCTCGCGGATCTCGGCCGGCACGATGACGCCGCCGCCGCCGCCGTAGACCTGGATCCCGGCGCCGCCGCGCTCGCGCAGCAGGTCGACCATGTACTTGAAGAACTCGACGTGCCCGCCCTGGTAGCTGCTGACGGCGATGCCCTGCACGTCCTCCTGCAGCGCGGCGCTGACGATCTCCTCCACCGAGCGGTTGTGGCCGAGGTGGATGACCTCGGCGCCCATCGATTGCAGGATGCGCCGCATGATGTTGATCGCCGCGTCGTGGCCGTCGAACAGGCTGGCGGCGGTGACGAAGCGCACCTTGTGCGTCGGGCGGTACGCGGCCAGGGCCCTGGCTTCGGCTAAGAGGTCGGTCATGGCGGATTCCGGCTGGCAGCGCGAGCGAACGACACGGTGTGCGCGACACGCGGCACGCACGACCCGGGATGATGCCATCGCTGCCGTCCGCAGGCAGCACGCCGCGCGGCGCGCGCTGCACGCGGCGCATGCCCCGCAACGCCGCTACCATCGGCGCACGATGAGCTTCCTGGCGATCGACTGCGGCAACACGCGCCTGAAGTGGGCGCTGTACGCCGCGCCGCACCCGGGCGCCGTGCTGCTGCAGCAGGGCGCCACCTTCCTCGAGACCATCGACACGCTGGCCGATTCCGAGTGGCGCGCCCTGCCGGCGCCGCACAGCATGCTCGGCTGCGTGGTCGCGGGCGATGCGCTGCGCCGGCGCATCGAGGAGCAGATGGAGCTGTGGGACATCGAAGCGCACTGGGTCGTGCCGTCGCCGCGCGAAGCCGGCCTCGTCAACGGCTACGACCATCCGAACCGGCTCGGCGCCGACCGCTGGGTGGCGCTGATCGGCGCGCGCGGCCGCGTGCTCGAGACGGCGCGCCTGGGCGGCGCTGCACCGCGCCCGGCGCTGGTGGTGATGGTGGGCACCGCAGTCACCGTCGATGCGATCGATGCCGAGGGGCGCTTTCTGGGTGGGCTGATCCTGCCCGGCTTCGGCCTCATGCTGCGGGCGCTCGAGATGGGCACCGCGGGCCTGAAGGTGCCGACCGGTGAGATCGTCGACTTCCCCACCAACACCAGCGACGCGCTGATGAGCGGCGGTGCGGCGGCGATCGCCGGC
>JAGWTJ010000286.1 GCA_028869005.1 Burkholderiales bacterium | reverse complement strand
CGTCGCTGCGCCTGCAACCGAACCGCCGCCGCCCAAGGTCGACATCGCCACCGAGCGCGCGGCGCAGCGCGCGCGCCACGAGGCCGAGGTCGAGGCCGCGCGCAAGGTCAAGGAGGAACAGCAGCGCAAGCAGGAGCAGTTGGACAAGCAGGAGCAACTGCGCAAGCAGCAACAGTTGCAGCAGCAGCAACGCGACCAAGCCGAGCGCGAGGCGCGTGAATTGCGCGAAAGGCGCGAAGCCGCGGCCGCCCAGGCGCGCCTCGAGCAGCAGCGGCAGGACAACCTGCGCCGCATGATGAGCCAGGCCGGTCCCGGCAGCGCTGCTGCGCCAGGGCCCGTCGGCCAGGCGGCGCGCTCGGCCGGCCCGTCGGCGAGCTACCGGGCGCGGCTGGTGGCGCTCATCCGCAGCAACCTGGTGTTCAGCCAAGACGTGCCCGGCAACCCGACCGCCGAGGTGCGCGTGACGGCGGCAGCGGGCGGCACCATCATCGCGAGCCGGCTCGTCAAGTCGAGCGGCAACGCCGCCTGGGACGACGCGGTGCTGCGCGCCATCGACAAGACGGCCAAGCTGCCGCGCGATGCCGACGGCAGCGTGCCGACCGACCTGATCGTGACCTTCAGGCCGAAGGAGTAGGCGCAAGCGGCGCGGCGCGCTTCACAGCGCGGCCAGCGCCTGCTCCAGACGCTGGCGCACTTCGGCGGCGAGCGCGACCACCTCGGGCCGGTCGACCAGGCTCAGCACGGCATGCGGGTCCATCAACTCGACGTGGACCGCGCCCGCGGCATCCTGACGCACGACGGCATTGCACGGCAGCAAGGCACCGATCTGCGGCTCGGCAGCGATGGCGCGGTGGGCGAACTGCGGGTTGCACGCACCGAGGATGCGATAGGGCGGCATCTCGACGCCGAGCTTCTTCTTCATCGTCGCCGCGACATCGATCTCGGTGAGGATGCCGAAGCCGACCTTGCCGAGTTCCTCGGTGATGCGCCGCTCGGCTTCGGCAAAGCCGAGCGCCACTTTCTTGCCTATGACGTAGTGACCCATTGCAGTGATCCTCGATGCGATCGGCCAGTATGGCCGATCGCACTGTCCGGACGGTCAGTGCTGGCATAGCGGCGGCGCCGGGTCGCCCGCAGTGGGGGAAGTACGGGTCAATCCCAACCGCGGGCGCGATTTGCAGATCTTTACAATTGCGGCCGTCCCCTCGTCTGCCGACCTTTCGGTCCGCCGTCGCGTGCGCTGCGGTCGAACGGTCCTCCCATGCCCTACACGCTTCCTGCCGCCGTCGGCAGCCGCGCGCCCGCGCGCGCGTTGTCGATCCCCGCCCAGCTGGCACTGCTGCTCGCCGCGCACGTGCTGCTGTGGACCTGGGTGGGCGTGGCCTCGCGCTCCAACTTCGACACGCCCGGCGACATGGTCGAGGCCTACGTCTGGGCGCAGGGCTGGCAGTGGGGCTACTACAAGCATCCGCCGCTGTCGGCCTGGGTGGCTGGCCTGTGGTTTTTGGTCGTCCCCGAATCGCAGTGGGGCTACTCGCTGCTCGCCGCGCTCAATGGTGCGGTCGGCCTGCTCGGCCTGGCGCTGCTGGCGCGCGAATTCCTGTCGCGCCGCTGGGTGCTGCTGGTGGTGGCGATGGCGTCGCTCAATCCCGGACTGACGACGCTGGCGATGCGCTTCAATGCCAACGCCATCCTGATCTCGTCGTGGCCCTGGGCGATGTGCCTGTTCGTGCGACTGATGCGGCACGGCCGCGCGCGTGACGCCATCGGCTGCGGCCTGGCCTGCGCGCTGGCGATGCTCGGCAAGTACTACTCCGCCGTGCTGCTGCTCACCCTGCTCGCCGCGGCGCTGTGGGTGCCGCAATGGCGGCGGCGCCTGGCGAAGCGCGAGGCGGGCTTCGCGCTGGCCGCGTTCGCACTGGTCTTCGCCCCGCATGCGGTCTGGCTGCTCACGCAGGCCGAAGGGCCGCTGCAATACGCCGAGCACGCCGCCCGCGTCGAGCCGGTCGGCGCCGGGACGATTCGGGCGCTGAACTTCGCGCTCGCGCAATGCGCCTTTCCGGCGGTGGCGCTGGTGGCGTTCCGCTTCGCACTCGTCGGCCGTGGCGCCTGGCGCGGCTTTGCGCACGCGGTGGTGGCGCCGCTCACGCCACGCAACGAGGTGGTGTGGCTGCTCGCCGCGCTGCCCATCGTGGCCACCATGGCGGCCACGGTCGTCACCGGGGCGCGCACGGCAGCGGTGTGGGGACTGCCCATTGCCTCCGGCCTGGCGCTGCTGGCTGTGGTGCGCGCGCAAGGCGCGGGCGCCGCCCTCGATCTGCGCCGCCTGTGGCGCGTGCTCGCCGTGGTCTGGCTGATCGTGGCCCTGGCCGCGCCGCTGTGGTGGATGACGCGTGCGAGAGTTGCCCATCCGTCGGTGACCGAGCCGCGCGAGGAACTCGCGCAGGCGCTCGACCAGACCTGGCGTCGCGAGTGGGGTACGCCGCTGCCGTGGATCGCGGGCACGCGCGCACTGGCCGCGTCGACCGCGTTCTACGCCGCGAGCCACCCCCGCTACTGGAGCCTGTGGAACGCCGGCGTCGAGACGCCCTGGGTCGAGGACGAGGACATCGTGCGCCAGGGCGCACTGATCGTCTGCGACGCCGACGACGTCGCCTGTACCGAGCGCGCCGGCGCCTGGAGCGCCGAGGTGCGCACCTTGACGGTGGCCAAGGAGCATGCCGGCTGGCTGTTCGCCCCGCGCAGCTATCGCGTGTACACGATTCCACCGAGCCAGGTACGCGACTTCGGCGACCGCTGATCGCGCACGCTGCGCGATGATCCCGCTTTCGCACGAGGAGACGCGACGATGAGAGTCTTCCAGATCCAGGACGACTGGAGCGTGGACCACCTGCAGCTCGCCACGCGGCCCGATCCGCGGCCGGGGCCGGGTGAGGTGCTGCTGCGCATGAAGGCCGCATCGCTGAACTACCGCGACCTGGTGGTGTGCGAGCGCGGCTACGGATCGTTCACCGGCACGCTGCCGCTGGTGCCGCTGTCCGACGGCGTCGGCGAGGTGATCGAGGTCGGTGCCGGCGTCACGCGCGTGCAGGTGGGAGACCGCGTGTGCCCGACCTTCCACCAGGGCTGGATCGCCGGCGCGCCCGACCTCGGGCGCCTGACGCGCACGCTCGGCGGCCCGATCGACGGCACGATGGCCGAGTTGATGTGCCTGTCCGAGCAGGGCGTGGCCAAGGTGCCGGCGCATCTGTCGGACGAAGAGGCCGCCACCCTGCCCTGCGCCGCCCTCACCGCCTGGAGCGCGCTGCTGGTGCACGACCGGCTGACGCCCGGCGCGCGCGTGCTGGTGCAGGGCACGGGCGGCGTGGCGCTGTTCGCGATCCGCTTCGCCAAGCTGCTCGGCGCCGAGGTGACGGTGATTTCGTCGAGCGACGACAAGCTCGCGCGCGCCAGGCAGCTCGGAGCGGACGCCGGCATCAACTACCGCACCACGCCCGAATGGTCGCGGCGCGCGCGCGAGCTCAGCGGCGGCGCCGGCTTCGACCACATCGTCGAACTCGGCGGCGAGAAGACGCTGCCGCAGTCGCTGCGCTGCATCCGCCCCGGCGGCACGCTGTCGATGATCGGCGTGCTGTCGGGCTCGGCGCTCGCGGCGCCGCTCGGGCTGGTCGTGACGCGGCAGGTGCGGCTGCAGGGTGTCACGGTCGGCGACCGCGACGGCTTCGAGGCCATGCTGCGCGCGGTCGACCAGCACCGCATCAAGCCCGTCGTCGATCGAGTGTTCGACTTCGCGCAACTGAAGGACGCGATGGCCTACCTGAAGAGCGGCGCGCAGT
>JAGWTJ010000285.1 GCA_028869005.1 Burkholderiales bacterium | reverse complement strand
GACACCACCACCCGCTCGCTCTACCTGGGCGAGGCGGGCCGCTCGGTGTCGCTGTCCGACACCGTGGGCTTCATCCGCGACCTGCCGCACAAGCTGGTCGAGGCCTTCGAGGCGACGCTGCAGGAGGCCGCCGATGCCGACCTGCTGCTGCACGTGGTCGATTGCGCCAGCCCGGTGCTCGACGAGCAGATAGCCGAGGTCGAGCGTGTGCTCGACGAGATCGACGCCGGCCGCATCCCGCAGGTGCTGGTCTTCAACAAGCTCGACAAGCTGGAACCCAGCCAGCGTCCACGCGTGCTGCGCGACCTGATCGAGCGCAGCGGCGGCCAGCGCGTGCCGCGTGTGTTCGTCAGCGCCATCGATGGCACGGGCCTGCCCGAACTGCGGCAGGTGCTCACCGAGGCGGTGGCTGGCACGCTGCACCCCGAGGAAGCGCTGCCCGACGCGCTGGACGAGCGCTTCGCCGAACCCGAGGCCCTGCCCATGGCCTCCACCGGAACCCACGATTCACAGGCATGACCATGAATCCCCTCCACGCCCTCCGACTCGCCGCCGGCCGGCTGCTCAGCAACGGCCGCAACGACGGCCCGCCGGATCTCGACGAGCTCTGGCGCGACTTCAACCGCAAGCTCGGCGGCCTGTTCGGCGGCAAGGGCGGCGGCCAGCGGCCCAACGGCCCGCCGGACGACGGCGGCAACAACTTCCAGCCCGACATGAAGAGCGCCGGCATCGGCGTCGGCCTGATCGCCGGCGTGGTGGCGCTGATCTGGCTGGGCAGCGGCTTCTTCATCGTGCAGGAAGGCCAGCAGGCGGTCGTCACCTCGTTCGGCAAGTTCAGCCACACGGCCGACGCCGGCTTCCAGTGGCGCATGCCCTACCCCTTCCAGGCCCACGAGACGGTCAGCGTCACGCAGCTGCGCTCGCGCGAGGTGGGCCGCAACTCGGTGGTGCAGGCCACCGGGCTGCGCGACTCGTCGATGCTGACGCAGGACGAGAACATCGTCGACATCCGCTTCACCGTGCAGTACCGCCGCACCGACCCGCGCAAATACCTGTTCGACAACCGCAATCCCGACGAGGCGGTGGTGCTGGCGGCCGAGTCGGCGGTGCGCGAGATCGTCGGCCGCAGCAAGATCGACCAGGTGCTGTACGAGCAGCGCGACGCGATCGCCAACGACCTGGTGAAGAACATCCAGGGCCAGCTCGACCGGCTCGCCGCCGGCATCGTGATCGCCAACGTCAACATGCAGAACGTGCAGGTGCCCGACGCCGTGCAGGCCGCCTTCAACGACGCCGTCAAGGCCGGTGCCGACCGCGACCGCTTCAAGAACGAAGGCCAGGCCTACGCCAGCGACGTCGTGCCCAAGGCGCGCGGCGCCGCGGCGCGGCTGCAGGAGGAGGCACAGGGCTACCGCGCGCGCGTCGTGGCGCAGGCCGACGGCGACGCGCAGCGCTTCCGCGACGTGCTCGCCGAGTACCAGAAGGCGCCCGCCGTCACGCGCGACCGCATGTACATCGACACCATGCAGCAGATCTACGCCAACGTCACCAAGGTGATGGTCGACAGCCGCTCCGGCTCCAACCTGCTGTACCTGCCGCTGGACCGGCTGCTGCAGCAGGGCGCCAGCGCCGCCGGCAGCGCACCGCTGGTGGTGCCGACGCCGGCCGACACCACGCCGGCGCCGGCTAATCCGGCCGGCGACGCGCGCTCGCGCGACGGTGCGCGCTCGCGCGACCGCGAGAGCCGCTGAGGAGGGCGCGCCATGCATCGCATCGGAATCTTCGTCGCCGCCATCGCCGTCGCGCTGATGCTCGCGTCGAGCATGATGTTCGTCGTCGATCAGCGCCAGATCGGCGTCGTCTATGCCCTCGGCGAGATCAAGGAAGTGGTGACCGAGCCGGGGCTGAAGTTCAAGCTGCCGCCGCCGTTCCAGAACGTCGTCTATCTCGACAAGCGCATCCAGACGCTGGACAGCCCCGAGTCGCGCCCGATCTTCACGGCCGAGAAGAAGAGCCTGGTGATCGACTGGCTGGTGAAGTGGCGCATCAATGCGCCCCGCCAGTTCATCCGCAACAACGGCGTCGACCTGCGCAACCTCGACAGCCGGCTGGCGCCGGTGGTGCAGGCGGCGTTCAACGAGGAGATCACCAAGCGCGACGTCAAGGGCGTGCTCGCCGGCGAACGCGACAAGATCATGCAGGACGTGCAAAAGCGTCTGGACGACGAGGCCAAGTCGTTCGGCATCGAGATCGTCGACGTGCGCATCAAGCGCGTCGACTTCGTCGCCGACATCACCGATGCCGTCTACCGCCGCATGCAGTCGGAGCGCCAGCAGGTGGCCAACCAGCTGCGCTCGCAGGGCCAGGCCGAAGGCGAGAAGATCCGCGCCGATGCCGACCGCCAGCGCGAGATCATCATTGCCGAGGCCTACCGAGACGCGCAGAAGGTCAAGGGCGAGGGCGACGCCAAGGCGAGCGCGCGCTACGCCGAGGCCTTCGGGCGCGACCCGCAGTTCGCGCAGTTCTATCGCAGCCTCGAAGCCTACCGCGCGACGTTCCGCAGCAAGAGCGACGTCATGGTGCTCGACCCGGCGAGCGAGTTCTTCCGCGCCATGCGCAGCTCCGGGGCCCCGTCGCCGGCGCCCGCGGCGCGCAAGTAGCGCGGCTGGCGCGTGCGCGCGGGCCGACCCGAGATGGCTGACCTGTTGCTGGGTGCCTTCGCGCTGATGCTGGTGTTCGAGGGCCTGCTGCCGTTCTTCAGCCCGGCGCTGTGGCGTTCGGTGTTCGTCAAGGCCACGCAGATGACCGACGGCCAGATCCGCTTCGTCGGTCTGGCGAGCATGGCCGTCGGCCTGTTACTGCTGTTCGTCTGGAGCTGAGGTGGCGGGGGTCGCCCCGTACAATCCGCGCTCCGACCCCAAGCCCGCCGCTCGATGCATTCTCCCTGGCTGCTGCCCGAGCACATCGCCGATGTGCTGCCGGCGCAGGCGAGACAACTCGAGACCCTGCGTCGGCGTCTGCTCGATCGGGCGCGCGGCTACGGCTTCGAGCTCGTGATGCCGCCGCTGCTCGAGCATCTGGACTCGCTGCTGAGCGGCACCGGCCGTGACCTCGACCTCAGGACCTTCAAGCTCGTCGACCAATTGAGCGGCCGCACGCTGGGCCTGCGCGCCGATACCACGCCGCAGGTCGCGCGCATCGATGCCCATCTGCTGAACCGCGACGGCGTGACCCGCCTGTGCTACTGCGGACCCGTGCTGCACACGCGCCCGGCCGGCGTCGCCGCCTCGCGCGAGCCGCTGCAGTTCGGCGCCGAGATCTACGGCCACGCCGGACTCGAGGCCGACCTCGAGGCGGCCGAGCTGGCGCTCGACGTGCTGCACGACGCCGGCGCCGCGCCGCTGGTGATCGACCTCGCGGACGCGCGCGTGTTGCGCGGCGTGCTCGCCGGCGTGCCGCTCGACGGCGAGGGCCTGCAGGCGCTGGCCGACGCGCTCGCCGAGAAGGACGCACCGGCCATCGCCGCCATGAGCGGCGTGCTGGGCGCCGAGACGACGCACGCGCTGCGCGCGCTGATGCGGCTGTACGGCGGCGTCGAGGTGCTGGCCGCGGCGCGCGCCACGCTGCCGGAGCAGCCGCTGCTCCGGCGTGCGCTCGACGATCTGGAATGGCTGGCGCACCACCTGCGCACGGCGTATCCGCGCATGACGGTCGGCTTCGACCTGTCGGACATGAGCGGCTACGCCTACTACAGCGGTGCGCGCTTCGCGATCTATGCGGCGCGCGCGCCCGAGGCGCTGGCGCGTGGCGGCCGCTACGACGAGGTCGGCGCGGTGTTCG
>JAGWTJ010000041.1 GCA_028869005.1 Burkholderiales bacterium | reverse complement strand
ACCGCCATGCCGAGCATCGAGAACCACTGCAGCGGCACCACCGAGAAGCCGGTGACGAGGTCGAAGTTCAGGCGAATGAGGCTGTACAGCGAATACTTCGATTCGCCCGCGGCGCGCTCCTCGTGCCCGACCTCGATCTCGGTGGGCGTGCGCGCGAACTGGTAGGCCAGCGCCGGGATGAAGGTGTTCATCTCGCCGCACTGGTTGATGAGCTGCACGATGCTGCGGCTGTAGGCGCGCATCATGCAGCCCTGGTCGGTCATGCGGATGCGCGTGATGCGCGCGCGCAGGCTGTTCATCGCCTTGCTCGCCCAGCGCCGCCAGACCGAGTCCTGGCGCATGCGGCGGATGGTGCCGACGTAGTCGTGGCCGCGGTCCATCGTCGCCAGCAGGTTGGCGATGTCCTCGGGCGGGTTCTGCAGGTCGGCGTCGAGCGTCACCACACGCTCGCCGCGGCTGTATTCGAAGCCGGCGAGGATGGCGCGGTGCTGGCCGAAGTTGCCGTTGAACAGCACGACGCGCGTCACGTCGGGCCGCGCCTCGAACTGCGCGGCCAGGATCTGCGCCGAACGGTCGGCGCTGCCGTCGTTGACGAACACGATCTCGTAGTCGATGCCCAGGGCGTCGAGCGCCGGGTACAGGCGCGCGAACAACAGCGGCAGCGTCGGCTCCTCGTTGTAGACCGGGATGACGACCGAGAGCGCGACGCGGCCGTGCGCTGGCGCTTCGGCGCCGGGACCGCCGAGCGGGCGCAGATCGACGCCGTCGCGCGTGTTCATGCGCCGCCCTCCTGCATCACGCGAGCGACGGCGGCGCAGACGCGCTCCACGTCGGCGTCGTTCATCGCGGCAAAGAGCGGCAGCGTCACCGTGCGCCGGCCGATGTCCTCGGCATGCGGGAACTGCCCGTCAAAGTGGCCGCGCGCGCGGTACAGCGTGAACAGGTGCAGCGCCGGATAGTGCACGCCGACGCCGATGCCCTCGGCGCGCATGGCCTCGATGAAGCGCCCGCGGTCGGTGCCGCGCGGCAGCAGCGGCTGGAACATGTGCCAGTTGCTCTGCTCGAAGTCGGCCGGCGGCAACTCGAAGCCGAGCGTGGGCGGGAAGCACTCGAAGTAGCGCTGCGCGAGGCGCCGGCGCCGCGCGTTGAAAGCGTCCACCTGCCGCAGTTGACCGAGCCCGACGGCGGCCGCCACATCGGTGAGGTTGCACTTGCCGCCGAGCACGTCGACATCCATGCCGCCGTCGGCATGGCGCGTCACACCCTGCAGGCGCAGCTTCTCGAACAGCCGCGCCTCGGCTTCGTCGTTCAGCACCAGGCAGCCGCCTTCGATGCTCGTCATGTTCTTGTTGGCATGGAAGCTGAACGAGACGAGGTCGCCGAAGCTCCCGATCTCGCGTCCGCGCCAGTGCGCGCCCATCGACTGCGCCGCGTCCTCGATGACGCGCAGGCCATGCTGCGCTGCCAGCGCCTGGATGCGGTCGCGGTCGGCGGGCACTCCGGCCAGGTCGACCGGCAGCAGCGCGCGCGTACGCGGCGTGACGGCCGCCGCGGCGAGATCGAGGTCGATGTTGCGCGTGGCCGGATCGACGTCGACGAACACCGGCGTGGCGCCGACTTCGAGGATGACGTTGGCGGTGGCCACCCAGGACAGCGGCGTCGTGATGACCTCGTCGCCGGGCCCGATGCCGGCGATGCGCAGCGCGATCTCGAGCGCGGCAGTGGCCGAGTTGGCCAGGCGCACCGGACGCCCACCGTAGCGCGCCGCCAGCGCCGCTTCCAGTTCGCGGCAGCGCGGCCCGGTGGTGATCCAGCCCGAGCGCAGCACGTCGGCGACGGCGGCGATCGTCTCCTCGTCGATCGACGGCCGCGTGAACGGCAGGAAAGGCAGGAACGGCGCGTCCATCAGGCGTGCGCCGAGCGCGCCACCAGCGTCACGCCGACCAGGATGATGGCGATGCCGAGCCAGCGCTGCGCGGACACGGCCTCGCCGAACAGCCACATCGCCAGCAGCGCGTTGACGACATAGCCCACCGACAGCAGCGGATAGGCCACGCTCACGTCGACGCGCGACAGCGCCACGATCCACACCACCACCGACACCGCGTAGCAGACGAGACCGCCGAGCACGCCCGGGTGCAGCGCCAGCGTCGGCAGCGCGCCGCGCAGCGCGGCCCAGCCGGCGATCGGGCCGACCGCGCCGGCGCCGCTCTTGAGCAGCAGCTGCGCCACGGCGTTGAGCAGCACGCCCGAGAGAACGATGGCGAGGTCGGCGGCTTTCATGGTTTGACGATGACGATGCGGCGCGGGTCTTCGTAGGTCACGCGGCCTTCGACGCCGCGCTTGCGCAACTCGGCGAGCGTGTCCTGCGTGAGATAAGCCGCGGCACGCGGCAATTGTCGCCAACGTTCGACGAAGGCCTCGAGCGTCGGGATCCAGCGCGCCGGCTCCAGCCGCTCGCCGAGCGCGAATTCGTCCACTATAGCCACCAGCGTCACGTCGCGGCGCAGGTAGAAGGGCAGCGTCTGGTCGTACTCGCCGACGGCGAACACCGGCACCTCGCTCGGGATGGTGCGCGCCAGCACCGCGCTCGTCTTCAACTGGCCGTAGGCATCGTGCGCGGCGATCGCCACGAACAGCGCCAGCAGGTGCCCGACGGCCAGGCAGCCGATGGCGGCGCCGCGCGCGCCGCGGCGCAGCGCCAGCGCGGCCAGCGCGGCGCCGACGAGCGCCACCACGGCGGCCAGCGCGAAGCCGCGCGCCAGCGCGAAGACGATGTGCGGCGGCGTCTCGGGGCCGGCCCAGCGCTCGGCAAACGGCACCGCCGCCAGCACCGCCAGCCAGGCCACGGCGGCCAGCGCCAGCCAGCGCGCGAGGCGAGCGGTGCCCGCCTCGGCCAGCCGCGGCGCGAGCAGCAGCACGAGCGCCGGGAACATCGGCAGGATGTACGAAGGCAGCTTCGAACTCGACGCGCTGAAGAAGACGAAGACGAAGCCGGCCCACGCCAGCAGCAGCCGCTCGGCGCGATCGCGCGGCCGCAGCAGCGCGGGCAGCGCCGCGGTCCACGGCAGCAGTCCGACCAGCAGCACCGGCACGAACGACCACCACGCGCCCTCGCGCCGATGCACCGGCGTGAGGAAACGCTCGAAGTGCTCGTGGATGAAGAAGAAGCGCGCAAACGCCGGCTCGCGCCACGACACCGCGATGAACCACGGCGCGGCGACCAGCAGCAGGATGAATGGACCGCTGCGCCATTCGAGCCCGCGCCAGAAGCGCAGGTCGCGCTCCCAGGCCGCGCGCACGACGAGCGCTGCGGCGGGAATGACGATGCCGACCAGGCCCTTGCTCAGCAGCGCCAGCGCCACGCCCAGCCACGCCAGCCGCAGCCAGCGGCGGCGCTGGCGCTCGTCGCGCTCGTGCTCGGCCAGCAGCAGCGTGCACAGCACGAGCGCGAGGGTGGCCATGAGGCCGGCATCGAGCGACAGGAACTGGCTGTTGGCGACGATCCAGGTCGTCGAGCCACCGGCGGCCAGCGCGCACCAGCCGCTAGCGCGCCCGTGCAGCCGCGCCGCGGTCCACGCCAGCCCCGCGACGCACGCAAGCCCGCACAGCCCCGGCCACAGCCGCGCCGCGAACTCGTTGGGGCCGAACACCGCCATCGACAGCGCTCCGGCCCAGTACTGCAGCGGCGGCTTCTCGAAGTACAGCAGCCCGTTCAGGCGCGGCACGATCCAGTCGCCGCTTTGCAGCATGCCCAGCGACAAGGTCGCATAGCGCCCCTCGTCGGCGCTGACGAGCGAGCGCATGCCCAGCATCGCCAGCCACAGACAGGCAAGCAGCGCGAGCAGCGCGCCGCGCGTGGGCGTGAGCGAGCCGAACGCGCAGGTCCGATCGGCAACCGACTCCGCCTTCATGGATGCGCTTAGCGACTTGTGCGAAGCGGCGATGCTACACAGAGTCCGCAGCGCGTCCGGCCTTGGCCTGCGTCCCTTCGCGTTCGCCTGCGCGCTGTGCACAGGAGGCCGCGCGAGACCTTGCGGTCGACGGCGGGCGCCCGGCGCCCTACAGTGGCCGACTCGACACCGGCCGCGCCAGCCCCCGATGAACTCGCCCCGCCTGCTGCAACTGCACCGCGACAGCGACGGCGCCGCCGAGGCCGCAGCCGGCCTGCTGCTGCCACGCGCCGCGGTGCCGCCCAAGTTCTTCTACGACGCGCAGGGTTCGGCCCTGTTCGACGCCATCACCGAACTCGCCGAGTACTACCCGACGCGCACCGAGGCGGGCATCTTCGCCGAGCATGGCGCGGCGATCGCCGACGCGGTGCTCGCGCGCACCGGCGCAGCGCCGGTCATCGTCGACCTGGGCGCCGACAACTGCGCCAAGGGCGCCGCGCTGTTCGCGCGACTGTCCCCGCAGCGCTACGTCGCGGTGGACATCTCGGCCGAGCATCTGGCCGCTTCACTGGCCAAGTTGCAGCGCGAGCATCCGGCGCTCGATCTGGTCGGAGTGGGGCTGGACTTTGCGGCTCGGCTCGAACTGCCTGCCGGGCTGGCCGGGCCCCGGCCGCTCGTCTTCTACGCCGGCTCGAGCATCGGCAACTTCGATCCGTCGGCCGCGCTCGAACTGCTGCGCCAGGCGCGCACGCTCGCCGGCGACGGCGCCCTGCTGATCGGGGTCGATCTCGTGAAGGAGACAGAGGTCCTCGAGGCCGCCTACGACGATGCGCTCGGCGTTACCGCGGCCTTCAACCTGAACCTGCTGCGCCACCTGAACACGCTGCTGGGCGCGGACTTCGACCTGCACCAGTGGCGGCACGTGGCGCACTTCGACCGTGCCGCGTCGCGCGTCGAGATGCACCTCGAAGCGAGCCAGACATGCCTCGTGCGTTGGCGCGGTGGGCAGCGCGCCTTCGCCGCCGGCGAGCGCATCCACACCGAGAACTCCTACAAGTGGACGCCTCGGGGTTTCACCGCGCTGCTGCGCGAAGCGGGCTTCGCCGAGCCGCGCCACTGGACCGACGCGCGCGGCTGGTTCGCGCTGTTCGTCACCGATGCGTGAGGGCATCGGGTGCAGGCTCGACGCCCGGCACACGCGGCACACTCGGCGCGCTCAGCGCGCGCAACTGCGAAACCCTGCCGGCACGTCGCTGCGCTCGGCCATGAAGAAGTTGCGATAGCGCGGATGGCGCATGCGCGGCTGCGTGAGGGGCGAAGCGCCGCGCAGCACCGGCCGGCCGTCGAACCACGGCACGGAATAGTCACGATAGGGATGCGGCACGAAGCCGGCAAACGGCGCGAACGCGCTGGCCGTCCACTCCCACGCGTCGCCCCAGCGAAAGGCGACAGGCGCGCTGCACGCCGCGCATTCCCACTCGGCCTCGGTGGGCAGGCGCCGCCCGGCCCAACGGCACCACGCCTGCGCCTCGTGCCACGTCAGATGCGTGGCCGCTTCACGCAGGTCGAGCGCGCTCCAGCGGCCGGCACACCAATGCTCCCAGCCCGCCTCGCCACGCCGCAGGTAGCGCGGTCCACGCACCGGCTGGCGCTCGCGCCAGCGCTGGCCGGCCTCGGTCCACGAGCGCGCATCGTGGTAGCCGCCGGCATCCACGAACGGCAGGAACTCGGCCCAGCGCACGACCTGCGCGTCGATCGCGAAGGGCGCGAGCGCCACCGTACAGCCCGGCAGTTCGTTGTCGAAGGCGAAGCCGTCGCCGTGCCGGCTGCCGAGCGCCCAGTCGCACGCGGCCAGCGCGAGCGGCGGCGGCGGCTCGGGCAGCGCACGCGCCAGCCAGCGCGCATCGTCGACGGCGATGCCCAGCCCACGCGCCATGTACAGCGCCGCTTCGTGGTGCATGTCTTCGTGCAGCAGCGCCAGGCGAAAGAAGTAGAGCGCGTCGTCGTCCGCCGCGGCGTGCCGCAGCAGCTCGAGCGTCGCGTCGAGCTGGCGCGCGAGGTCCGCACGCGTGGCTGGTGCGTCGGGCAGCGGCAACTGCCAGCGGCTGTCGTGCGGCACGCGGCTCGAGTCGTACAGCGCGTCGGCCGCGGCGCGGCCGGGCGCGCGCCGCGCCACCTGCGGATCCGCCCGGCAGCCGCGCGCGTGCTCCGGGTTGCGCGCCAGCCAGTACTCCTGGAACCAGCCGATGTGGCCCAGCTCCCACAACGGCGGGTTGAGCTCGGCCCGCAACGGAATCTGCAGATCGGGCACGGCGCGTTCGACCGCCGCGAAGGTGGCCAGCGTGTCGGCACGACTGGCCACGAGCGCCTCGGCCAGCACCTCGGGCCCGCCGCGACGTGCGGCCAGGGCCAGCGGCGTCATGAGCGCGGGCCCGCAAGCCGATCCACTGCAGGGCTGGACTTCTGCCGCCCGCACTCCTAGTCTCGCTGCGTGCATCGGCTATCCCTGGTCATCGTGACGCCCTCGGTGGCCGCGGCCAACAACGGCAACTGGCGTACCGCGCAACGTTGGGCGCGGCTGCTCGGCGCAGCTTACCGCGTCCGCCTCGGCGACGGCTGGAACGGTGGCGACGAGGCCGCGATGATCGCGCTGCATGCGCGCCGCTCGGCGCCGGCTATCGCCGCCTGGCGCGCCGCGCATCCCGCGCGAGCGCTGGTGGTGGTGCTGACCGGTACCGATCTGTACCGCGACATCGACAGCGACGCCGCGGCCCGGCGCTCGCTGCACCTGGCCGACACGCTGGTGGTGCTCAACGAGCTGGGCGCGCAGCGCCTGCCCGAGGCGCTGCGCGGCAAGGCCCGCGTCGTGCTGCAGTCGTGCCCGGCACGCACCACGCTGCCGCACACGCAGCGTCATCTGCGCGCGCTGATGGTGGGGCATCTGCGCGACGAGAAGGACCCGCGCACCTACTGGCGCGCCGCCGCGCGGCTGGCCGCGCGCAGCGACATACGCTTCGACCACATCGGCGCCGCACTCGACCCCGCGCTCGGCGCCGAGGCCGACGCGCTGGCCGCGCGTCTGCCTCGCTTGCGCTGGCTCGGCGCACGGCCGCATGACGAGGTGCGCCGCCGCATCCAGCGCGCGCATGTGTTGGTGCAGGCCAGCCGCATGGAAGGGGGTGCGCAGACCGTCATCGAGGCCATCCGCAGCGGCACGCCGGTACTGGCGTCGCGCATCGACGGCAACCTGGGCCTGCTCGGCGCGGACTATGAAGGCGTGTTCGAGCCCGGCGACGACGCGGCGCTGGCGGCCCTGCTGGCACGTGCGCGCGACGAGCGCGATATGCTGCCGCGCCTGGCCGCCGCGCTGGCCGCGCGATCGCGGCGCTTTGCGCCCGAGGCCGAGCGCGAGGCCTTGCAGGCCCTGCTCGCCGCCCTGCTGGCGCACGAACCGAATACCGCACGACCATGAACGCCGCACCATCACCCACCGTCCCCGACGCGCCCCCTGAAGCGTCTGCGCCGCGCGGGGCCGCCGCACCGGCCGCACCCGTCGAACCGCGCCTGACCTCGCTGTCGCACGGCGGCGGCTGCGGCTGCAAGATCGCCCCCGGCGTGCTGTCCGAGGTGCTGCGCAGCACCGTGTCGCTGCCGGTGCCCAAGGAGCTGCTGGTCGGCATCGAGACCGCAGACGACGCCGCGGTCTACCAGCTCAACGACGAGCAGGCGCTGATCGCCACCACCGACTTCTTCATGCCGATCGTCGACGACGCCTTCGACTTCGGCCGCATCGCCGCCACCAACGCCCTGAGCGACGTCTACGCGATGGGCGGGCGCCCGATCCTGGCGCTCGCGCTGGTCGGCATGCCGATCTCGGTGCTGTCGACGGCGACCATCGCGCGCGTGCTCGAAGGCGGCGCCGCGGTGTGCCGCAGCGCCGGCATCCCGATCGCCGGCGGCCACAGCATCGATTCGGTGGAAGCCATCTACGGCCTGGTCGCGCTCGGTCTCGTGCATCCGAAGCGCGTCAGGCGCAACGCCGACGCGCGGCCCGGCGACCTGCTGGTACTGGGCAAGCCGCTCGGCGTGGGTGTGATGAGCGCGGCGCTCAAGAAGGAGCTGCTCGACGCCGAGGGCTATGCGCAGATGATCGCCACCACCACCCGGCTCAACACGCCCGGTCCCGACCTCGCGGCGCTCGCCGGCGTGCATGCGCTCACCGACGTCACCGGCTTCGGCCTCGCCGGCCACGCGCTCGAGATCGCGCGCGGCGCGCGCTGCACGGTCGAACTCGACTGGCCGGCGGTGCCGCTGCTCGCCGGCGTGCGCGAGCTGGCCGCGCGCGGCATCGTCACCGGCGCCTCGGGCCGCAACTGGGACGGCTACGGACACGAGGTCGAACTGTCGGCGCACTTCGCCGCGGCCGAGCGCGCACTGCTCACCGATCCGCAAACCAGCGGCGGCCTGCTCGTGTCGTGCGAGCCGGCGGCGCTGGATGCGGTGCTGGCGGTCTTTCGCCGCCAGGGCTTCGAGGCTGCGGCGGTCGTCGGACGCGTGCTTGCTGCGAACGGCACGCCGTTGCGCGTCATCGCCTGACGCAGCGACCGACCGCTCGATCGGCCGCTCGAACGACCACTCGAACGCTCGCTCGACAAAGGGAGAACCGGCACCATGCGCGAATACGTCCTCCACGCCCGCCCCGGCTGGGGCTCGGCGATCGTCGAAGCCCAGTTGGCCTGGTATGGGCTGCCGATGCGGATCGTCGACGTCGGCGACCTCTTCGATTCGGCGCAGGCGCGCGACACGCTGCGGCCGCTGAACCCGCTGACGCAAATTCCCGTGCTCGTGCTGCCAGACGGGCAGGTGATGACGGAGAGCGCAGCGATCACGCTGCACCTGGCCGACCTCGCCGGCCGCGACGATCTGGTGCCCGCGGTGATCGCCAGGGAGCGTGCCGCGTTCCTGCGCTGGCTGGTCTTCCTCGTCGCCAACGTCTACCCCACCTTCACCTACGCCGACGACCCCGCGCGCTTCGTCAAGACGGCGGGCGCGGCCGAAGGCTTTCGCGCCGAGGTCGACGCTTATGCGCAGCGGCTGTGGGGCATCGTCGAAGAGGCCTGCGGCGCGCCGTGGTTCCTCGGCGACCGCATGTCGGCGCTGGACATCTACCTCGCGGTGATGACGCACTGGCGGCCGGGGGCGAAGTGGTTCACCGAGAACGCGCCGCGCGTGTGGGCCGCGGGCCGCAAGGCGGCCGCGCTCGATCGGCTGGCGGCGGTGATGGAGCGCAACTTCCCGCGCAAGGCGTAGGGCGGCAGCGCATCGTCAACGCCACCGATCATCCCTAGTGCCCCGATGAACCGCGGCATCGTCTATGCCAGCGCAGCCTACCTGCTCTGGGGCGTGTTCCCGATCTACTTCAAGGCACTGCAGCAGGTTGCGCCTCTGGAGATCCTTGGCCATCGCATCGTCTGGTCGCTGGCAGTGTGTGCGGCGTTGTTGCTGGCGCTGCGCCGGCTGCAGTGGCTGGCCGAGCTGCGACGGCAGCCGCGCGTGCTGCTGTGGTTCGCGGCCAGCAGCGTGCTGGTGGCGGCCAACTGGTACGTCTACATCTGGGCCGTGAACGTCGACCGCGTGGTCGACGCCAGCCTCGGCTACTTCATCAACCCGCTGGTCAACGTGCTGATCGGCGCCGTCTTCCTGCACGAGCGGCTGCGCCGCGCGCAGTGGCTGGCGGTCGGCGTCGCCGCCCTCGGCGTCGCGTGGCTGACCTGGCAGGCCGGTGCAGTCCCGTGGATCGGCCTCGTGCTGGCGCTCACCTTCGGCCTGTACGGGCTGCTGCGCAAGACCGCCGTGCTCGGTGCGGTCGAGGGGTTGACGCTCGAGACCGTGCTGCTGACGCCGCTTGCCGCCGTCTATCTGCTGTGGCTCGCGCACACCGGCAAGAGCGGCTTTGCCGACGGCGATACCGTGACGCGCCTGCTGCTGGCTGCCGCCGGGCCGGTGACGGCCGTGCCGCTGCTGCTGTTCGCCGCCGGTGCACGCAGGATCCGGTTTTCCACGCTCGGCCTGCTGCAGTACCTCGCGCCGTCGCTGCAGCTGGTGCTCGGCGTGTGGCTGTATCACGAGCCGTTCGCCGCGCGCGCGCCGGGCTACGCGCTGATCTGGCTGGCGCTGGCGGTGTTCAGCCTCGAAGGCGTCGTGCAGGGCTGGCGGCGGCGTGCCGCTGCGTGATCCGCGGTGATGGAAAGGGCCTCGGGCACACCCGAATGAACTCGGCCAGAATGTCCGCATGGCCGACCTTTCGCGTTACCTCATCACCCGCAAGTGGCCCGCGCTCCATCCGCAGCGGCTTCAGCTCTATTCGCTGCCGACGCCCAACGGCGTCAAGGTGTCGATCCTGCTCGAAGAAACCGGCCTGCCGTACGAGCCGCATCGGGTCGACTTCGAGACGGCCGATCAGAAGTCGCCTGAGTTCCTGTCGCTGAACCCGAACGGCAAGATCCCCGCCATCATCGACCCGGAGGGACCGAACGGGCAGCCGCTCGCGCTGTTCGAATCCGGCGCCATCCTGCTGTACCTGGCCGACAAAACCGGGCAGTTGATGGCGCGCGACGCGGCCGAGCGTTACGAGACCCTCCAGTGGCTGATGTGGCAAATGGGCGGCCTCGGCCCGATGTTCGGCCAGGTCGGCTTCTTCAACAAGTTCGCCGGCAAGGACATCGCCGACAAGCGCCCGCGCCAGCGCTACGTCGACGAATCGCGCCGCCTGCTCGGCGTGCTCGAGCAGCGGCTCGAAAGTCGCGCCTGGATCATGGGCGACGCGTACTCGATCGCCGACATCGCGGTGTTCCCCTGGGTGCGCAACCTGATCGGCTTCTACGAGGCCGGCGAACTGGTCGGCATCCAGGGCTTCCCGAACGTGCTGCGCGCGCTCGCCGCGTTCGTCGCGAGGCCGGCGGTGGCGCGGGGCTTGAATATTCCGGGGCCAGGCTGAGAGCTGCCGCCGACCGGGCCGGCGCCTCACTCGATCATCATCAACGTCGCATTGCCGCCGGCCGCGGCGGTGTTGATCGACAGCGAGCGCTCGACGACCAGCCGCTCGAGCGCGATCTGCGCGTCGCCCGCGTCGTAGGCGTGCAGGGGGACCAGCGGCCCGCGCCGCGCGGCCAGGCGCGCGAGCGCCGCGCTGCGTGCCGCCGCGTCGCCGTGCAGCAGCACGGTGTCGAAATGCGCCTCGGGCCGCGTCCAGTCGTCGACCGTTGCCACGCAGGCGACCAGGGCCTGCGGCAACGCGCCCAGCAGCGCCGCGTCGGCCGCCGGCCACAACGCACGGCTGCCCACGGCGAGCACGGCCGCGAGCTGCAGCAGCCGGTCGGCCTCGTCCGCGGCCAGGCAAAGCACCTGCTCACGCGCTTGCAGCGCGTACAGGTTGCTCTCGCCGGTCGGGCCGGCGAGCGCGCGCAGGCCGGCCGTGGGTGCGTGCCGTGCGAGGCTCTCGCAGGCCTGCACGAGCGCGCTGCGGCCGCCGGCCTGCGCCCACGCGCGCAGCAGCGCCAAGCCGTCGGCCGCTTCGGTCGCTTCGGTCGCCTCGGCCGACGCACCCCACTGCAGCCCCGGCACCGGCGCCGTGGCCACGGCACCGCTGGCGCGCACGGCGGCCAGCGCGGCATCGGCCGGGCGGCCGCGCAACAGACGCAGCAGGTACAGCGGCCCGCCCGCCTTCGGTCCGGTGCCCGACAGCCGCTCGCCGCCGAAGGGCTGCACGCCGACCACCGCGCCGACCATGTTGCGGTTGACGTAGACGTTGCCGGCGCGCGCCGCGCCGACCACGCGCGCCACCGTCTCGTCGATGCGCGTATGCACGCCCAGCGTCAGCGCATAGCCGGTGGCGTTGATCTGGCCGACCAGGGCGTCGAGCGCGTCGCGTTCGTAGCGCAGCACGTGCAGCACGGGGCCGAAGACCTCGCGCTGCAGTTCGGCCAGCGAGCCGATCTCGACGATCGCCGGCGCCACGTAGCAGCCCGGCACCGACGGGTCGGCAGCCGTGGGACGCACGATGCGGTGCCCGCGCGAGCGCATGCGTTCCAGGTGCGCCTCGATGCCGGCGCGCGCCTCCTCGTCGATCACCGGGCCGACATCGACGGCGAGCGCGCGCGGATTGCCCACGCGCAGTTCGGCCAGCGCGCCCTCGAGCATGTCGAACAGCCGATCGGCGACGTCGCGCTGCACGCACAGCACGCGCAGCGCCGAGCAGCGCTGGCCGGCCGAGTCGAAGGCCGAGCTCAGCGCGTCGGCCACCACCTGCTCGGCAAGTGCCGACGAATCCGCCACCATCGCGTTCTGGCCGCCGGTCTCGGCGACCAGCGGCACCGGCTTGCCGTCGGCGCCCAGGCGCGCGGCCAGACTGCGCTGCAGCAACCACGCCACCTCGGTCGAGCCGGTGAAGACCACGCCCATCACGCGCGCGTCGGCTGCCAGCGCCGCGCCCACCGTCTCGCCACGGCCGGGCAGCAGTTGCAGCACCGCGCGCGGGACGCCGGCGGCGTGCAGCGCACGCACGGCGGCAGCGGCCACCAGCGGCGTCTGCTCGGCCGGCTTGGCCAGCACCGGATTGCCGGCAGCGAGTGCGGCCGCGACCTGGCCGGTGAAGATCGCGAGCGGGAAGTTCCACGGGCTGATGCACAGCACCGGACCGAGCGGCGCTCGCGTCGCATCGTCCCAGCCGCGACGCAACTGCAGCGCGTAGTAGCGCAGGAAGTCGACCGCCTCGCGCACCTCCGAGACGCCGTTGGCCACCGTCTTGCCGGCTTCGCGCACGAGCAGCGCGATCAACGACAGCGTCTGGCCGTCGAGTCGATCGGCGGCGCGCTCGAGCAGCGCGGCACGCTCGAGCGCCGGCACCGCCGCCCACGACAGCGCGGCGTCGGCGGCGACGGCGAGCGCGGCCTGCACGTCGGCCGGTGACGCTTCGCATACCGTGCCGACGACATCGCGACGGTCGGCCGGATTGCGCACCGGCTGTGCGGCGCCGGCTTGTGCCGATACGCCGAGCAGCGGCTCGGTATGGTGCCGATCATCGGCGGCGAGCGCCGCGCCGAGCGCTGCCAGCGTGGCTTCATCGGCGAGATCGAGTCCACGCGAGTTGATCCGCTCCTGACCATAGAGCGCCGCGGGCAGCGCAATCGACGGATGCGGCAGGCCGAGCGCGCCCTCGCGCGCGCTGCAGGCCTGGGCGGTATCGACCGGGTCCTCCACCAGCGTCTCGAGCGGCACGCCGGCGTCGGCGATGCGGTGCACGAACGAGGTGTTGGCGCCGTTCTCGAGCAGCCGGCGCACGAGATAGGCGAGCAGCGTCTCGTGCGTGCCCACCGGCGCGTAGATGCGGCAGGCGCGGCCCAGGCCGCCGGCTGCCAGCGGCGCCACCACCTGCTCGTACAGCGGCTCGCCCATGCCGTGCAGGCATTGGAATTCGTAGCGCTCGGGGCCCGCATCGGCGCCCGCCAGCGCCCACACCGCAGCCAGCGTGTGCGCGTTGTGCGTGGCGAACTGCGGGAACACCGCATCGGGCGCGGCCAGCAGCTTCTTGGCGCAGGCCAGGTACGCCACGTCGGTGTAGGCCTTGCGCGTGTAGACCGGATAGTCCGACAGGCCGTCGATCTGCGCCCGTTTGATCTCGCTGTCCCAGTACGCGCCCTTGACGAGGCGCACCATCAGCCGGTGGTGCGTGCGCCGCGCCAGATCGACCAGCCAGTCCACCACCGCCGGGCAGCGCTTCTGGTAGGCCTGGATCACGAAGCCGATGCCGTGCCAGCCCGCGAGCGCCGGCTCCAGGCACAGGCGTTCCAGCAGTTCGAGCGACAGCTCGAGCCGATCGGCCTCCTCGGCGTCGATGTTCAGACCGATGTCGAGCGCTCGCGCGCGCAGCGCCAGGCCGCGCAGGCGCGGGTACAACTCGTCGCGCACGCGCTGCACCTGGGCGCGCGCGTAGCGCGGATGCAGCGCCGACAGCTTGATCGAGATGCCCGGCCCGTCGCGGATGCCGCGGCCGGCCGCCGCCGCGCCGATGGCTTCGATCGCCTGCTCGTAGGAGCTCAGATAGCGGCGCGCGTCGGCGTCGGTCAGCGCGGCCTCGCCGAGCATGTCGTAGGAGTGCCGAAAGCCCTGCGCCTCGCGCTTGCGCGCGTTGGCCAGCGCCTCGGCTATGGTCTCGCCGATCACGAACTGCTCGCCCATCAGCCGCATCGTCAGGTCGACCACCTTGCGGATCAGCGGCTCGCCGCCGCGACCGACCACGCGCCTGAGCGCGGCGCCCAGGCCTTCGTCGCTGTGCGTGGCCACCAGCTTGCCGGTGAGCAGCAGGCCCCAGGCCGCGGCGTTGACGAACAGCGACGGGCTCAAGCCGAGGTGCGCGCCCCAGTCACCGCGCGCCACCTTGTCGCGGATCAGCGCGTCGCGCGTGGCCGCATCGGGGATGCGCAGCAGCGCCTCGGCCAGGCACATCAGCGCCACGCCCTCGTGCGAGCTGAGCGCGAACTGCTGCAGCAGCGCCTGCACGAGCCCGGCGCGGCCCGATCCCGTCTTGCGCCCGCGCAAGGTGTGCGCCAGCGACGTCGCCAGCGCGCGCGCCGCCGCGGCTTGCGCGGCATCGAGCCGCGCGGCCTGCAACAGCGCCGGCAGCAGCTGCGGCTCGGGGCGGCGCGTGAGCGCGCTGATCGCCTCTCGCAGTGCACCGCCGGGCAGCGGTGGCGTGAAGAGCGGCGCTGCGAACGGAACGGGCGGAACGGATGAAGAGGAATCCACGACGTTATGCGGTGCCTTGGGTCGGGCGTCTTGCGGGCGCAGCGCGGCGCGCCGGGCCTTTGCGAGGACGCAGTATGAGGCGCAAGCCGCCGTGCGGGCGAGCGGCTCATCGACTCGGCGAGCCAGCTGCGGGCTCCGCCTCCAAGTCCCCGCAGTTGCGGCGTATTCGTCAGTCGTGCCAAGCTCTCACGTGCGCGCGACCTCCGCCTCCCTGCCCGCGCCCAGAGTCGTGGGCAGCGCGGCAATGGCGATGTTGAGCTCGACCGTGGCCTTCGCCTTCTCGGACTTGTTCGCCAAACGGCTGGGCGCGGCCGGCGTGCCGGCGCCCGAGCTGGTGCTGCTGCGCCTCGTGTGCCTCGGCCTGTGGCTGGGCTGGTTGATGGCACGCGGCGCACGCCTGCGGCCGCTCAGGCACCCGATGCTGCAAGGGCTGCGCGGGCTGTGCATCGTCGGCAGCTCGCTGATCTTCATCACGGCGCTCGCGCGTCTGCCGTTGGCGATGGCCACGACGCTGGCGTTCTCGTCGCCGATCTTCGTCACGCTGCTGTCGGTGTGGCTGCTGCATGAGCGGGTGCGCGCGTCGCGCTGGACCTGGGTGGTGGTCGGCTTCGCAGGGGTTGCCACGGTGGCGGCGCCGTCACGCGCCGGGTTCGACGCGGCGGTGCTGCTGCCGGTGGGCTCGTCGATGATCTGGTCACTCGGCATGATCTGCACGCGGCGCATCGGCAGCACCGACGATGCCTTCACGACGCAGGTCTGCACCTGCGCGGTCGGTCTCGCCTGCTCGGGTCTGGCGTTGGGCGGCGAGTTGCGCGCACCCGCCGTGCTGTCACGCATGCAATGGCTCGAGGTGCTGGCGATGGGCTTGTGCTGGACCTTCGCGCAATGGCAGGTGCTGCGCGCCTACACGCAGGCCCAGGCGTCGGCGATGGCGCCGCTGTCCTACACGCAGATGATCTGGGCCGCTCTGCTGGCCTGGCTCGTGCTGCAACAGCCGCCCACGCTGCGCACGATAATCGGCAGCGCCGTGATCGCGCTCGCCGGGTTCGGCATGCTGCGCACGCAGACTCCCGGCGTTCAGGTGCCGCAGAAGGTGCGGTAGCCCGCGGTCACCTCGGCCGGGGCCGGCTCGGCGTAAGGGGCCTGGGCGTCGTTCTCGTCGAAGGGCCGGCGCAGGGCGGCCAGCAGGCGCTCGAACGGCGCCAGGTCGCCTTCGTCGGACGCCGCCGCCAGCGCCTCCTCGACGCGATGATTGCGCGCGATCACGTACGGATTGACCTCGCGCATGCGTCGCGCGCGCGCCAGTGCGGGCGGCGCGCCGCTGCCGGTGGCCGCCGCGCCGCCCGCTTCATCCACCGTGGCGCCGTCGGCCGCCGCATCGTCCGCAGCGGCGTCCTCGGCCGCGCAGCGCGCGCGCCAGCGCACCAGCCAAGCGTCGGGAGCCGATGGCTCGACGAACAACGCGCGCAGCGCCGACGCGTCGCCCGCCGCAGCCGCCGCGAGACGCCGCCAGGCGAGCGTGAAGTCGACGCGCTCGCGGTGCAGCAGCGCCAGCCAGTCGTCGGCGAGCGCGCCATCGGCCGCGTCGTCGGCGGCGTCGCCGTCGCGCAGTCCGAGCTTGGCACGCTGGCCGCGCAGCAGCGCGGCGCGGTACAGCGCGGGAAAGGCGTCGATCACCTCGGTCACTTGCGCCACGGCGCGTTCCGCCGCCGGCACGTCGTCGACATCGGCCAGCAGCGGCAACAGCGCTTCGGCCAGCCGCGCCAGGTTCCAGCGTGCGATCTGCGGCTGGTTGCCGAAGGCGTAGCGCCCACCCTGGTCGATGCTGCTGAACACGGTCGCCGGGTCGTAGGCTTCGATGAAGGCGCAGGGGCCGTAGTCGATCGTCTCGCCCGAGATCGTCGTGTTGTCGGTGTTCATCACGCCGTGGATGAAGCCGACGTTCATCCACTGCGCAACCAGCTCGGCCTGGCGCTGCGCCACCGCACGCAGCAGACCGAGAGGGCGATCGGCGCTGCCGGCCAGCGCAGGGTCGTGGCGCGCGATCGCGTAGTCGGCGAGCCGGCGCAGCGAATCGAGCTCGCCGCGCGCGGCGAAGTACTCGAACGTGCCGACGCGCAGATGGCTGGCCGCGACGCGCGTCAGCACCGCGCCGGGCAGCACTTGCTCGCGGTAGACCGGCTCGCCGGTGGCGACCACGGCCAGCGCGCGCGTGGTCGGGATGCCGAGCGCGTACATCGCCTCGCCGACGAGCACCTCGCGCAACATGGGACCAAGCGCCGCCTTGCCGTCGCCGCCGCGCGCGAACGGCGTGCGGCCCGAACCCTTGAGCGCGATGTCGCGACGGCGGCCGTGACTATCGATCAGCTCGCCCAGCAGCAGCGCGCGGCCGTCGCCCAGCTGCGGCGAGAAGCCGCCGAACTGGTGCCCGGCGTAAGCCTGCGCCAACGGCTCGGCGCCGTCCGGCAACGCGTTGCCGGCGAAGATCTCGGCGCCCTGCGCGCCGGCCAGCGCGGCGTCGTCGAGCCCGAGCTCGAGGGCCAGCTCGCGGTTGAAGTAGAGCAGCCGCGGCGCCGGCACCGCGACCGGCCGGAACGGCACGTACAGGCCGGGCAGCTCGCGTGCGTAGCTGTTGTCGAACGCAAAGGCGGTCATGGGTGGTCGCGGACGAGGACGAAGGTCGCAGGGCGCATCCTGGCGCGCAGCGCGCCGAGTGTGCAGCGAAACGCCATCGCCCTGCTCGCCATGCCGTGCTCGCCGGCCGCCCGGCACGAACCGGTCCGTGCGGCGGCCGCCTGACGGTGCGCCGGCCGGCCCCGGTGCAGCTCCACTGCGGCTCGATCCTGAGGTTCTTCGCAAAGCCTATCGCGCGAGCAAGAGCGCCGTTCACCAGATGGGAGAGTCCAGCGACACGTACCTTGGCGAACCGGCGGTCTCGCGGGAGGAGCAGCTTGCACGTGCCGTTGCTCGTACTGAGAAGCCCGATTGCCTTCGTCCCGGAGGTTCTCTGCTCTCGGCGCTGGTCATTGCCTACGAGCTTCTCAGAGAGCAGTGCAAGTGAGAGCGCGGCACAACCCTCTGCTGCACGCCGACGCGCAACGGCCGGTTGCGCCAGCCTTCACGCGCGGGCGAACTCCAAAGTTCGGCCTCACATCGCGAACGCCGGTGACCTGCAGAATGATGTCATCTGTAGTACCATAATATGGTGACCACCGCCGCCAAGCTGCTCAGCGCCATGCGGCGGAGCCCGCTGGACTGGCAGCTCATCCAACTTCAGACTGTCGCTCGTCAACATGGTGTGGATTGGCGCCATCAAGGATCGAGTCACTGCGTCTTCATAAGGCCAGACGGAAAGACCTTGCCGGTGCCAGCGCGTCGTCCCATCAAGCCGATCTACATCAAGAAGTTCATCGAGCTGATCGATGGAGATTGAATCATGGCTAAGCTGACTGATTACCCTTTCGAGATTCGTCCGCTGTCGGCGGATGAAGGCGGTGGCTTCTTGATTTCGTATCCGGACTTCTCGGATTGCATGGCCGACGGAGAATCGATCGAGGAAGCCATCCGAAACGGTGCAGACGCACTCAGGGCAACAATCGCAACGCTCAAGTCCAAGGGCTTGCAAGCTCCGGTACCCAATGGAGGTGGTGTGGCCTCCGGCAAATTTGTCGCACGCGTACCAAAGACCGTGCACGCGCAACTGACTA
>JAGWTJ010000284.1 GCA_028869005.1 Burkholderiales bacterium | reverse complement strand
GTCGAGGAAGGCATCGAGCCGCGCGCGCGCGCCGATGCGGTGGTGATGCTCGCACTTGGGACAGACCCCGAGGTTCTTCTCGAGGTCGGTCTTGTAGAGCACCGTTTCGCACTCGGGACACTTGACCCACAGCCCCTCGGGCACCGCGCGGCGCTGCTCGGGATCGGTCTGCTGGATCTTGGGCGGCAGCAGCTTTTCCAACCAGCTCATCGGGCAATTCCTCCATCGAGCGCGGCGCGCATCTCGGCCATGAAGCGGCGCGCCACGGTTGCGGCGCGCTCCATCTGTGCGGCATGGGCGGCGTGCGCGGCGCGGTCCAGTTCGGTCACGGGCGCGGCACCTGGCGCCGCCCCGGCGCAAGGCGCATTGTCGCTCGTCGCGTCGTTGAGGAGCTGGATCAGCCGCGAGCCGATCACGACCGCATCGGCCACCGCCGCCACCGCGCGCGCCGTGTCGGCGTCGCGGATGCCGAAACCGACACCCACCGGCACGCTCACGTGGCGCCGGATGCGCGGCAGCATCTGCGCCACCGCATCCGTGTCCAGGTGCGCCGAGCCGGTGACGCCGGTGAGCGACACGTAGTAGACATAGCCGCTCGCGACGCGCCCGACCTGCGCCATGCGCTCCTCGGTCGACGTGGGCGCGAGCAGGAAGATGAGATCGAGGCCGCTGTCCCGCGCGCGAGCCGCGAACTCCTCGCACTCCTCGGGCGGATAGTCGACGATCAGCACGCCGTCGACGCCCGCCGCCGCCGCGTCGCGCACGAAGGCCCCGGCGCCCCGGCGTTGGTCGTAGCGCTCGACCGGATTGGCATAGCCCATCAGCACCACCGGCGTCGTGGCGTCGTGAGCGCGGAACTCGCGCACCATCGCCAGCACCTGCGCCGTGCCGACGCCGCGGGCGATCGCACGCTCGCTCGCCTTGCACACTACCGGCCCGTCGGCCATCGGGTCGCTGAACGGCACGCCGAGCTCGATGATGTCGGCGCCGCCCTCGACCAGCGCGTGCATGAGGCGCGGCGTGCCGTCGACGAACGGGTCGCCGGCGGTGACGAACGGAATGAGCGCCTTGCGGCCCTGCGCGCGCAGCGAGCGCAGCGTGATGGCGATGCGGCTCATGCAGCCTCCGAGGCGCTGCCGGCCACGCCTCGGCCGAGTCCGGCGCCCGTCATGGCGCCGACCGTGGCGATGTCCTTGTCGCCGCGCCCCGAGAGGTTGACGAGCAGATGGCGGTCGCTCGCCATCGTCGCGGCCAGCTTCATCGCGTGCGCCACCGCATGGCTCGATTCGAGCGCCGCGATGATGCCCTCGGTGCGGCACAGGCGATGGAAAGCGGCCAGCGCCTCGTCGTCGGTGATCGTCACGTACTCGGCGCGGCCGCTGTCCTTGAGGTACGCATGCTCGGGGCCGACGCCGGGATAGTCGAGGCCGGCCGAGATCGAATGCGTGGCGCGGATCTGGCCGTCGTCGTCCTGCAGCAGATAAGTGCGGTTGCCGTGCAGCACGCCGGGCGAGCCGGCGCACAGCGAGGCGGCGTGGCGGCCGCTGGCCAGCCCCTCGCCGCCGGCCTCGACGCCGATGAGGCGCGTCTCGTCGTACGGGATGTAGGGATGGAAGATGCCGATCGCGTTGCTGCCGCCGCCGACACAGGCAATCACCGCATCGGGCTGGCGGCCGATCTGCGCCGGCATCTGGCGCATGCACTCGTCGCCGATCACGCGCTGGAAGTCGCGCACCAGGGTCGGGTACGGGTGCGGCCCGGCGACGGTGCCGATGATGTAGAAGGTGTCCCCGACCCGCGCGACCCAGTCGCGCATGGCCTCGTTGAGCGCGTCCTTGAGCGTGCGGCTGCCGCTATCCACCGGCACCACGCGGGCGCCGAGCAGTTGCATGCGCTGCACGTTGGGGCGCTGGCGCTGCACGTCCTCGCTGCCCATGTAGACCACGCACTCGAGCCCGTAGCGCGCGCACACGGTGGCGGTGGCCACGCCATGCTGGCCGGCGCCGGTCTCGGCGATGACGCGCGGCTTGCCCATGCGGCGTGCGAGCAGCGCCTGGCCGATCGTGTTGTTGATCTTGTGCGCGCCGGTGTGGTTGAGGTCCTCGCGCTTCAAGTGAATCTGCGCGCCGCCGATCTCGCGCGACAACCGTGCGGCGTGATAGACCGGCGTCGGACGGCCGACGTAATGCGTGAGCTCGTGGCGGAACTCGCTCTGGAACTCGGCGTCGACGCGATAGCGCGCGTACGCGGCATCGAGTTCGTGCAGCGCCTGGGTCAGCGTCTCGGCGACGAAACTGCCGCCGAAGGTGGTGCCGCGCACCGGTCCGAAATACCCGCGTGCATCGGGCTGCTGGTAGATCGTCATCGACATCGAAAGGGGTTCAGGCGGCCATGTCGGCGAGCCGGGCATCGGCTTCGCGCACCGCATCGCAAAAGCGCCGCATCAGTGCGGCATCCTTGATGCCCCCGGCGCTCTCCACGCCGGAGCTCACGTCAACGGCATACGGCCGGACGCGCAACACCCCGTCGGTCACGTTGGCAGGATTCAACCCACCAGACAAAACGACCGGACAGGGCACGTTGGGTGGCACACGTGACCAATCGAAGACCCTTCCCGCTCCGCCGAAGCCCTCGACATGTGCGTCGAGCAACAGAGCCTGCGCGCTGTGAAAGCGTGCGGCGAAGTCTAACAAATCGAGGCCCTCGGCCATGCGTGCGGCGCGCAGGTAGGGGCGGCCCGCGGCCTCGCACTGCGCGCGCGTCTCGTCGCCGTGAAACTGCAGCAGCGCCTGCGGCAGCGCCGCGATGCCGGCGGCCACTTCGGCCGCGCTGGCGTTGACGAACAGCAGCACCGGCACGACGAAGGGCGGCAGGCGCCGTGCCAGGACCTGCGCACGCGCCGCGTCCACGTGGCGCGCACTGCCGCGCCAGAGGACAAAGCCGACCGCGTCGGCACCGGCCTCGACAGCGTCGGCGACGTCGGCCTCGCGCGTGAGGCCGCACACCTTGATGCGCGTCCGGTTCATCGCGCCGTGCGGCTCGCCACCGGCACCCGGTGCGCGCCAGCGGCGCCCGGCACGCCGCGCGCCGAGCTAGGGCAGCCAGTCCATGGCCGGCGTGTGCTCTGGAATGCCATGCGCCGGATCGTAGTACGGGCCGACGAAGTACAAGCCTTCGGGCGGGAACGTCGGCGCGGCAGCGGCGCGGTCGCGCGCGGCCAGCACCTGCTGCAACCAGTCCGGCGGCCGGCGCCCGCTGCCCACGGCGACCAGGCAGCCCATGATGTTGCGCACCATGTGGTGCAGGAAGGCGCTGGCGTCGAAGTCGAAGCGCCAGTAGCGCGCCAGCGGCGCACCGCGCTGCGTGATCGCGATCGCGCGCATCGTCTTCACCGGCGAGCGCGCCTGGCAGCCGGCAGCGCGAAACGCGCTGAAGTCGTGCTCGCCCACCAGACAGGCGGCGGCGGCGCGCATCGCGTCGCCGTCGAGCGGGCGGAACACCCAGCCGCAGGCGCCCGCCTCGAGCGCCGGGCGCACCGCGGACTCGAGCACGAGGAAGCGATAGCGCCGCCCGCGCGCGCTGGCGCGCGCATCGAAGCCGGGCGTCACCGGGCGGCACCACTGCAGCGCGATGTCGGGCGGCAGGAAGCGGTTGGTGCCACGCACCCACGAGAACGGTTCGCGCAGCACCGGCGCGTCGATGTGCACCACCTGGTTCATCGCGTGCACGCCGGCGTCGGTGCGTCCGGCGCAGCGCGTGCGCACCGGCTGTGTCGCGAATTCGCCGAGCGCCCGCTCGAGCCGGTCCTGTACCGTGCGACCGCCGGGCTGCGACTGCCAGCCGTCGTAGGCCTGGCCTCGATAGGCGAC
>JAGWTJ010000283.1 GCA_028869005.1 Burkholderiales bacterium | reverse complement strand
CAGCGGCCAGCCGAGGAACAGGAAGCCGCCCCAGGCGGCCATCGCCGCCCAGGCCGCGATGGCGGCGAGTGCGAAGAAGGGCCGGAACGCGCACAGCCACAGCGCATGCGTGAGGCGCCACGGCGTGCGCGCGTCTTCGGCGGCCGGCGTGCCGTCGCTCACGCTGTCTGCCGCCGGTGTCAGCCGGGGCCACGCGGCGGCGTCATGCTCATGCGTGCTCACTGCGCCGGCCGCCACTCCCGTACCTGAATCAGCCGCGGGTCGTCGGCGTGCTCGACGAGCATGGCGCGCACGCGCTGCTGCCACAGCCGGCCGAAGCGCTCGAGCTCGTCGGGCGTCGCCGTCTCGGTCACCGCCTTGGGCATCAGCAGCCGCATCTCGTCGCTCCAGGGCACGACCGAGGCATCGGACTCCACCTGCACGGCCTGCCCGCTGTCGCGCCGGCGCAGCGCCAGCGTGCCTTCGATGCGCTCGCCGTAGTGCAGCAGGTTGCGGCGGCTGAAGCGGTGCAGCGGGCCGATGCCCGCGAAGCCCGTTTCCACCGTCGCGCCGGTGAGCAGCGTGGCGACCGAGGCGACGACACCGGTGACGCCGTCCTCGCGGCCGTCGCGCATGTGGACGTCGACGCCGCCGCGCTCGGGCAGTTCGCCGTCGTAGAGGGCGCGCAGACCCTTGATCGTCATCAGCCAGGCGACGGCCACCGTCGGGCATGAGTGCCCGGCCAGACGCACCGCATCGGCGTAGCGGTATTCGATGACGCCGCTGTCGACGGCGCCGAGAAACGCGGCCAGCGGATCGCGTACGCGCAGCATCGGCGCCTGCTCGAAGAAGGCCGGCATGCGGCCGGCGGCGGCCGGCGCCGGGTTCGACCGCTCGGACGTGGGTTTAAGGAGGGCCATGGCTCGTTCTCCTGCAGGGGTTTGGCGACGCGCGGGTCGGGTGGCGAAAGCGGCGGGCGTCAGCAGCGCTCGCGCGGTGTGGAGGGTAGCGATGCGGCCACCATGGCGCCGCCGTCGAGCTCGAGCTGCGACGGGGCGGTGGCGATCGGCTCCGGTGTCGGCAAGCGATGGGTCGGTGCTTGCGCGAGCGACTGCGCGGTGCCGTGCTCGGGTGCCGGCAAGTCGAAGGCTTCACGCACGACCGGTTGCGCCAGCAGCCGCGCCGTCTGCTGGTAGATCCAGCCGTCGTCGCGGCGCGCGGGCGGCACTGTCAGATCGAGGCGCCAGCGCACGCGTGCCGGCGTGCCGGCCATCACGAGCACGCTGTCGGCCAGCGTGACGGCCTCCATCACGTCGTGCGTGATCATCAGCACCGCCAGCGGACGGCGCGCCTGCTCGGCCAGCAGCAGGCGGTGCAGATGGCCCTTGAGGCCGATGTCGAGTGCCGAGAACGGCTCGTCGAGCAGCAGCAGGTCGGGCTCGAGCACCAGCGCCCGCGCCAGTGCGGCGCGGCTTTGCATGCCGCCCGACAGCTGCGGCGGGAACTGCGCCAGGGCCGTGTCGTCCAGTCCCATGGCGTGGCCCATCGCGCGCGCCGCGCGCAGGCGCAGGGCGCGTGGCGTGCCGCGCGCTTTCAGGCCGAGCGCGATGTTGTCGAGCGCGCTCTTCCACGGCAGCAGATGCGGCTGCTGGAACAGCATCGCGGTGCGGGCGAAGCCGTTGTCGATGCGGCCGCGCCGCACCGTCAGCAGCCCGGCGCACAGGTGCAGCAGCGTGCTCTTGCCGCTGCCCGAGGGGCCCACCAGCGCCAGCGTGCGCCCGGCAGGCAGCCGCAGCTCGACGCCCTCGAGCACGCTGCGCGGCCCGTAGGCGTGCTCGAGCTGCGACACGCGCAACTCGGCCGTCGCGCCGTGCGTGGGCGTCATGGCGTCTGCGCGAGCGCGGCGTGCGCGTCGCGCCAGCGTTCGAGCTCGCGCTTGACGGGTTCCAGCAACAGGTACTCGAGCGCCAGCAGCACGAGCACGACGGCCCCGATCCAGGCCAGCGTCGCGGACATGTCCAGTTGCGCACGGCTGCCTGCCAGCGCGGCGCCGATGCCGTTGTCCGAGGACAGCAGCTCGGCCATCACGACCACTTTCCAGGCGCTGCCCAGAGCGACGATCCACACCGGGAACAGGTAGGACAGCACGTGCGGCACGTAGACGTCGGCGACGCGCATGTGCCAGGGCAGCGCGAAGGCGCGCGCCAGGTCGCGCCAGCGTTGCTCGAGCGTGCGCGCGCCCTGCATGCCGCCGGCGAAGACGACCGGAAAGCAGGCGATGAAGACCGTGAACACCGGCGTGCCGTCGCCGCTGCCGAACCACAGCATCGCCAGCACCAGCCAGGCGATCGGCGGCGTGCCCAGCAGCACCGTGACCCAGGGCCGCGACATCATCGACGCCGTCATCGACACGCCCGCAGCCACGCCGAGCACGCTGCCGGCCAGCACGGCGAGCGCCAGGCCGATGAAGGCGCGCCGCGCCGTCACCGCCAGCGCTGTCCACAGCGCGCCGCCGTGCGCGCCCAGCTGTCCGAGCGTGTGCGCGGTGGCCAGCGGATCGGGCAGCACCAGCGGCCCGTAGAAGGCGGCCAGCGCCTCCCACAGCGCCACCATCAGCAGCAGGCTGGCGATGGCGCCCCAGCCGCTCCACAGGTAGCGCGGAATGCCGACCAGCCAGGCGCGCAGCAGCGGGAGCATCGCGGCGCCCCTCAGCGCGCGCGCCGTGGACGAAGAGGGCGGTCGTCGGCGTGCCGCATGGCGTGGCGCGCTCAGGCGTAGAAGGCTGCCGGCGGCAGCTTGCCGCCGACCAGTCCGGGCTGCTGCTCGAGCAGCAGGCGGTAGAAGAACTCGAGCTCGGCGCGCGCGTCAGCGGCGCTGACGACGGCCGCCTTGTCGATGCGCACCGAGTCGGCGACGCCGTCGGCGCTCAACATGTTCACGTGGCGCGCCACCATCGTGCCGCAGGCGCTCGGGTCGGCCTGGCACCAGTGCAGCGCCTCGGTGTAGGCGCGCTCGAAGCGCGCCAGCAGCGCCGCGTCGCCGAGCAGGCCCTTGGCCGCGGTGATGCCGGCTTGCGGGATGCGCGGCGGCCGCCCCAGCACGCGGCCCCATTCCTGCTGCAGATCGACGCTGCGATACAGCTCGGGCGCCACCACGTCGATCGGAAACGAGTGGCTCTTGCGCAGCGCCACCGACACCGCCGGCTCGGCCAGCAGCGCGTGGTCGGCGCGCCGCATGACGAGCAACTGCATCGCGTCCAGCGGCGAGGAGACGTAGCGCAGCGCGATGTCCTTGCCCACGTCGAGTCCCTGGCGCGCGGCGAGCAGCCGGAACACGATGTCGGGCATGTCGCCGCGAAACGGCATCACCACTTCCTTGCCGCGAAAGTCGGCCAGCGTGCGCAGTCCCGGCTCGCGCGACACCATCCACAGCAGGCCCCAGGCGCTGACGTTGAGCAGCCGCAGCGGCACGCCGCGGTTGAAGAGGTTGGCCGCGACATTGCTCGGCATCGCCACGAAGTCGGCCGACTGCTCGATGGCTTGCGCGCGCAACTGGTCGGGGCTCTTCCAGAGCGCGAACTCGACCTGATCGGCGACGTCGGCCAGCGCCCGGCTGTCGGCCAGACGCATCAGCGGAAACGATACTGCCGCCGGCGGCCCGGACAGGCGCAGCCTGGCGCGGCGTGCGATGGGCGCAGGTGCGGCAGGTGCGGCAGGTGCGGCAGGTGCGACTGGCGCCGTCGCCGCCCGCGCGTGCAGTCCCGGCAGCGCCGCCAGACCGAAGCCGGCGACGCCGAGCTCCAGCAGGCGCCTGCGCGTCGCGTGGGGCGGGAGGTCTTGTCTCATGTGGCTGGCCTGTCTTCGCGGTTCCGCTTGGCCGCGGCACGCCGCCAACGAAGCGACACGACCTTGCCGGCGGCGATCAA